>NZ_CP042476.1:3099252-3409178 GCF_007993795.1 Antarcticibacterium arcticum | reverse complement strand
AAGACTGGCAACACCACAGTTATCGCTGGAACCATTATCCACAGCCGCTGCTGTTGTTGAAGCATTGCCATCAGCATCCAGGTAAATCGTTACGTTCTTAGCAAGCGCAGTAGGTGCAATATCATCAACCACGGTTACAGTAAAACTTTCCGATCATTACCACAGCTATTAGTAGCAGTAACTGTTACATTAGTAACCCCAACATTAAATATAGTTCCACTACTGTTCCGGAAGTGGTTGCTGTAACCGTAGCACCCGTAGTAAAATAGGTATATGAAATTGGAGAAGTACCGGTAGATGTGGTAACATCATAAGAATAATTGCCGAACAATTCCCCTCGCTCGCATTGTTTTGTTGATCAACAATTTCAGAGATCATAGGAGTTGTGCAGGTAGATTCTGTTACTGTTAACCTACCTCCTGGATTACTTGAAGACCCTGCATAAGGATTATTATTTGGATCTCCTCCAAAACTTGCATCAATTCCACCATTATATGTTCCTGGTCCAATAGAAGATGGTATAGTTGTAGTTAATGTTGCAACTCCTGAACTATTGTAACTGCTGAACCCACAAACTCATCATTCAAATAATAACTAAGGGTTCTATTCGCAATCGGGTCATTATTTTTTCCTGGAGTTCCATTTCCAGACTGTTGAAGGGTTGCAGTAAGCGTAATTGAACCACCCGATTCTCCACTGGCATTTTCAACTGTTATTTTGGTATTAGCATCAGTAAAAACAGTTGTTGCTTCCCTTAAAGTATATAATCCTTTAACAGTGACATAAAATGTTACACCGACGTGGTATTGCTCAATCTGAAAATTGACACTCCAATTTCCGTTTTCGTCCACGAGGACATCATAGAAATCATGTTGATAATCTACATGAAGGGCTGGATCTTCATCAATGTAAATATCTACCTTTGAATCTCCAATCCATCCGGATCCAGAAATTACAGCAATCTCCCCCGGAGCATAATCCAGTTTATCTGTCATAACCGTCTGCCCCCACCCCGTCGTCACCAGGAAAAGGAAGCCAAAATTGTGAGGCGAAATTCAGAAATTTGCCCTTTGTTAAATGTAAAAATTCTGCCATAACAATATAATTAAGGTGTTAAAAATATATTCGGGTTCAAGAAAATTCAGAATAATATAGGGGAAGATGAACTCTTTGTAACTGAAAATATCCAAGAAAACTGTTGGGAAAGGATTCTTAGAATAGGGCTATTTAACAGTATATTGTAAGTTCACTGTAGCTAATAACATTATTTTTGGTTTGGTTTAAAGAATATTTTCTCTTTTTCGATATAATGCAAACAATTACCGACTAACAACGTAGATACCTAAAAATCAACGTATAACCTGTAATATGTACTTGTAGGAAGGGTTTTTAAGCACCCGGGTTTTCTTGAAAACCGGAGATAAGATTCTTATTTTAGAACTCGACCATTGTTAAAAAAATTAAAAAATTCCCTTTACGGGCGAGATTGGATTTCCCAGTAATATCTTTATACCAGTGTATTCCTCTCCATATAATAATTAAGCCTTATGCACCTCAGCGATAAAACTTTTCTCAATCAATTCACCTCATCATTTCCGGGAGACAGGAGCGGAGATCTATCTCCCGCCAAACCCCCGGAGTGCTGTACAGCCTCACGCACCCCAGTCCGGTGAGCAATCCCAAACTGCTCGCTTTCACTGAAGATCTCGCGGCCGAAATGGGTATTTCCTTTCCCGGGGACGAGACCTGAAGATCCTTGCCGGAAATAAAATTACCTATTCCATGCAACCTTATGCGGCGTGTTATGCCGGGCATCAATTTGGCAACTGGGCGGGGCAGTTGGGAGATGGTCGTGCTATTACCCTTGGCGAATGGGAACATAACGGTTCACAGCTGGGAAATGCAACTCAAAGGAGCCGGGCCTACCGCCTACTCCCGTATGGCCGATGGCCGGGCGGTGTTAAGATCCTCGGTTCGAGAATATTTAATGAGCGAGGCCATGTACCACCTTGGCATCCCCACTACCCGTGCGCTTAGTCTTGTAACTACCGGCGACAGGATCTTAAGGGATATGTTTTATAACGGGAATGCGGCCTATGAACCCGGCGCATTGTAATGCGCGTTTCTGAAAGTTTTCTGCGGTTCGGGAATTTCGAGATCCTTGCTGCCAGGAAAGAGAAAGAGAACCTGCAACAGCTGGTAGACTGGACCATTGAAAATATTTTCCGCAGCATACCGGAGAGAACAGAATCATTAACTGGTTCCGGGAGGTGATTGACAAGACAGCCGCTTTAATGGTAGAATGGCACCGGGTAGGCTTTGTACACGGGGTAATGAACACAGATAATATGTCTATCCTTGGCCAAACCATAGATTACGGTCCTTTTTCCTTTCTCGATGATTATGACCCAACCTTTACCCCCAATACTACAGATCTTCCGGTAGGCGTTATGCCTTTGGGAATCAGCCGTCTATCGCACTCTGGAACCTGAGCAGGCTTGCAACGGCGCTTACCCCTCTTTTTAAGGATACCGAAACCCTTGAGGAGGCGCTTAATTCTTACGAAGATAATTTCTGGAAAAGGTATTATGAGATGATGGGGAACAAACTGGGGCTGGATATGGTCACTGATTCCGACAAAAAAATGATCTCCAAACTTGAAGAGGTTTTGGCTACGGTAAAACCGGATATGACAATTTTTTACAGACTCTTGATTAATCTTCCCTCATTTTCTGCGGAAGGGGGAAAATTGTTTGAGTATTTTAAACCTGCTTATTATACCGAACCTTCGGCGATTTAAAAGATGAATTTCTGAAACTCATAAACTCTTATGCTGAAAGACGCAAAAACAACACTATTTCCCCCGAAGCCTCTGCAGAAATAATGAAGAAAACGAATCCGAAATTTATCCTGCGGAATTACCTCCTGCACCAGGCCATTGAGGGAACTTGAAAAGGGCGAAAGAAAACTTTTTGACAAACTGCGCACTGCACTGAAACGGCCGTATACTGAAAGCGATACCGAAATCCTCCAAAAAAGACCCGACTGGGCAACGAAAAAAGCGGGATGCTCTATGTTGTCCTGTAGTTCGTGAAATTATAAGTTAAAGAGGGAAAGAGTAAAAGAGTTAAAAAGGGTTCAAGGTTCAAAAATAAGTTAAAGAGGGAAAGAGTAAAAGAGTTAAAAAGGGTTTAAGGTTCCGGGTTCAAGGTTCAAAAATAAGTTAAAGAGGGAAAGATAAAATAAAATTCAAAGTTCCATGTTCAAGGTTCAAGGTTGTGGTTCCGGGGTGAGAAAAGAATTTTCTGCGAAAATCTGCGGATTCTGCGGGAAAAATAAATAAGCTAAAGAGGCAAAAAATAAAAGAGTAAAAAACGGGTCAAGATTGTGAGGCTGCCTACGGCTGGTAGGCTGAAAAATTTCCTAAGTGAAAAAAATTCTACGAAACTCTGCAAATTCTGCGGGAAAAAATTAAAGTAAAAAGATAAAGAGGGAAAGAGGTAAAAAAGGGTTTAAGCTGCTTGGGAACGCAGGGGTTCAAGATTCAAGGTTACTCTTCAAGACTACTGTCTACCGACTATTTCCCATTCACTATTTACCCATCACCATCCGCTGCCCTCCTGACTACAGTCTACCGACTATTTCCCATTCACTATTTACCCATCACCATCCGCTGCCCTCCTGACTACTGTCTACCACTATTCCCTATTCACTATTCACAAGTCACCATCCACTGCCCTCTTGACTACTGTCTACGGACTATCGATTATCGACTACCGACTAACAATAACTAACTAAACCGGGATTTGAATTCCTGCTTTCAGGCCCCTGTCGGCCTCTGCGGCAAACATTATTTTTCCGTTCACAGAGGCGAGCCTGTTTTCAACATTCCGCAGGCCGTTTCCTTTTTTTAAACCTTCCGCAGTAAAACCCGTTCCGGTATCTGAATAATTGATCTCTAGCGATTTTGGTGTTTCGGCAAAGCTTATCGCAACGTGTTTGGCGCCGCTGTGTTTTTTCATATTTACCATTAATTCCTGCAACACGCGGTACAAAACCATTTTTTTCTCGGGGGCTATCTTCTGCCAGTTCACACTGTTCTCCCCTTTAAGGATAAGCCTGGTGTGGGACGGGGTGTTTACACTTAAAGTTGCCACAAGGCTGTTTATAAATTCCGGCCCGGTGTCAATATCGCTGTTCTCACGGGAGAGGTCGCGGGTGCGCAGGTAGATCTTTTCCAGCTTGTCTATTACAGGTTCCGGCGCTACGTTATCAAGGCTGCTCATTACATTGAAAATATCATTTGCCAGCTCATCATGAATTACTTTTGAGATTCGGCTTTCAGTATTATGAACTTCCCTTATTTTTTCCTTTTTATGACGCTGCCGAAAATAATAAATAAGAAATGAAAGGCCAAGGATAAGCAACAAAGCCACCAGCAGAGAGGTGAACCAGCGGGTGCGCATTTGCCGGGACTGCAGTTCCTGTAGTTCATTTCGCGTTGTAAGATTGGATATCTCCTCCTCCTTGCGCTCCTCATCAAAACGTATCTTGGCAAAGGTGTTCTGGGCTTTTAAGGCTGCATCCCCCAGGCTGTCACTAAGGCGCACATATTCTTCGGCATAAGTAGCCCGGCGGGGAGCCGGAGCAAGCCCTATCAATTGTTTAAGGGCGGTTTGCCTGCCATTGCTATTGCCGTAGGCCTTTGCGATCTCCAACTGTTTTTCGGCATAATCGCGCGCCAGGTCGTTATTTTTTCCGGAGTAATAATTTACCAGGTGTTCATAGCTTATCATTTGCCCCTGCCGGTCCCTGCTTCCAATCTCATGTTCAGGGCTGTTAAAAGGTCCTTTTCCACGTTGGCATTTTCATCATGAAGCCATTTAGTGTATGCGAGATTATCAAGGAATCTTGCCCGGGAGTTTAGATTTTCATTAGCGGCTCCCCTTACCAATTCTTCCAGGATCGCGATGGCCTCCATATAATTTCCCAAATCCTGATGGGCAAGGGCTATATTATTTAAATAGATAAGGCTATCGGCGCGTTTGGTAGCAAAACGAAGAGCGTTCCGGTATTCGGTTATAGCATCTTCATTAAAGCCCTGCTGCCTGTAACTAATGGCGATAATATTGTAGGCGCTTCCTACGTAAACCGAATCTGTAGCCGGTTTAAGGTATCTTAAAGCTTCAGTGGCGCTTTCCCGGCTTCCGGTGTGGTCGCCCATCCGGGTTTGGGCATTGGCCATTTCAAGGGAACGCCTTCCGGCCGAGGAGCTGTCTTTAACACTCAGATATAACTTTCGGGCTTCAAAAGCATCGCGAAAAACCTCTTCGTGCTCATCCAGGTAAAACCGGCTACGGGACCTGCGGTATAATCCCAGGGCAATAGCCGCGGTATCCTGCTGCACTTGCGCCACGCGAATAAGGCTATCGCTATAATAAACCGCACTGTCATATTCCTTCAGGCTGTTGTGGTAATATATTTTGAAATCCAGAATTTCAGTAGCCAAAGTATCGCGCATTTCCACAGTCGCCAGCGCCGCGCTGAGCAGTGACATTTTTTCCCGGGTATCTTCAGCTTTCTGTGCTTCTTCAAATCTCAAAAAAGCCTCACTATTGGGGGATTCAACCGGAACATGCTGTTCCCCGGTTTTGCTACAGGCAGAAAACAGGAATAATACAATGAATAATAATTTGTAGACCAAAGGGGGGAGTTGGTTAGTTGTTACTGTAAATGTAAAAAATTGTATGTGGTTTGTGGTTTATAGTTCGTGGTTTTTTGGCAAGAGGATTAGGGAATAGTGAATAGGGATTAGGGAATAGGGATTAGTAATGGGGGATTTCACAAAGTGGAAAGGGAAGAGTGGAGAGTGGATAGTCGGGACGTGTTTGCGGCCGTGGGTTGAAGTAATAACCAAAGAGAGAAAAAAAATAACTTTTCTGCGAAAATCTGCGAATTCCGCGGGAAATCTTTTTTAGAAATAAGTAAAAGATGGAAAGAGGTAAAAGTAAAATTTTTTATGAGGATCTACATTACCAATTTTAAACCACCGACTACATTCTAAAGACTACCGACTACCGTCTACCGTCTAAAATATCAGCGCTAATCCGAGAGTGTCAACAGAAAAAGAAGGATCTTTTTAAACTGCGCCTCATTTACTTTTGGAAATAATTTTGTCCCCAGAAACTGCGCCAGGAAAAAAATGGGTAAGATGATAAGACTCAGTTTTAAATGTTGCAATTTAAGTACACCGCTAATGCTTAAAGCAGGTATCCTTATAAGTGTCACCAGCGCCAGAATCCCTATCATTGTGGCACGAATACTTTTTGCCTCCTGCACAGAATTTTTTACGCTAATTACGTACAACGGTCCGCCTGTTGAGAACACCCCCGAAAAGAAGCCGCCCATTACACCAAAAGCCCAATTGGTTTTTCTGCCCAAAACAAGTTCCGTTTTTCCCACCCAAACGTAGAACACGTATAAAAGGATAAAAATTCCCAGGCCGGTTTGCAAAATAACAGGTTTTGAATAGGTAAGAACTGCTATTCCCAGGATTACGCCAATAACTGAAGTAAGTGTGAGCCGGAGTATCGTGGTTTTATCTATATTTTGCCATTCCTTATGAACCATGAAAGCGCTGGAAAACAAATAGAAGATGGAAATGAATGCAATCGCATCAGGCAATTTTACAGCTAACAGCAGGATGGGTAAAGAAATTAATGAGCCGGCGAAACCTATGAGGGTCTGGACGAAAAATCCGCAAAAAATCGCTATCCCAAGAATTACCAAAATATCTATATTCAAGGCTGTTTAATTTTATAAATAATCAAGCGAATTTATGGTATCCCGGCACTTAGCTGAAGCTGAATCAAAGGCTAAAACAGAGATTATCCATAGAAAAAGAGTATTTTTAGCCTTTTAAGGGATGTAAAAATGGTAGATACTATAGACAGGAAAATAATTGACATTTTAAAGATCAATTCTCGTTTAGCTTATGCCGAAATTGGTAAAAAGATCTTTCTTTCACCATCTTCGGTAAGAGAACGTATAAAGAAGCTGGAAGATACCGGGGTAATTCAAGGATATTCACTGCGTCTCGACCAGGCGCTAATGGGAAACAACCTGGAAGTCTTTGTTATGCTGAAGATCTTTAGCGGAAAATTCCAAACTGCCTTAACAGAAATTGAATCCTATCCCGAGGTAAAGGAAGCCTACAGGATCACGGGGCAGCATAATTTTCATATCCGCGTGGCCCTCCGGGACCAGCTTCACCTGCAGCAATTCATAGATAAACTCGTCACTTTTGGGGAGCCCACCACCCATTTGATCCTTTCCAGGCTGGGGAATGAAAAAACTTTATAAGAAGAAATAATCTGCTGAGGATTTGAAGCCTGAAACCTGGAACATTGAACCTTAAACTTTTTGTCCCCTCAGCCTGTCGAAGGGTGGAACTTTGAACCCGCTTTTTCAACCATTAAACCTTGAATCACTTCCGAACGGAACGGGGGTCTGGATTTTTAAATTTGAAATCTGGAATCTTGAATTTTTGAACATTGAATATTGAACCTTAAACTTTTTGTCCCCTGAGCCTGTCGAAGGGTGGAATTTTGAACCCGATTTTTCCGTTTTAAAAGGGAGCCGGAAAAAACCTGAAGCGTTTTTTCAACCATTAAACCATGAATCACTTCCGAACGGAACGGGGTCTGGATTTTTAAATTTGAAATCTGGAACCTGGAATTTTTGAACATTGAATATTGAACCTTAAACTTTTTGTCCCGCAGGTTGAACCAGTTTCAACATTAACGCTATAACTTTTTTCAACCTTGAATTTTAAACTTTGAACTATTCATAACTCTTTTTGCTTTTTATTTGCAAAAAAAATGCATTTACAAATTCTTCCGTTTTGTCTGGCTGAAGTAGAGACCCTGGCGCAACTTAGCCGGAAAACCTTTATAGAATCGCACGGCCACAGTGCTGCTGAAAAGGATATACAGGCTTATGCCGATCTAAATTTCAGCTTAAAAAAACTGGAGGCAGATTTACAGGATCCACGGATTTTTTTCCACAAGGTTTTGGTGAATGACCAAATTGCGGGATATTCCAAGCTCATTTTAAACGAAGCTAATAGCCATACTTCCGTTACACCCTTAGCCAAATTCGAGAGGCTTTATTTGCTTAAAGAATTTTATGGATTGGGATTAGGGGAAAAACTCCTGGAGCTCAACGTTGAAATTGCCCGAAGTCATAAGCAAAATGGGCTATGGTTGTACGTTTGGACCGAAAATATCAGGGGGCTCCGATTTTACCAAAAAAGCAATTTTAAATCTATTGGGAAATATAATTTTAAAATTAGCGAACAACATTCCAATCCGAATTTTGTGATGCTAAAAATTTTATCAGGGAATTAGTGATTCGTTAATTGGTTAATTCGTTAATTCGGGATTGAGGAGTGGATGGTCGGAGGCCAGAGGACAGTGGAGAGTGGAGAGTGGAATTTTTATCACATCCTCAAATCTTCAAATCATCTTCATCATACCAGCTTTCAGTTAGGAGTTGAGAGTTATGAGTTATGTGTATGAAGATGCTTAAATTAGATTGACAGGTTTGGATTTAATTTTTAACTCATTTACTCTTTAACTCTTTTCCTCTCCTTGAGTTAGAAGTTAGGCGTTAGGAGTTAGTCGTTAGGAAGTCGTAAAAAAAATAACCTATTACTTTGAACTTTGAACCTTGAATCTTTTACTCTTTAACTTTTTCACACTTTTCCTTTTTCTACCAACTTTGAATTTTGAACTTTGATCCTTTCCCTCTTTAACTCTTTCCCACTTTAACTTAATAACCTATGAAACCAACCAGCATTTCAAAAATTTTCCTCTTTGCGGGGCTCAGCAATATCCTGGGAGTACTAATTTTCTCAAAATTTTTCACCAATGATGTAATGATGGAGGCCCAACCTATGGTTATGGGCCACTTTGGCCTGGTCGCCTTCATCCTTTGGGGCCTTGCCTATATTACTGTCAGGCAAAATTATGCTTTGGTACCCTGGCTCCTTGCGGTATTTGTGGTTGAAAAACTGGTGTATGTACTGGTATGGTTAAACTGGCTTTACTCCAATTCCCTAGGCAGCTTATACGAACAGGATCTTTTCGCCGGCTTATTCTTTAGCATCTATGGAATAAACGACCTGCTTTTCGGACTCTTTTTTGGATTTGTGTTTTTTAAAGTGAGAAAATCACCTTTTTTAGTGAATAGGGATTAGTTGTTCGGTTAATGGAGGACAGAGGACAGAGGACAGAGGATAGTGGAATTTTTATCACATCCTCAAATCATCAAATCTTCAAATCATCTTCATAATACCAGCTTTCAGTTAGGAGTTGAGAGTTATGAGTTATGTGTATGAAGATGCCTAAATTAAATTGACAGGTTTGGATTTAATTTTTAACTCATTTACTCTTTAACTCTTTTCTCTCCTGGAGTTAGGGGTTAGGTTTTAGGGGTTATGTTTCAGGAATGCCAGGTAATGAAAACCTTGAATCTTAAACTTTGAACTATTTTTTCCTCTTTACTTCATTAACTTATTATGAACTTTTGACTCTTTTACTCTTTTACTCTTTAACTTTTTTACTTTTTTACTTTTTAACTTAGTCATTTCTAGGTTCGTATGTAAGAAATTACGGAAATTAGCGTTATAATATTTCATCAATCAAACATCATCCCATGCTAAAACAATTTTTCATTTTCTGCTCCGGGGCAGATACCAGGATCCTCGACTCCTGTTCCCCCGGCGAACAAACAAAATATGCAGGTATAGGCGCCACTGTTTTCTTTACGGCTGTCCTGGCATTTATCGCTTCTTCTTATGCGCTTTACACCGTATTTGACAATTATTTTACCGCCGTTATATTCGGTTTTATCTGGGGCCTCCTTATTTTTAACCTGGACCGTTTTATCGTCTCCACGATCAAAAAGAAAAACAATTTCAGAAGTGAATTACTTCAGGCCACACCCCGAATAATTCTGGCTGTGATCATCGCTATAGTGATCGCCAAACCCCTGGAGCTTAAAATTTTTGAGAAAGAGATCAACCAGGTTTTACTGGAACAGAAAAATGATATGACCCTGGCAAACCAGGAACAGATTGCCACCCGCTTTTCGCCAAAGATCACCGCCCTTAATACAGAAATAGCCTCTTTGAAAGAGGAAGTGACTGCCAAGGAGGCTGAAGTCAATGCCCTCTACAACACCTATATCGCAGAAGCCGAAGGTACCGCCGGAACGCAAAGATTAGGGAAAGGCCCGGTATATGCCGAGAAAAGGCAAAAGCACGACGCAGAGTTGCTTGCCCTAAAGGAATTAAAGGAAACAAATGCCGGTAAAATTGAAACTGCCCAGGCCACTATTGCTTCCATCAACCAGGAATATCAGGGCAAGGTAAGTGAGTCGCAGCCTGTTATTGATGGTTTTGACGGACTTATGGCGCGCATAAACGCTTTAGGCAAACTGCCGCTCCTGCCCTCTCTGTTTATTATGTTTCTGTTTCTGGCCATCGAGACTTCCCCTATTATCGCCAAGTTGTTATCACCTAAAGGAGCCTACGACCTGAAGCTGGAAGAAGAGGAAAACGCATTGCAAACCTGGGTATCACAACAAATGCAGCAACGTGAGCTTATCCTTAAAACAGATGCCGGTGTGAACAACAAGGTGTATGCAGATATTGCCGAAGAACAGGAACTGTACGACTACAAACGAAAAAGGGCACGCGAGCTTATGCAACTGCAGGCAGACGCTTTTTATATGAAACAAAAGCAGATCCTGGGGTAATGATGGTATGAGGGTTTGATGATTTGATGGTGTGAAGGTGTGATGGTGTGCCGGAGTTACAGAATACCCGAAGAAACCACAAACCATAAACGGCGAATGCAGATTTTTCTATAAAAACTTTCCTGGGTCTAAACTATGCACTCTCCACTTTCCACTTTCCACTAAATATTACAATTTCAAAGAAAAATTCTATATTGAAAACCAATTCAATATAGCGGGTATGGTTTTTATTTTAAGTGGAGTTTCAGGAGTGGGAAAAACAACAATTGGGCTATTGCTTTCCGCCAGACTGGAACTGCCATTTTACGATGCCGATGATTTTCATCCCGCGGGGAATGTAGAAAAGATGGCTTCGGGATTGCCTTTACAGGATGAGGACCGACAGCCCTGGCTGGACATCCTGGCCAAAAATATAAAGATATGGAATGAAGAAGGTGGAGCTGTCCTTGCCTGTTCTGCTCTTAAGGAAACATATCGCAGGAAATTACAAAGTATCCCGGAAAATGAACTGCAATGGATCTTTTTACATTCAGATTATGAGGTTATCCTCCAGAGGATGTCCGGCCGCAGCGGACATTATTTCAAATCTACTTTATTGAAATCGCAGTATGAAACCCTGGAACCACCCGGTTATGGAATTCATATTAATGTGAATAAACCTGAAGAAAATATACTCGCAGAAATCATGCAGAAAATTCAAACTATCAAATCTGAGGTGGGGCTTTTTGGCCTTGGAGTCATGGGAAAAAGTCTTGCTCTCAATATGGCAACCAAAGGGATTCATGTTGCGGTATATAACCGGCACGTGGAAAAGGTGGAAGTAGACATTGCTAAAGATTTTGCAGGTGAACACACCGGTATATTTAACTTTCCCTGGTTTGATGACCTGGCAGCTTTTGTAGATAATTTAAGCCAGCCCCGGAATATACTTTTAATGGTGAATGCCGGTAAAACAGTTGATATTGTAATTAAAGGTTTAATACATTTTCTTGAAGAGGGGGACCTCATAATAGACGGTGGTAATTCCCATTATAAAGATACTGCCCGCCGGGAAAAAGAACTTGCAAAAAAGGGGATCCTCTTCCTGGGGGCAGGGATTTCCGGCGGCGAAGAAGGAGCTAAAAAAGGCCCCTCCATAATGCCGGGAGGAACCAGGATGGCTTATGACAGGGCCGGGAAATATTTGGAAAAGATCGCTGCCCGGGACAGTAAAGGCAATCCCTGTTGTGCTTTTATAGGGCCGCAGGGTTCGGGACATTTTGTAAAGATGGCCCACAACGGGATAGAATATGGTGAAATGCAGCTTATAGCTGAATTTTATCATTACTTCAGGTTTGGTTACAAGTTTACTCCTGAAAAGATTTCCGCTATATTTTTGGACTGGAATAAGGAGATACAAAGTTACCTCCTGGAAATTTCAGCAGACATCCTTCTAAAAAAGGAAGGGGAGGAATTTCTTATTGATAAGATCCTGGATGCAGCGAAACAAAAAGGAACCGGGGGGTGGTCAACAAATTCAGCCCTGGAGCTTGGAGTTCCTTTAGATACGATCACTGCAGCCGTAATGGCACGCAATATTTCCGCCATAAAAGAAGAACGTAAAACGGCCGAAAAATTGTATGAGAAGCCTTCCGCAGAAACCATTCAAAATCAGAATTTCAACGATCTGTTTTCAGCATATAAAAGCGCCAGTATTATTAATCACGCCATAGGTTTCAGCTTATTGACAGCAGCTTCCAAAGAATATAACTGGGAACTCAATCTTTCTGAAATTGCAAGGATCTGGACTAATGGTTGTATCATAAGGTCTGCCTTTATGGAAAACCTCATTAAAATCTTTAAAGATACCCCTGAAACAAATCTCCTGGTACATCCCCAAATAGTGGAACAACTTAAGGATTATCAAAAATCCCACAGGCAGGTGGCCGGCGAAGCCCTTGGGAGCGGGTACCCAATGCCGGTTCTTATGGCGGCCCAGAATTATTTCCTGAGTTATACCTCCGGGCAGGCGGCTGCCAATATGATACAGGCGCAACGGGATTATTTTGGGGCCCACACTTATGAACGCAATGATAAGCCCCGAGGCGAATTTTTTCACACTGACTGGAAACCTGATAATTAATGGATTCACAATTACTTACGGCAGTACTTGCCGGGATCACGCTATTATTATTTCTCATTTTACGTTTAAAAATACAGGCTTTCCTTGCGCTGCTTATTGTTTGTATTGCAGTGGGAATAATCGCGGGAATGCCGGCAAAAGAGATCCTGGAAACCATGCGGGTGGGAATGGGCAGCACCCTGGGGTTTGTAGCGACAGTAGTAGGATTGGGTGCCCTCTTTGGCGGGATCCTCGAACAGTCCGGCGGGGCACAACGGCTTGCTTCCTATATGCTAACTAAAACCGGAGAAAAAAATGCCCCCTGGGCAATGATGGTCACGGGTTTTGCTGTAGCGATACCTGTTTTTTTTGATGTGGCTTTCATCATTCTGGTTCCAATTACCTACGCTCTCAGTAAACGCACGGGCAAGTCCCTGTTGCTGTATGCAATCCCCTTATTAGCCGGGCTTGCCATTACCCACGCCTTTATACCCCCTACCCCCGGGCCCATTGCTGTTGCAGATATCCTGGGAGCAGATCTGGGCTGGGTGATCTTATTTGGATTCATCGCCGGCTTACCAGCAGCGATCCTCGCAGGACCTGTTTACGCCCGCTTCCTTTCAGGAAAATTACATATAGAACCACGGGTATTTGAAGAGAAGAAGGATTATAATGAGGCCACGGCGCCCTCCCCTTCTCTTATCATCTCTATAATCTTAATTCCCATACTTTTAATAGTAACCAATACGCTGCTTGGGAGTCCGCTGTTTGAAGGGGTGGCGATCCCTGTTGCAGTCCAGTATTTGGTAGAGCTCTTGGGCCATCCCTTTACAGCCCTTATTATAGCCAATCTCATCGCATGGTATTTTTTAGGAGTGAGAAGGGGAATGCAAAAAGATTATTTACTCAAGGTAGCAACAAAGTCATTCCAGGCTGCCGGAATAATTATACTTCTTACCGGGGCAGGTGGCGCTTTTAAGGAGATCCTGATAAATACGGGGGCAGGGGAAATGATCGCTACGGGATTGAATGATACAATTTTTAATCCGCTGGTGTTTGGATTTCTCGTAGCAGCTTTGGTGAGGGTGCTGCAGGGATCGGCCACGGTAGCGATGATCACCGCGGCGGGAATCACTGCCCCGCTGCTTACGGAAGGGCTTTACAATGTTCAGCAAATCTCCGTAATTGTAATAGCAATAGCTTCCGGTGCCACCATCCTGTCCCACGTTAATGACAGTGGATTCTGGCTTGTAGGACAATACCTGGGCCTTACCGAAAAACAAACTTTCAGGTCCTGGAGTATCATGACCAGCATAATTGCTGTTGTGGGATTGGGAATGTCCCTCCTTATGTGGTACTTTCTTTAAGCGATTGTTATTATGTCATAACTCTGAACTTTCAGACAAAGGCATATTCAGAAGGGAAAGTAAGGAAGTAAGGGTTAGGGGTTAGGGGTTAAGAGTTATGAGTTATGAGTTAGGAGTTAAGGGTTAGGAGGTTGATCTTGCCGGATCCGTTAGATCGAACGTGCCCAACCGAAGGGGCGGGCCTGCCCGAACCGAAGGGACGGGCCTGTCCGAACCAAGGGGCGGGCCTGCCCGAACTGAAAGGGCGGGAGCAAGACCAAAATATGACTTACGACTCTTTGCCCCAGACAGGGTTAACTTTTTCCATCTTTAACTCATTTACTTTTTTACTCATCAATAAAGCGCCACCCTTTGTCGCCCCCTCCCTCTATCTTAGCTTTAGAAATTAAAATCAATGAGCAAACCGGAGGTCAATTTAACAAAGGAACAGTACAGGAATATTAAGGAAAGTTCCACCCAACTGTCACCCTGTGCCTGTCGAAGAGACCCGCACGAATGGAAAAGGAGAGTTTGAACCTCCAGTCACCCTGAGCCTGTCGAAGGGACTCGCACGAACGGAACAGGCGGACTAAAACACACTGTCATCCTGAGCTTGTCGAAGGGTGAACTCGCACGAACGGAACAGTGGCCTGACCGAAGGGAACAGCCGGCCTAAAACACACTGTCACCCTGAGCCTGTCGAAGGGTGGAACTTTAAACTTTGATCCTTGAATTTTGAACCCTTTTTACTCTTTAACTTTTTAACTCTTTAACTCAAAAAAGGATTTTTCGAAAATTTCCTCTACCCCATTCCAAAGAATGCATTAGAAACAAACAATCCGCTTAAAATAACCCGTTTAATACCCTTCAAAAAGATCTTCATCAACCGTATTAGGAAGGGTAATTTTCAGATGAGGTTCGGTTTCCATAGCTCTTTTTATTGCGAATATTGCCCCTTCATTACGGGCCCAGGACCGGCGTGCGATCCCATTATTCACATCCCAGTGCAACATAGACCTGAGACGTCTCTCGGACTCACTGTCGCCCTCCAGGACCATTCCAAATCCGCCATTGACAACTTCTCCCCAGCCTACCCCGCCTCCGTTATGAATACTCACCCAGGTTGCACCTCTAAAGCTGTCACCAATAACATTTTGTATTGCCATATCGGCCGTGAACCTTGAGCCATCATAGATATTGGAAGTTTCCCGGTAAGGGGAATCTGTTCCCGAAACATCGTGATGGTCCCTTCCCAGGACCACTGTCCCTATTTCCCCTTTGGCAATGGCATCATTAAAGGCCTTGGCTATTTCCATTCTTCCCAACGCATCTGCATAAAGAATGCGTGCCTTACTACCCACTACCAGGTTATTCTCACGAGCTCCCTCTATCCATTGAATGTTATCCTGCATTTGTTGCTGGATTTCTGCCGGAGAATTTTCCTTTAGCCGTTGCAGGACTTCTGTTGCAATAACATCGGTTCTGTCAAGATCTTCCTGTTTGCCGGAGGCACATACCCAGCGGAAAGGCCCAAACCCATAATCAAAACAAAGCGGCCCCATAATATCCTGCACATAACTGGGGTAGGCAAAAATTTCTTTATTTTCAGCCTTTTCAGCAGTCACAAAATTTCCTTTATTATCCTTAAAGATCGCTGCTCCTGCCCTGGAAGCTTCCAGTAAAAATGCATTACCATAATCGAAGAAATAGGTTCCTTTTTTGGTGTGACGGTTTATTGCTTCGGTTTGTTTGCGAAGGCTTTCCTGCACTTTTTCCCTGAATTTTTGAGGGTCACCCGCCATAAGCTCGTTGGATTCTTCAAATGAAAGACCCGCCGGATAATATCCTCCCGCCCAGGGATTGTGAAGCGATGTCTGGTCACTACCAAGGTCAATATGAATATCCTGTTTATCAAATTCCTCCCATACATCTACCACATTCCCCAGGTAAGCAAAAGAGACAACCTTCTTTTCTTTTTTAGCTGTGCGTACTTTTTCAACAAGATCTGTCAAATTGGTTACTACCTCATCTACCCATCCCTGGGAGTGACGGGTTTCCACCGCTTTCGGGTTTACCTCGGCACACACTGTAATACATCCCGCAATATTTCCTGCTTTGGGCTGCGCCCCGCTCATGCCCCCCAGGCCAGAAGTAACAAATAATGAACCTTCTCCTAATTTTTCTCCAAAAGGCAAAGCAAATTTTTCAGCGATCTTTCTAAGGGCATTGAGCACGGTGATGGTGGTACCGTGCACAATTCCCTGCGGGCCTATATACATATAACTACCTGCTGTCATTTGCCCGTATTGGGTAACCCCCAGGGCATTGAACTTCTCCCAGTCATCTGGTTTGGAGTAGTTGGAGATCATCATACCGTTTGTGACCACCACCCTTGGTGCATCAGCATGGGAAGGAAAAAGACCCTTAGGATGTCCCGAATAAATTACCAATGTTTGATGGTTGGTCATTTCTGCCAGATATTTCATTACCAGGCGATATTGTGCCCAGTTTTGAAAAACTGCCCCGTTTCCTCCGTAGGTGATAAGTTCAACAGGATGCTGGGCTACTTTGGGATCCAGATTGTTATGGATCATAAGCATTATCGCCTTGGCCTGTTCGCATTTCCCGGGGTAGTCTTCTATGGCTCTTGCATATATATCGTAATCGGGCTTAAACCTGTACATATAGATCCTGCCGTAAGTATCCAGTTCCTTACTAAATTCCGGTAGCAGCGCTGCGTGGTGTTTGGGTTCGAAATACCTTAATGCATTCCGCAGGGCAAGCTTTTTTTCTTCGTTATTTAATATCTCTTTTCGTTTGGGTGCGTGGTTTTCATTAGGATCAAACTCTTTTGGGGAAGGCAGCTCCGCTGGGATACCTTCTAAAATTTTAAGTTTAAAGTTCATGATGTTGGTTTTTGATTTTTACTTCATTTATTTTTTCCAGAGCTTCCAATTCCAACCCCATAAGGAAATTGCAAGCAGTATGTATGTGCTTATACATTATTTCATCTTTTTCAAGCACAGGCACCAACTCCCGGAATTTTTCAACAAAAGCCTGCAGTCCGGGAGAAGTCTTCTCAGGCTCTCTGAAATGAAGGGCCTGGGAAGCATTGAAAAGTTCAATTGCGAGGATGTTATAAAGGTTGGTGGTAATTTTCAATAATTTTGTGGCTGCATTGGCCCCCATACTCACATGGTCTTCCTGCCCGTTAGAGGAAACAATAGAATCTACGCTTGCCGGTGTCGCATATTGCTTGTTCTGGCTCACAATACTGGCCGCGGCATACTGGGTGATCATGAAACCGCTGTTAAGCCCGGGGTCTTTTACAAGGAAGGCCGGCAGGCCCCTGGTGCCCGAGATTAATTGATAGGTCCTGCGCTCTGAGATATTCCCAAGTTCAGCCAAAGCTATGCCCAGGTAGTCAAGGACTAGTGCCAAAGGTTGCCCGTGGAAATTCCCGCCGGAAATGATCTTGTCCTCCTCAGGAAAAATAAGGGGATTATCTGTCACTGAGTTGATTTCAGTAATGATCACTTTTTCCGCAAAGGCAAGCGTATCCCTGGTGGCACCATGTACCTGGGGAATGCATCTAAAGGAATATGGATCCTGCACATTAACCTTTTCCTTAGTGGCAATAAGACTGCCGTTCAATAAATTTCTTATTCGTTCTGCAGTTTTTATTTGTCCGGAATGAGGCCTTATCTCATGCACCAGAGGATCAAAAGGAGAAAGGTTGCAATAAAAAGCATCCAATGAAACGGCACTAACCACATCTGCTAAAAAGCATAACTTATGTGCCTGCAATAATGAATGTATGCCGTGGGCCGACATGAATTGGGTACCATTAAGCAATGCCAGGCCTTCTTTTTCGCGTAAAGTGAGCCTGGACCAGCCCATTTCTTCAAGGGCCTCATTTGTATTTTTTCTGCTTCCTCCAAAATAGACCTCCCCTTCCCCTATCAAAGGGAGCGAAAGATGTGCCAATGGCGCAAGGTCTCCCGAAGCCCCCAAAGACCCCTGTTCATATACAACAGGAAGCATATGAGCGTTGTACATATTTATAAGCCGCTCCACGGTTTCCAGGCGGACACCCGAATGGCCGTAACTAAGGGACTGGATCTTTAGCAGCAGCATTAGTTTTACAATAGATCTTTCTACAGGTTCCCCTGTGCCACAGGCATGAGATTTAACCAGATTTTCCTGCAGTTCTGCCAAATGGGAGGAGGAGATCTTTACATCACATAAAGACCCAAAGCCGGTGTTGATCCCGTAAACGGGATCCTGATTTCTTTTTAAACGATCTACAAGATATTCCCGTGATGCAGTTATCAGCATTTTGGACTCCTGACTTAATCTTAGCTCTTTTTCCTCAATGATGATCTCCCTCACCTTCTCCAGGCTGAGAAAATCAGTAGATATATAATGTATGGACATTGATTTTATTTTTTTGAGAACGACCTTGAAAGGATGCACCTGGGGTATAAAAAAAAGCTGTCTTTAGACAGCCTTTTTTGGCTAATTCAACTTCAACCTCCTTCTTTAAGAGTCGTTTCAGGTTATGATTAAACGCGTGTTTTCTTTTTCTTTTTCTTTTTTGGATCTATAACTTTCCGCACAGTGGGAGAAGATATATACCACAAAACAAAACCGCTTAGCACCGTAATCAATCCCAGTAATGAAAAAACCCGTAAAATAATATTGTTGAAATCATCACGGCCTTCATAGTCCATGGTGTGGGTCATCCAAAGAAAATCGAACCAGCGCCAGTCCCTGTGTCTAAGGGATTGGAAATCCCCGGTATTTACATTAATGTAAGCTTTAATATTTTCCGGGGTATCATAGGAAATAACGTAAGCCGGCAAGGGACCAGACCTGTATTCGTGATGATTTCCGGTGGAAGTTATCTTTTCAATTTTTTCAACTTTGAGACCATCGATCATGTGTTGATTCGCTACTGCAATAGCATCTTCCTTTGAAATTTCATTTTTGATTTCTCCGGTTTTTGCATTCTGAAGTGTACTGTGGTTTATCCAGTAATAAGGTTCTCCTGCAATCTCTTTCAGCTCTACAGAATGGATCTCTGAATCTGGATTTAATTCTGAAGGGCTTTGAAGCCCCGAGAAACCCGTATGTGCCATTCCCATTTTCATGTAATGATCCCCATGGATCTCATCAATGTCTGTCCAGCTAAAGTAGAGTCCGCTAACGGTCCACATGATAAACTGGATTCCCAGGAAAAGGCCTAAATATCTATGCGCCTGTCTTAATTTTAAGGCTGTTTGTCTTTTAACCATGTTTAATATATTAAGTGAGACCAGTATCTTACTGTTTTTTAGGAATGAACCTGATCTCCCTGATTTTTAAATTATACTTTTTATTAATATCCTTCTGTTTGCTCCATACCCGACGCCTCAACCTCACTGGCCGGAATTGGACATATGGTCCTGTTATCTGTAGCCTGTATATTTAGATTGGCTGCATTCACACCGGTATTCACATGTTCATCTCCGGGACGGGAAATATCCTTACCCCTGCGAATATAATCATAGACGCCATGTCCTTCCAGGGCCAGTTCCCTTCTCCTCTCTTCTGCGATCCTCTCTTTAAGGGCTTCTCCGGTTTCAGTTGCCTTGTGCGCGGCAAAATTGGTAGTTCTGTTCTCTATAAGCGTATTCAGAAAAGTTAAAGCAGCGGTTTCTCCACCTCCTGCACCATGAGCTGCAGCCTCTGCAGCTATAAGGTACATTTCAGAAAGCCTGATTATAGGAATGTTGTGCGCGCTTAAACCACCACCATCACCCTGGTTGAAGTATTTGATAAACGCCTGCTGCGTACCTTCTTTATCCTCCTGCAACAGCAAGGCCCGGGGATCATTTTCATAGGCACCCAAAAGGTCTGTGAATGTTTTTGTGGCAATTACATCACCCTGTCCTCCATCACTTACATCAAACTGTGCTCCCAGACCATTACTTCCCAAAGAATTTTGGGCCGTAATACTTAGTTCAAAAAGAGATTCAGAATTGTAATTTTCAAATACATAGGAATCTTTCTGTAGCAGATTAGCTGCTCCTCTTGCATCAATTACTTCCGCGGCATATTTCAAAGCATTTCCCCAGTCCTGTTTGTAGAGGTAAACCCTGGCCATTAAGGCTTTCACCCCCATTTTAGTAAGGTATTTGGTACTGCCTTGTTCCCAGGTATTTTCCCCTAACAGATCATGAGCTTTTTGAAGGTCAAGAAGGACCTGGTCATAGGTTTCCCCTAATGAACTTCTATCTACCACCACCTCTTCAGATGACAACTTAAGCGGTAATCCCTGCGAAGATGCTCCGGCCCTTATCCACGGATAGGCAAACGTACGGGCAAGGTCAAAAAATACCATTCCCCTTAACCCATGGGCTTCCCCCAGGATCTCCCGTTTTGCAGCTTCACTGCCTTCCGCGGCTTCTATGTTATTTATAATCAGGTTCAGGTTATTAATAGCTTTATAAGACTGTCTCCACAGGTCTGCACAGCTACCACTATTGTTCGCACTTTCTTCATATTTATATGCGATAGATTCATAATCCCTGGGGTTAAAAGTGGTTTTAACGAACCGGAAATCTGTTCCTTTAACCGCGGCCCTTTTATATAATACCCGTCCTAAATAGGTATTCCGGGAAATTTCATTGTAGGTCCCAATTAGTAATTTATCCAGTTTTTCTACTGAATTAAGCACCAGATTTTCAGAAATAACATGATCCGGTGTTTGTGTGAGAACATCCTCGCTGCATCCCTGAAGAGACAGCAAGCCTAAGATCACTAATGTGTTTTTAAATATTTTCATTTTCTTGCTTTTTAAGTCTAAAATTGTAATTGAAGTCCCAGGATTATTGATCTTGCCGTTGGCACCTGGAAGAAATTCACCCCATCAACAACAGCCTCGGGATCATAGCCATCCAGTTCAGTAAACAGCAGTAAATTATCGCCCTGTGCATATAGGGATCCGCCTTTAAAAGTATCCCATAAGGCCGGCAGTTTATAACTCAGCTTTACGTTCTTTAATTTCAGGTAATCTGAATCATATAAATGCCTCGTGGAAACGTCGTTGGAAAAAGTTGGATTTCCATTGATCCTTATAGGCACAGTTGCATTTGGGTTGTTTGGATTCCAGGGATTTAACTGGGCCTCGGTATTGGTGAATTGAGGAGCATAGCCATCGTCATCCCGTTTAAAAGCGGTACGGTCATAGACTTTTCCTCCAAGGCCAAAGGTGAATAAGAAATCAAAAGAAAAATCCTTGTAATAGAACTCATTGAAAAAGCCCCCCTGGAAATCTGGCAGGGCATCTCCAAATACGCCAAAACCTGCATTCTGGGCATCTGTAGTTATATCACCGGTTCTTTCACCATCTACCAGCACATGATATTGCGCCAATCCTGTTTCAGGATTCACGCCTGCGTAATCCCTTAGGTAAAAGGAATAAATGCTTTCGCCCTCTTTAATAATCAAAGGATTCTGCCCATATCTTGAGCTGTAAGTAGAAATAATATTATTTTTTAATTTGGTGATCTCATTGTCCAGAACAGTAAGGTTTGCACTGGTTCTCCAGGTGAAGTTATCATTGGTAAATGGAGTATATCCTACTTCAAATTCCCATCCTTTGTTTACCATTTCTCCATAATTCTGTAATTGGGTAAGAAAGCCTGTGGTAGAGGAAACAGGAACATTCAGGAGAAGATCTTCCGTCTTTTTATGGAAGTAATTCACAGAAAGGTCAATATCCCTGAAGATATTCAAATCCATTCCAAAATTGAAATTCTTACTTTGCTCCCAGGAAAGATCAGGGTTTTGCAATTGGCCATAAGATAACCCAGATTCACCTCCATATCCTTTACTGTCGGTTTCAAAAAAAGCCAAAGCTGCATAGTACTGCGGTGGCAGGTTTCCATTCGTACCATAACTACCTCTAAACTTCAGGTAATTAAGGTTATCAATTTCAAGGAAATCCTCTTCTGAAGCCACCCAGGCTCCGGAAACCGACCAGAAAGTTCCCCAACGGGCATCTTTCCCAAATCTTGAAGATCCATCTCGTCTAAAACTTGAAGAGAGGTAATACTTGCGGTCAAAATTATAGGCAACCTGAGAAAAATAGGAAAGCAGGGAGTAATTTTCAGAAAAGCCCGTATGAGACCATAAAGTCCCAATACTGCTGGCGGAAAGTAGCTCGCTGTCCAGGACATCATATCCATAAACATTTATGGAATTCATTTTTGAGACCTGTGATTCCTGTCCCAGCAACACGTTGAAACCATGTAGGTCAAAGTTCTGGTTATAGGTAAGCACATTGGATAGGGTGTACTGGAGGATTTCACTCTTTACGCGGTTAAGCACTCCATTCCATATTCCCCCACCTGCACCAAATTCCTTATTGTCATAAAGGGTTTCATCTATCGCCTGTTGGTCTACACCAAAGGTTGTTTTGAAAGTGAGGGGTTTCAGGATGCGGAATTCTGCAAAAGCATCCCCCCTTACACGAAATTCAGTATTATTATATTCTCCCACTTTTAGCACCCCAATCGGGTTTGCATTCTTCTCAATAGCATTAGGCAGGTTGGCGTACCCCCCATATCCTTCCGGATCATAAATAGGAGCGGCAGGTGGTAATACCCGGGCCATGTACAATGGGTTTAATCCGCCGGCATAGGCACCATCAATATTGGCAGCATCTCTTTCAGATTTTGCTACAGAAAGGTTAGCTCCCAGTTTAAGCCAGTCTTTGGCCTGGTTTTCCAGGTTAAGGCGCCCTGAATATCTTTTAAGGCCCGTTTCAATTATAGTACCTGTTTGGTCCAGGTAATTCCCGGAGATAAAGAAGGAGGTATTTTCACTTCCACCTCTGGCCGAAAGATTATACTTTTTAAAACCCCCGGTTTGATAAATCGCATCTGTCCAGTCTGAATTAGGATTCGTAGTACCATAATTATCCTGATAATCACTCACCGCCTGGGCTTGATAAGAACTGTAAAGGCTGCTGTTCCCATAAACCCGGTTAAATTCGGCATTCTCATTATTCTGAATATATTGGTTTATTTGTCCTTCTATCCAGAGGTCTTTAAACTGCTCATTATTAATTAATTTTTCCCTGGTAAGATTTTGACTCCAGCCGCTCTCCACTCCCAGGGTGATTTCGGTTTCTCCGCTTTTCCCTTTTTTAGTGGTAATGATAACCACTCCGTTCGCTGCCCTGGATCCATAAAGAGAGGAAGCCGCAGCATCTTTTAATACGGTAATACTCTGGATATCTTCAGAGTTAATGGTAGAAAGAGGGTTATACCCTGTACTTCCCGTCATATCATCCCCTGCCCTAAGGTTGGAATCTGTATTTATTACCACCCCGTCCAGGACGTAGAGAGGTTGGGTAGAACCGCTTATAGATCCTACCCCGCGAATTTGGACATTAGATTGGCCTCCCGGCTGCCCGGAAGTGGAGATATTGACCCCGGAAACTTTACCCTGAAGGGCGGTTTCGAAACTCGCGGTAGCTCCCCGGGTAACAGCTTCATTGGAAACAGTTTCTGCCGCTCCCGTAAAACTTCTTTTGTTAGATGAACCGTACGCCACTACCATCACCTCATCCAGGGCCTGGGAGCTTTGTTTCAGGATCACATCCATAGTGTTTGATGTTCCTACGGTTCTGGTAACTGGAACAGTTCCAATAAAACTAAAATTGAGGACATCCCCCACTTCAGCGTTTATGGAGTATTCTCCGTCAAAATTGGTCTGTGTACCATTGTTGGTATTCTGTACCACCACATTCACTCCGGGAAGGGGCATACCGGACTCATCGGTTACAGTTCCCGTTATTGTTTTTTGTTGGGCAAAAGCATGTTGCCCTGCCAACCCCAGAAACAGGGTTAGCATTAATAAATATTTGCTATTCATAAAAAGTTGGTTTTTAGCTTGGATAATTTGAAAATAAAGTGTCGGTGGAATTATAGACAATGCCCTGGGGCAATGCTAAAATCCCATCAAAATAAAGAAAGCATCAGGTATCACCTGACACAAGCCTCTATAATCAAATTGTAAAAACCTGGCATAAAACCTGAATGTCGTACACCAATTGAGGAGGTTGATAAGGGGGGTATTCTATGACTTCAGCAGGAAGTTCCGGAAGGAGATTTAACAGTACAAAAGACATGGGTACTATAAAAGCCTGCTGTATAAGGTCAATGGAAAAAGAATAAATATTCAATTCATCCTGGCCCACAAAACTTTCAGTTTGATTGGAACAGCATGAATCCTCCATTTTCATTTGCATCTCCCCTGCTATGCCACAGGAATGCATTTCGGTTTCACACTTTTGAGCCTGGGAAAAAATTGCATGCCCTACTAAACTCTGGCCACAAAAGTGTTTTTCCACCGTGAAGGACATGGTGGAAAAGAGGACCAAAAAGGCCATCAGGAAGGAAAAAGTATGTAGGGAAACTTTTTTCATTAAACCAAATATAATAAAATGTTAAGACTAACTCCATTTTTAACACTTTTTCTGACGTTAAAATTTAAAAGCTGAAAATCAGGAGGTCCATTCAGGTTGTGGGTTGTTGGTTGTGGGTTGCCAGTTTCTGCTGTGATCTGCGGGAAAATCTTTTTTCTACGAACTGGAACTACCATAAGTACCCGGGCGAATTTAAACAGGATTATGGAAGAAGGGATGTATGATATTCTGATATGATGGTTTAAAGGTGAGATAGATTTTCCGCTCACCTAATTTCATCTCTAAAACTATCCTGTTTCCAATTTGAACCTCCTGTTTTATTATTTTTAGTTTCTTAAAAAAACTATATTTGTTAGATTGACAGGTATTTACTACCTAATAATTGCTCCCTCCCTACAGGGTATATTTAATTTTCTTACACCAATTTAAATTTACCGATTAAATCCTATGGACAAAAATGTAGCGCCCCAAATTGAAAGGAGTCGACAGGAATTATTAGATCTTGGTTTAAGAGGCAATTCCTTGCTTCATTTCAAGGCCTCAGCTGTAAGCCTTACTCTAACAGGTCATCTATCTAATGAGGTTTATAACAATATTGTAGAAAATCAAAAAAGGATGGGTTTTTCGCCTTTGGTTAAAGGAAGTAAAGAGGAGGTCGGGAAATCAGAAAGACTACCGGAATTATTTGATGCACCTACTGTTGAAAAACCTACTTCTAAAAACCGATTTAATACCCAGTTACTGGAGGATCAATTAGATAAAAGATTATTGAAAATCAATACTGAGGCAGAAACATATTTTCAAGAGCAGGGAATTGATATTCTGTATTTAGCAATGGGATTTTTAATATGGTATGAGGATAAGAATTCCAATTTGGAAAGAAAAGCACCGTTAATTTTGATCCCCGTTTCTTTAAAAAGATCAAATGCTCAGGATAGGTATAAACTGGAATACACTCAAGTTGATTTAAGTACAAACCTTACGCTTAAGGCAAAATTAAAAATGGATTTCAACATAGAACTGCCAGAGTTTAGTGAAGAAATTGAAGTTCAGGAATATTTGAAAATTGTTAAAACAGCAATTAAAAAGGAAGATAGGTGGAGAATAGAGGAAAATGAGATGCATCTTGGTTTTTTTAAATTTGGAAAATTCCAAATGTATCAAGATCTGGATGCTAAAAATTGGCCCAAAAATAAACAACCTTCTGACCACCCAATTCTTCAATCTCTTTTTGGAAATGGATTTGAAAATTTTAATGACACGGAAAAAGGCGATTTCGGTGAGGAAGATATTTTTAATGGACTTCAAAATTTAGATGAATTTCATTTCATTGCAGATGCCGACTCAAGCCAAACAGAAGCTATTATTCAAATAAAACAAGGGAAAAATTTAGTTATACAAGGACCTCCCGGAACTGGAAAATCTCAAACTATTACAAATATTATATCTGAAGCTCTATCCGATGATAAAAAAATTCTTTTCGTTTCGGAAAAGATGGTAGCTCTTGAGGTTGTAAAAAGAAGGTTAGATAGTTGTTATTTAGGGGATTGTGTTCTGGAGTTACATAGTCATAAGAGTAATAAACGTACCGTTTTGGAGGAAATAGGACGCACTTTAGAATTAGGTGTTCCAAAAGTTGATGATCGCTCCATTCAAAAAAACCGGTATAAAGAGTTACAGTCTAGCCTGGATAATTACTGTGAAGCGACTGGTAAAAAAATTCTAAATTCAGGAATTAACTTCGTACAAGCTGTAGGATATTTATTACATTTTCAAAAAAAGATCGAAACATATCAACTTAAGGGGATAGAAATACCAGGTTCTCTATACTGGTACCCTAAAGATTTTTCGGAAGCGGAAACACTGGTCAAGGAGATTGTGGCTTTCCTTAATGAAAATACCTCCCCTTCAAAAAATCCTTTTTGTGAATCCCAAATAGATCACTTCTCCCCTGATGATAGATCTAATATGGAACACATTCTAAAAAAAATCTTAGAATTAAGCCAGGTTTGTGAAATTGAGCTGGGGGAACTATTATTACTCCTTCCAATTTCCGAACCGCAAACTTTACTGGATATATACAGGTTAATTCATACTTTCCGCCATTTAAAAAATATACCAGATGTTATATCAGTAAATTATAAATCCCCCGAATGGTTATCGAGTAAAGACAAAATTGAAAGTTGTCTGAAATATGGAAAGACTGCTAAGGAAATCTATGACAACCATCAAAATGAACTTTCTGATGAAGCCTGGAACACAGATCTCACTGAAATAAAAAAAGTCTATGAGACTAAGGGCGGTAAATGGTGGAAATTTCTTTCCCCTGATTATTGGAAGGCCCAAAAAGTTATGAGGGAAATTTATAAAAAAGAACTTCCTTCGGTTCCTGAAATACTTTCAACTATTGATTATATAATAACCTTTCAGGAAAACAGGTCTGCTTTTGAAAGTTATGAGGAATTGGGAAGGAAACTATTTTTGGAAAAGTGGAAAAGCATTCATAGCAATTGGGCAGAAAATGAAAATATCTATTTATGGCTATTGAACCTCTATTCTAATATGGAAAAAGAGGTGTTTACACCAGGAATTGAAAAGATTTTGGATAAGATTTCACCCGTAAATGATATCACGGCCCAGTTCAGCAGATTAGAGACTGATATTAAAGAACTTAGCTCCCTCATTATCCAGTTAAATGAGATTTTACAAGTTGAAAATTTAAAGGATTTTGAAAAGGAATCTTTGCAGAATTTGGGAACTAAATATTCCATATTCATTGAAAAATCTCAGGAAATTTTTTCTATGGCACGTTACAATGCTATCGTTTCCAAATTGGATAAATATAATTTAAATATTGTCAAGGAAATTAGCTTTGAATGGAATTTTCCGTCTGATTACTTACTTGACTTATTTTACTACAGCTGGTATAAGTCCTTGGTAGATTTTGCATACAGAACTAATGATCCTATTAAATTCTTTGACCGGGCGGGCCATATGAAAGATATTGAAGAATTTAAAACCTTGGACAATGATTTGGCTCATTTCTCCCAAGAGAAACTCACCATGAACCATTTTCAAAGAATGCCCCGTAATTCTTCTGGTGAAATGTCAACTATAAAGAGAGAAATAAACAAAAAAAGGAGACATATGCCTATAAGGCAATTGTTATTGCAGGCAGGGAATGCAGTACAGCAAATAAAACCGGTTTTTATGATGAGTCCAATGTCTGTTTCAACCTTTTTGTCACCCGGTTCTCTTGAATTTGATTTGGTGATTTTTGATGAGGCAAGCCAGGTAAAAGTAGTTGATGCGTTAATACCAATTCTACGGGGGAAACAAATTGTTGTAGTTGGTGATTCAAAACAAATGCCTCCAACAGATTTTTTTAGCCGAACTTTTGAAGATGAAGAGGAAACTGTAACTGGTGATATAGAAAGCATTTTAAGCATGTTTTTGGCTCAGGGAGCTCCAGAAAAAATGTTGAAATGGCATTATAGAAGTAGGCACGATTCCTTAATTAATGTTTCCAATCAAGAATTTTATGATGGTCGCTTAATGGTTTTTCCAAGTTCGGGAATTAACCTGGATGCAAAAGGTTTAAAATTTAATCACATTAAGGAATCTTTTTATGAAAGGGGTACTTCCAGAACGAATCCAAATGAGGCGCGGATGGTTGCACAAGCGATCATGAACCATGCCCACAGGAAGCCAAATCTCACATTGGGGGTCGTAGCATTTTCAACCGCACAGCGCGATAGTATTATCTTAGAGCTGGAGCGTTTACGGCGACAAGATACCAGTTATGAAAGTTTTTTCTCAGCAGAAAAACTGGAAGAATTTTTTATTAAAAATTTAGAGAATGTACAGGGAGACGAAAGGGACGTAATTTTTATAAGCATTGGTTATGGAAAAACCGCTCAAGGTAATTTACCACAAAATTTCGGGCCTTTAAATAGGGAAGGCGGGGAAAGGAGATTAAACGTTTTAATTACACGGGCCCGCCTCGCTATGGAAGTTTTTTGCAATTTCACAGCTGATGATCTAAATACCAGCAGCAATTCGCCCTTTGGTATAAAAGCCTTGAAAAGTTTTTTAAAATATGCTGAACATGGAAAATTAGAGGATCGAAAAGAAACCGGAAAAGAAACAGACTCCCCTTTTGAAGATCAGGTCATCAAAGCAATCAAAAATATGGGTTACGAATTAGAACCACAAGTGGGGTCGGCAGGATTCTTTATTGATATCGCTGTAAAAGACCCCGAAAGGCCCGGGAAATATATTTTAGCTGTTGAATGTGACGGCGCGAGTTATCACAGTACAGTCAGTGCCCGGGATAGGGACAGATTACGTCAGAATGTATTGGAAGGTATGGGATGGAAATTCCATCGTATTTGGAGCACGGACTGGTTTAGAACTGAATCTAAACAAATCTCTTTATTGCAAGCGGCGATTGAAAATGCAATAAGGGAAACTCAAAAGGAAAATGAAAGCAATCAAAAGAAGGAGTTAGAGAACTTTGAAAATAGTCCACTATCGATTACACGAGAGGATATTGAAATCGTCGATAATAAATCGATACCATATAAAATATTTATGGATGATTTTACGGTCCCGTTACAGGGGGAAATTCCTTTTATTTCTAAAATTTCAATAGCAAAAGGAATTTCGCAAATTGTTAAAGAAGAAGGCCCGATCCATTTGAAGGATGTGGCCAAAAGAATAACGGATAAAATGGGTATTGGTAGGATTGGGAATAGAATTTTTGATCACATTAAGGAATCTGCAAGATATGGTCACAGTCAAAAATGGTTCTATTTAAGTAACAATTTTATTTATGTTGATGAATCCAAAGAAATAGAAATTAGGGATAGAAGTCTATTACCAATTTCTTATAAAAATATTGAGCATGTTCCTCCGGAGGAAATTCAAAAAGCGATTTTTGAAACAATAGAAATGTCTTTTTCCATTAGTCAAACTGAGGTGATATCTGAAACCTTATCTAAGATGGGATTTGGCCGTGCAACATTAAAAGCCAGTAATATAGTTAAATCGGAAATTAAAAAATTAATCCGCTCTCAAAAAATTAAAATGGAACAGGAACGATTAATTATATCCTAATAAAAATTACTTAAAGATCAACATTTAAATTCTTTAAATTTTTGTCACTTATGAATGAAGAGCAAGCAGATACAATGATTAGATTATTAGAATCAATTGATTATAAATTGGGAAACATTGAAAGTAATACATCACCGGTATACGATGCATCAGATATATGCTCGAGATTAGACGAAATTCTTCAAGCTGTTGAAAATAACACATCATCAACTTATAATGCCTCAGATATTTGCTCAAAATTAGATGATATTCTTATTGCAATTGAAAATCAAACTTGAGCCTATTCGATCTATCCTTATGGGAACCAACCCAGAGTTTTGTAAAAAAGGAATATGAAAAATATACCTCCCAACTAAAAAGATAACATTAAGTATTGATTACAATTTTCTCAGGATACCAATCCAATATCACCCTCCCTATCTCTGTATCCAATTTTCCATTCTTAAGAATGTTCAATCTCCCAACCGCACAATGATGGTTTCTGTCTTTAAACAATCGGAATTCCGGTTGAACGGTTTCAGTGGCAGGGTATAATAACATCCACTGGACAGATTCCCAGTAATCATTTTAAACATACATCGGGCGAAGGTCATGTGTGGAGGGTTTGAAATTAAAACACCTCCTTAAGCTCTCTGAACATTTCTATAGTGGTATAGCATTTTATTCCAAAAGGTGTAGCCGCATCCGGGAGTTTAACTTTGGATAACCTGCGCGGCTCACTAGTTTCGTGGGTTACAATTACATTACCATTTGCCATGGTATAGGCTGCCAACCAGGCATCTGCCTCATCTGTATCTAAAAACTCATTCAAAGCTCCTGTGGTAAATTGTGGAATTCTCATACTTGCCCAGCTTACTACTTTAGAATACTCCGTAAGGCAATTTGACGAATCCTTAAAAAAATCATTAGGGAGATGGGCTTTACACCAGGCGGTAAGATTATCTTTATTTTGAAATATTTCGCGTTGTACTTTGTCAATTGAGATTATGGTTCCATCTTCTGCCAGTTCTTTTACCTTAAGCCAGAAACCTGGGACCACGTCGAGAGGATAATGAAATCGATAGGCTTGAATAAAAAAGTTGCTATCCAATAAATACGGGGGGACAACAACCATGTTAATACAGGTGTTGGGTTACAAAGTTTTCATAAGTATTGCCTTTCAAACCTGTAATTTTATAGGCGTCCCTGTATAAAAGTCGGTTTTGTTTTACTGCCTGGTCAACATAAGTGGCAAAATGCGGACTAATTCGCTTTTTAGAAGTTGCATAAAAATCTCCGCCACTACCCTGGCTCTCCTTTTTGCGACGAACTCCCTCCATATAATTATTATAAAACTGAAAGAAAATTTCTTTGGTAATCTTGTTTAAATCTAATGCACGCCTAGCAATAACTATTGGACTAACTTTAAATATTTTACTCAATTTTCGAAAATCCTTTTCTTCCGGCCAGACCTGTAGGAAAGATGCATGAGGCACTAAAAATTCTGCAGCTACCTGGTCACACAATTTTTCGACGGGATCATTTGCCGGTAGAAGATTTTGATTATCAAAACCTGCACTCTCGCCTAGCCAAACATGCGCAAGCTCATGAACAAGTGTAAATAATTGAGCCGCTTTGGCATCGGCAGCATTCACGAATAAGAAAGGTACCATTTTATTTACCAGTACAAATCCTCTGCACTCCTCAACGGGAATAGGTCTATGAGTATTATTTCCTACTACTCCGTTGAAGTTGACGATTATACCTGTTTCTTCAATTTTACTGGTAAGATAATTTAAAGCTCCCTCAAAATTTGGATATTCCCGAGCCCAATCTTTTTCTATTGTTAGAGTCCTTCTTATATCCTCTACAATGCTGTCACAGGAAGCAGAGTTATTAAATTTGCCTACAAAGGAAAGAGGCTGCTCCTCATTCTCAAGTAAATAATCTGTAAGCCAATCCTGCCTTCGTTGTAAAATTAAGATGGTATCATAAACATTTAGGCTAACCTTTTTGGTTGCAACTCCTCCTGTCCTGAAAAATGGAAAAGAAATAGTTTCATTTGGAGGTTCCGGTAAGAATAAATATCCAAAAGGTAAATGTAATTTATTAGCAAGGTCCTCCAATTGCTTAACTGTTGGGGTTTTGATTTTCTCCAACCAATATTCAACTTTAGGATTTTTCAATAAAAATTCCTGCAAATCATATCCTGCCCGGGCAATGGCCCAGGTAAGAATATCAGGATTAATATTGATTTCTCCTTTCATTGTACCAAAGGTAGGAAAAATGGAAATGATTTATAGAGTTACTGCTTTCCTTAAAAACTGCCTATATATTAATTTTATCTTTGAAGGGAGTGAATTAAATTATCTGCTGATAATAACTTTGGAATTATGTTAAAAAAATTAACTAACTTTCCCCTTCGGTTTCTTCCCTACAGGATCCTGATTTACAAAACACCAACTATTTTCCCCACTTAATGGCAAAAGCAGACATTGATTTTGAAAAAGAACTCTGGGATGCGGCGAACGAATTGCGCGGCGCGGTATCTGAGAATAACTATAAAAACTACATCTTACCCCTTGTCTTCGTAAAGCACCTTAGCGAACGCTATGAGGTGGTGCGAGAGGAACTCAAGGAGCAGCTAAATGATCCTGAATCTGATTATTACACTACAGATAAGGAGGAGATCAATTACGTCCTGGAAGACCGGGATGAATACCGTTCCCGAAATACGTTTAAAATTCCGGAAACCGCTTCCTGGCAGTATTTGAAGGATAATGCCGAACAGGATGATATCAAGGTGAAGATAGATGATGCCTTTGATGTGATCCAGGAACTTTTAACGGGCTATAACCCCCAGCTGGTGAATATTTTGCCGCGGATCTTTGTGCGGAGTGAACTTTCTCCCAAACAAACCGGCGGAATCATCAACCTCCTCTCCCACCCTAAATTTTCTGAAAAGGAAAATCCTGAAAGCGATATCCTGGGCCGTATCTATGAATATTACATTGGCCGCTTTGCAATGGCCGAAGGCTCGGGTGCGGGGCAATTCTTTACGCCGGGAAGTATCGTAAGGCTGCTGGTGGAACTTTTGGAGCCTTTCAAAGGCCGCATCTTTGATCCCGCTTGTGGGAGTGGCGGTATGTTTGTGCAGAGTTTGAAGTTCATCAAAGAACACGGTGGAAACAAAAAAGACATCGCGATCTATGGGCAGGAAATGACTGCACAAACCTTGCGGTTGTGCCTTATGAACCTGATGCTGCGGGACCTTTCATTTGACATAAAACTGGGAAATTCGTTGCTCGATGACAAATTCCCAAACCTGAAAGCCGACTATATTATTGCCAATCCGCCATTTAACGTGAGCAACTGGCATCCTGAAGATCTGCCCGATGGCGATCCCCGGTTATTTGGTCCCAAAGAAGAATTCACTACAGATGGCAGCGCCAATTATATGTGGATGCAAACCTTCTGGCACCATTTAAGCGACACCGGTACTGCCGGGATTGTAATGGCAAACGGCGCGATGACCTCCAACAACAAAGGAGAGAAAAACGTGCGGCAGCATATGGTAGACAATTCTATGATAGATGCCATTGTACGCCTGCCAGATAAGCTGTTCCTAACCACCGGAATTCCCGCCTGCCTTTTTATCCTGAGCAAAAACCGCGACGGAAAAGACGATACCCACCGCGAACGAAACAACGAGATCCTGTTCCTGGACGCCTCCAAAATGGGCACAATGGCCAGCAGAAAACTGAGAGTATTTAGTGATGATGATATAAATAAAATAGCTGAAACTTACCACAAGTGGCGCAACGTCTCCTCCCTCGATGTCTCCCTGAGCGGAGTCGAAGGGTACCGGGACATCGAAGGTTTCTCTAAAGCAGCAACCATAGCCGAGGTTCAAAAACAGGATTACAAACTCACCCCCGGGATCTATGTAGGCACTGAAGCCGAAGAAGATGACGGGATCCCCTTTGAAGAAAAGATGGAGGGTTTGAAAACGCAGTTGCTGGAACAATTTGAAAAAGGAGAGGAATTGAAAGAAAGGATCATAGCGAATTTTGAGAAAATATTTTGAATAGAAAAACCAGCAGAGCATAAAATGAAAAAAACGGGAATTATTGCAGGTTGTGTGATAACGATTATTTTATTTTTAATTATTACGAGTGGACTATATTGGTTTTACGATCAAGCATATTTTAGGGATAATTATACAGTTAGAATTGAGCAGGATATTGGGGGGAATTAATTTGTAATGTTTCCTATGCAACCGGTAAAGAAACCTATAATTATTTCATTAGATATCAATATATAGATCCAGAAGGGAATACTTACAATTTGGGCAACGGATTTTTGGAGAATATCAAATGGTCTGAAAAAGACCAGTTGAAAAAATTTAATGACTGGATCATTTTACCCACAAATGAAAACGTAGATGTCATAAAAATTATTTCGTTGAATTTAAATTCTGAAACTAAAACAGATTATTTATTAGACCTTAATTCAGATCAAACTGGAAGTATTTGGAAGGTTCAGGATAGTAAACCAGAGTCTATGGAAATTCCTGCTGAAATGAAAATCGACACAATCATTAACAAGAAAATTTTTATCAAATATACTTTAAACCATAAAAATGAGAGTATTGAAGATTTTACAACGCTAATAATAGAATATGAAAAGGAAGAAGAAAGTGGATTTCACATTTTTAAAACTATTCAAAAAATAGATTAATCGTTCGCTAATATTAAAAAATACAATGGCAAAATGTTCTTAAAAATATTGAGAACGACAATTTCCGTTTTAACGGTATAGAAAAATTTTATAAGAAAAGAGTAGTGGTTACAATGACATAAAAGGCTTCTGTAAAGGAGCAAAATTGAGGAAGTAGTTAAACAGAATTACAAACTCACCCCGGGCATCTATGTTGGCACCGAAGCCGAAGAAGATAACGGGATCCCTTTTGAAGAAAAGATGGATGGACTTAAAGCCCAGTTATTAATGCAGTTTGAAAAAGGGGAAGAATTGAAGGAAAAGATTAAAGCAAATTTTAATAAAATACTTTAAGGAATTGATAAGTGACCATATAAAAATTTTCACTTTTTCATTTTACTAAAGCGTTCACAATTTTAAAACAATCTGAAAAAATGAACAGAGAAATATTAAATTACTAAGCGCTGGTGCAATTAAACCATAAATGGAATTAAAGAAAATTTAAATCATTGTTTTAAGTAAGCTAAAATAAAAATATGATAAACGAATTAATTACAGATATCGCATACGATAAGATTACAGTGTCCCAAGCACTGACAAGAGCTAAATTAATTGCACGACAATTAAAGAACGAAACCTTCAAAAACTGGCTAAATAAAGAGCTAAATGGTTACGAGTTTGAAGATCCCTTATTACCAGATTACCGAAAAATTTGGGCGGAAATACAATTGACTGCTGAATTCCCCTACGGGAGAACCCAAAGTTTTCCTGTAGTTCTTTCAGATAAAAGACAAGATATATCGGACTTACTAAACCACCATCGTGTTATTGAACCAATCTCAATTGTTGAACAAAATATTAGTCAAATAAGTGAAGGGACCGCTCAAATACATTTAAATGGTGGAATGGTTCAATCGGTTAGTGAATTATACAAAGATCAGGTTCAGGCATATGGTGGAGTTATAAGAAGTGGAGTTAGAATTATTGCAAAAACACAACTTTCAAATATTGTAGAATTAACCAAGCAGAAACTTATTGATACCCTTCAAGATTTGGAAGAACAATTTCCTGATTTAGACAACAAATATGTTATGAACGAAGATAATAAAGAAAAGGCGCAGAATATAATAACAAATAATATTTATGGGAATAACAATCCTTTAAACGTTGCAGCTGGAGAGAATATAAAACAAGGAGATATCACTTTGACTGTAAATGAAACCTATATTAATAAATTAAAAGAACTGGGCGTTGAAGAAGATGCTATTACCGAATTAGAAATAATTGACAGGGAAAATCCTAAAGGTTCAGCGAAAAGAAAAGACAAGATAATGAGTTGGTTAGGAAAAGTAACAGCATCCATAACAGCAAAAGGAATATATGAGAACATACCTGCTTTAGTTGATTTAGTTGGGACAATCATCTAAAAAAAGTCTACTTACACCAATGTATAATAACAATGCTCAAATCTATCTTAATTCTAAAAAAGATTTCGCTTGCAACACTTGATTTTCCTGCAGACAATCAAGCTCGCCAGCTCGCACTTTTTTATGAACATTGTGCATATACAAAGACTATTTTAATTAATAACAAATGACATCAGAAAATTTTAAGACTCATAAAATCTTCGACCGACTAAATTCATTTGAAGAAGTGCTGGAAAAAGATGTAGTCAAAGAAAAAGTTGACCTCGAAAAACTTTCATTTTTCCAAACTGTTTTTTCCTATATAAATCAACGAGTAAAGCTGACAATTCCTGATTTGGTTCAACAAGCTGAAATGGACAATTTGAGTAGCGAGATGAATGCGGGAATAACACAAATTAATCAATTTTTAGGAAATAATAATGTCGGCCATCTGGAAAATGCCACCAATAACTTTATAGCTGCGATAAATAGAATTAAGAATTTTCCAATTCCTATAGCTAAAGCTGACTTTAACTTTTCTCGAAAAATTGCGGATTTTGAAAAAACAGCGAAAAGCAAATACATCGCATTGGAGAAGCATAAGGAAAAACTTGAAAATGCGATTTTAGATTTTGAGAAAGATTTAAAGAACAAAGAAACTGAAATCCAAACCCTTATTAAACTCGTTGAGAATAAAGAAACTGAAATTCAAAACCTATCATCAACTTTTCGAACAGATTTTGAAAATATAAAATCAGCTCATAATCAAAGTTTCCAGAATGATAAAACTCAATATCGAACTGAAATTGATGCAGTTAAAGGAGAGTTTAAAGAAGAAATTATTGAAATCAGAGAAGAAATTGATACGGATACTACTGATTTAATCTCTAAATTAACCACAAAGCTCGAAGAGGCTGAGAGATTAGTGAATATAATTGGAAATGTTGGTGTTACAGGAAATTATCAAAACATTGCTAATAGTCATAAATCGAGCGCAGATTTTTGGCGTGTTATGGCAATTATATTTATGGCCGTCTTTTCTTTATTATTGGTTTGGACTATCATCGATTTAAGTTCGGAAGGATTTGATTGGGTAAAATCTGTAATTAGATTAGTTGCTGCTGCTGCTTTATCATATCCAGCAACTTATGCAGCACGTGAATCTTCAAAACATAGAAAATTAGAAACACAAAATAGGAATGCAGAACTTGAATTAGCTTCTATTAATCCATTTATTGAAAATCTTTCAGACGATAAAAAACAAATCATAAAGGAGAAACTTGCCGAGAAATATTTTGGCAATAATAAGAACGATGATTTTTTAAATGAAAAGGAAACAGAAGGTTTATCTATTCCCGCATTGGAAAGATTACTAAATGCATTAGCTAAAATAAAGGGTTAAAACATATGAAAATTTACTACCTGGACACCTGTTTCAATTTTGGGAAATATGAAGGTAAAACTTTAGAAGAAGTAATTTCAATTCAACCTGATTACATTAATTGGTGTATTTTAAATCTGGATCACTTTTTAGTTGATGAGGATCAATTGGAGGAATTTTTAGAAATCAATACCTCATTTTTCCTTTCTAAGAATGCACTAATGAAGTTAGAAATTAAATGGGATGAATATGATTTCAATGATAGGAGTTCATATGGCAGTGAAGAAACTGAATGGGCTAATGATGTTCAAGATTATGATGATTGGCTAAATACTGAATTCGGGGATGACGCCGGCACAGCTTATTGGAATATGGATTAAACTACTAATGCCAATCAAGAGCAGTGTTAAATTGAAAAACTTTGGTTTCTTAACTGCAACAAACCTTATTCGAGTTTTAGCAGTATTTGCTGGGATGACAGCAACAAAAATAATGAGACAGACATTAACATACATATTATTTCTTACAACTTTTGTTTGCTTGGGGACAACAACCAAGGTAACAAGAGTAATTGACGGTGACACCTTTGAAACCGAAACAGGCGAAAAGGTTCGATTAATCGGAATTAATGCTCCTGAGATTTCAGACATATTTGGAAAAGAAGCAAAGGAATATCTTTCTTCACTTATCGAAAACAAAACCGTTTTCCTACAATATGATAACCTTTCCAAGGACCGAGACCGTTATCAAAGACTTTTAAGGTATGTAATTCTTGACGGTGTTGATATTAATAAAAAAATGATAGCAGACGGCTTCGCATTCGCTTATCTAAAATACCAATTTAGTAATTCAAGCGATTATAAAACAGCTCAATTTCAAGCAAGAGAAACAAACAGCGGAATTTGGGGGGACGGAAATAAAGAAACAATTATTGACGAACAAGAAATAAATGAGGCCTCATTTTGGCAAGACCTTTCATTAAAAGCTTACTTAGTTGGCTCTTTGGTGGGAATTCTTTTATTTATTGGGCTTTATACTTATTTCAGAAAATGATTATACAAGGAACATTTACCAATAAACCCAAACGTTTTAGCACCTATTCCTACGTTGAGAATGAATTTTTTAATGCAGACAGGGAAACATTACGAAAGATTACAGACTTGTATTATGACCTATATGGCTATGGTCCATATAAATATTTGATAAACACATACCCTTATTGGAAATCAAGAAATGTTTCAACTTCTCCACAAACTATGGGTAGAATTATTGAATGTGTCCCAAGGTTTTTATCGGACGAAAAACGGTTTTTTATTTTGAAAAATGAAGTAATAAATTTCATTGAAAAGCTTCATCATAAGCAACAAAACAAAAACACATCCCTTTCTGAGCTTAATACTTTATTTAAAAATTACCAAACACAAATTGATAATTTCAATCAATCCAACTTGCCTTATATGGTTGGAAAGAGAATTTTCACGCCGGAAGAAATTGAACAGTTTTTACTTGTTTGTAAATACGCTCTTTTAGAAAAATTGAACCTTGCTTTCCGGCAAGTTCAAAATGACCTTGTTTTGTTTAAGGAGAAAATATCAAGCTTCAACACAGGAGTTTTTAAAGCAAGTTATCAAATTGATTTTCTAAATTCCAAAATTGACCTTTCGGACATTAACGAAATACAACCTGATTTTATAAAACTTAAGCAGCAAGAAATTAATCCAAATGGAGCATATAAGCAATTTGCTGAGCAATACATTTTGGAGGAATTTATGGAGATGAGTTTTTCCGTAAAGGAAGGCGCCGTAAATCATTTTATAAAATCAAAAGATTTAGATTTTTTCCTTGACCAATACTATCAGATTAATACAAAAGAAAATGAAGCCACTCTCAAATCTGACTTTAAGGGTGAAGGTGGACAGCTAACTGTGATCTTAGAAGTTAAGTCCGTACATAAAATTAAATCAATGATTTTATTTTCAGCTGCAAAACTGTTAATCTATTTTGCTGTTTTAATTTTTGCGATTCTTCTTGTTGTTAGACTTAAACTATATGAGGTTGTCATACCTGTTATTATAGGCGGCTTTATTTTAGGCCTTATTTTACTTGAAATTTTCAGATCAGAAATACAAACATTAAAAAACTTAAAACTCGACTTAAAAAGATATGGACAATAACAATCAACTTGCAAGACTTGATAATACTAAAGTCATTGATATTATCTCTAAAATCCCTAATCTAACTGATGATGACAGGCACAAACTATCATTGAGGGTGGCATCAGACGATGTTGAAGTCAGAAAGGGAGCTTTAGAGAAATTAATGCAAAGCCATATTGCTCAAAACGACCTGATAACAATTATGGGTGAATTGACAATATTAAATAAACAGGGAATGTATGTCAAATCTAAACAGACCATCAAAACAGGTTCAGGGACTTTTGAAATTGAAATGAGAGGGGGGATACTAAACTAATCATTCCAGTAATAATAATTCTTGGTGTTGTATTAATTGCAGCATTGGTAATCGTTTTTTGGAAATAAGTTTCGATAGCTCCTACTCAATTTTATGAGACTTTAAAATAAATTATAACAACCAATGCCAGAAAACTGGATAACATATAAACTTACAGATTTAGGAACGATTGCAAGAGGGAAATCCAAGCACAGGCCCAGAGATGCTTCGCACTTGTATGGTGGGAAATATCCATTTATACAAACCGGAGATGTTAAGGCTGCTAACCATCGCTTGACCGAACATACGCAGACTTATTCTAAAGCTGGATTGGCACAAAGTAAGCTATGGCCGGAACATACAATGTGTATTACTATTGCGGCTAATATTGCAGAAACGGCAATTCTTAGTTATCCTGCTTGTTTTCCTGACAGTATTATAGGTTTTGTTGCAGATGAAGACAAATGTGATATTGAGTTTGTAGAGTACTTAATGCAATTTTTCAAAAAACAGATTCAAACTCACTCAATTGGCTCTGTTCAGGATAATATTAATCTTGGAACCTTTCAAAGAGTAGAGTTCACTGTACCTCCCCTTGAAGAGCAAAAATCCATCGCCTCCATCCTTTCCGCTTTAGACGATAAAATCGAGCTCAACCTAAAGATGAACAAAACCCTGGAAGAAATGGCAATGGCTTTATACAAGCACTGGTTTGTTGATTTTGGGCCTTTCCAGGATGGGGAATTTGTAGATTCTGAATTGGGGAAAATTCCGAAGGGATGGGAAGTAAAAACCTTAGAAGATGAATTTAAAATTACCATTGGTAGGACACCTCCAAGAAAAGAGAAGGAATGGTTTTCATCGGAAAATGGAGTAAAATGGATTTCAATTAAGGATATGGGTAATTGTGGAACTTACATTTTTAATACTTCAGAATACCTTACAAAAGAAGCTGTGGTAAAGAAAAATGTTCCCCAAGTTCCTGAGGACACCGTTATCCTTAGTTTCAAATTAACTGTAGGAAGAGTTGCCATCACAACAGAAAATATGGTTTCAAATGAAGCCATTGCGCATTTTTTAAAAAAGAAAAACACTTTGTTAAGTGTTGAGTATTTGTATTCCGCTCTTAAATCATTCGATTACAATTCTCTTGGAAGTACTTCTTCAATTGCTACGGCTGTGAATTCTAAAACAGTAAAATCAATGAAGATTTTAGTTCCTGCAAAATCTGTTCTTGATAATTTTCAGCAAGAAATATTTTCCTTTTTTGAATTGATAAAAACAAATTCAAAAGAAACTCAAACCCTCACTCAACTCCGCGACACCTTATTACCAAAACTCATCAGCGGGGAAGTCCGCGTAAAAGATGTGGAGAAAATCTTATCTGAAGTCTTATGACACAAATGATCGAGATCACGGTGCAAAAGGCTGCCATAGAGTGCCTTCAGGAGTTGGGGTACACCTATAAAGAAGGTAATTCCCTGCAGCGGGATCTTAAGAAAGTGGTGCTGGAGGAGGATCTTCGGGAATTTTTAGTGAGTTCCTATCCCGGCGTTCCGGCAACCGCCATTAACGAAGCCCTTTCCGCTTTTACCCAACACGAGGGAATGGATCTCGATCACCGCAACCGCGATTTTCATCTTAAAATGACCCAGGGGGTTTCCATTAGCTGGAAAGATGCTTCGGGCAAAGAACAGGCCCGGCACCTCTACCCTATCAATTACCGGGAACCGGAGAAAAATACCTTTGTGTGTGCAGACGAAGTAAAGATCATTGGCAAGAACAGCCGGCGCACAGATCTGCTCATCTTCATCAACGGACTTCCGCTCATTGTTTTTGAGTTCAAGAATATGTTTGATCCCGAGGTGGGTGTAAAAAACGCACACGGGCAAATTGGGCATTACGTTCAGGATATTTCGCAGCTGTTTGATTACAATGCCATCACGGTAGTTTCGGATGGGCTGGAAACCCTGCACGGGATGTACAACTCCTCCCTAAAGTGGTTTGCTCCGTGGAAAAGCCTGCACGGGGATGACCTTCAGCAGAAACAGGAACTACAGCTGGAGACCTTGTTGAAGGGATTATTTCCGAAGAAAACCTTATTAAATTATCTGCAAAACTTCATTTTTCACGAAGACCACAACGGAAAAATAATCAAGAAAGGCGCAAAATATCACCAGTACTGGGGCATCAAAAAAGCGGTGGACTCTGCGGTGGAAAATATAAAACCCACGGGTGATGGCCGGCTGGGAGTGATATGGCACACGCAGGGATCGGGTAAAAGCATTTCGATGGCCATCCTTACCGGGATCCTGAGGCAAATGCCCGAAATGAAAAATCCCACCATCCTCATCCAGGTAGACCGCAATGACCTGGACCAGCAACTCTATGAGAATTTTGTGCTGTGCAAAGACCTGGTGGGCCACGTGCAACACGCCGATACCACAGATGAGCTGCGGGCCCTGCTGAGCACCGATGGCGGCGGGGTGATCTTTACCACCATTGAGAAATTCCGCTTAAAAGAACTGGCTTCGGGAAAAGAGCTCTCCCACCCTGTACTTTCTGAACGTTTCAACCTTATTGTGATGGCAGATGAAGCCCACCGCACCCAGTATGGATTCCATAGCGGGGGCTTTGCGCAGAACATAAGACGCGCCTTGCCCAATGCCTCTTTCATAGGCTTCACCGGAACTCCCGTAGATGGGAAAGATGCCGATACCCAACAGGTATTTGGCCCCACCATTCACACCTACGACATCAAACAGGCCGTGGAAGACGGTGCCACGGTGCCCATTAATTACGAGCCAAAAATGGTTCCGCTCAACATCAAAGCCAAATATGATAAGGAGCTGGATGAAATGGAAGAAGATGAAGACGAGGAGAACAATGCCGTTTGGGCAGCGATAGAAGATGCCGCCGGGGCCAACGACCGGGTGGAAAGAGTAGCCAAAGATATCCTCACTCATTTTAAGGCGAGGACAGAAAGCCTGGAAGGCAAGGCGATGATCGTTTGTATGAGCCGCAAGAACTGCGTAAAAATGTACAACGCCCTCACCGCGCTGGAAGGTTGTCCTGAAATAGCCGTGATCATGACCGGAACCATCAGCAAAGATCCCACAGACTGGAATCCTCACATACGCACCAAAGATGCGATGGAAGCCATTAAAAAGCGTTTCCGCAGGCCTGAGGATCCGCTGCAAATCGTGATCGTTCGCGATATGTGGCTCACGGGATTTGATGCCCCCTGCGCCCATACGATGTATGTGGATAAAATTATGAAAGGCCATAACCTGATGCAGGCCATTGCGAGGGTAAACAGGGTTTTTAAAGACAAGCCCAACGGACTCGTAGTAGATTTTATAGGCATCTCCGGCTTCCTGGCCGAAGCCACCAAAAAATACACCGCCGGCGGCGGGGAAGGAAAACCCACTTTGGATCTGGAAGCGGCGGTGAAAGTGTGCCTGCAGCAGTTTGGAAAAGTGAAGGATTTGATAGGTGATTTTTCTGCGGAAAGTATCAACGCAATGACCGATATGGCCAAAATGAAATGGTCCAGCGGAGTGGTGAACAGTCTTTTAAAATCTGATGCCGTGACCGATGCCTTTTTGCTCGAAGAGCGAAAGCTCACAGAACTGGTGGCAATGACCAGTTCAGATCCCCGAATCTGGGAAATACAGGAGGAAGTCGGCATCATTCAAAAGATCCGCCAGATCATTAGAAAGATCAAATTCCCTCCCGGACCCCGCAGGGAAAAGAACGAAAAGATCAAAGACCTGATAAGCAAATCCCTGGAATCGCAGGAAATTGTGGACCTGGCAAAAATGTACAATCTGGATAAGATCGATATTTCCATCGTGGACGATAAGTTCCAGGCCATTGTAAAGGAAAAAGGCGACGAGAACATTAAAGTAGAACTGCTGCGCAGGATCATCAATGACGAGATACGGGTGCGAATGCCAAAGAACATCCGCCGCATGCGCAAGCTGAAAGAAGAGCTGGAAAAAGTGCTGAGCAACTACCACAGAAATTCTTTGGATTCCATCGCAGCCATCAAACACCTGCTGGACATCGCCAATGAATTTCAGCAGGATGATATCAGGACCAAACAACTCGGTTTAACCGAAGATGAACTGGCTTTCTATGATCTTTTATCTGCCAACGAAAAGCTCCTAAATCAAACCGGTCCCATTCAGGACCTGGTGCATAACGTGGTAGACTCCGTCAAGAAAAACCTGCAACTCGACTGGACCAAAAAAGAAGACGCCCGCGCCGCGATTCGCCTGGCAGTGAAAAAAGAATTACGGGGCAAAGTGCCATTTTCGGAGCTGCATAATTTGTTGAAGGAGGTGATCGAGCAGGCCGAGGGGCAGTATAGGGATTGGCCTTTGGAGGCGTGATGATGGTTTGATGGTGTGATGGTAGGATGGGGTGATGGTACGATGGTTTGATGGTATGATAGTATGATAGTATGATAGTATGATAGTATGATGTTGTGGGATATTACGCCCCTTCAGGGCTTTATTATTCTGTCTTTTTTAATCATCCCGCTTCACGGGATGTTGATGTATTACGCCCCGTCGGGGCTTTTTCGACCTGCTTTTGTTTCATCCCGCTTCACTGGATGTGATGTATTACGCCCCTTCAGGGCTTTATTATTCTGTCTTTTTTAATCATCCCGCTTCACGGGATGTTGATATATTACACCCCGTCGGGGCTATATTACATACATAGCCCTGAAGGGGCGCCATCCACCAACGATGGGTGAAGCCCATCCGGAAAAAACCGTAACTACGATATAGCCCTGAAAGGGCGGAATACCTTAACGATGGGTGCAGCCCATCGGAACAAAGCGTAACGTCGGTAGAGCCCTGAAAGGGCGCCATCCACCAACGATGGGTGAAGCCCATCCGGAAAAAACCGTAACTACGATATAGCCCTGAAAGGGCGGAATACCTTAACGATGGGTGCAGCCCATCGGAACAAAGCGTAACGTCGGTAGAGCCCTGAAAGGGCGCCATCCACCAACGATGGGTGTAGCCCATCAGAATAAAGCACCACTAAGTATAGCCCTGAAAGGGTGTCATACACCAACGATGGGTGAAGCCCATCCGGAAAAAACCGTAACTACGATATAGCCCTGAAGGGGCGGAATACCCTAACGATGGGTGCAGCCCATCGGAACAAAGCGTAACATCGGTAGAGCCCTGAAAGGGCGTCATACACCCACGATGGGTGCAGCCCATCGGACCCCGAAGGGGCGTCATATCCTAACGATGGGTGAAGCACATCCGGAAAAAACCGTAACTTAGATATAGCCCTGAAGGGGCGTAATAAACTAACTACTATGGGCCAATCTCTTGTAAAAAATTATGTACACCTTATTTTCAGCACTAAACACAGAGCGCCTTTAATACATCCTTCCGTAGAAAACGAACTTCACAACTATCTGGGAGGGATTTGCAACAATTTAAACTGCCAGGTACTTAAGGTTGGCGGCTATACCGACCATATTCATATCCTCTGCATGCTCTCAAAAAAGATAGCCTTGATGAAACTGATGGAAGAATTAAAATCTCATTCTTCTAAATGGATAAAAACCAAAGGAGTAGAATATTCAAACTTCTACTGGCAGGATGGATATGGAGCATTTTCGGTAAACCCTTCAGAAATTGATAAAGTCATTACATACATCGCTAAGCAGCATGAGCATCATAGGAAGAAAACATTTCAGGAAGAATACCGGGCTTTTTTAAGTAAATATAATGTCGAATATGAGGAAAAGTATGTTTGGGACTAAGATGTAAAGATGCTGATATATGACGCCCCTTCAGGGCTATTTTGTCCACCCTTTATTATCGCATCCCGCTTCACGGGATGTTGATATATTACGCCCCTTCAGGGCTTTTTCGTACTTGCTTTTGTTTCATCCCGCTTCACGGTATGTTAATGGGTTAGGCCCCTTCGGAGCTATATTTTCTTTCCCGGGCTGCGCAAAGTTTAACTTCGTCAAATCTTGGATTTCATGACTCTTCCTACCGACAGGCAGGTTTGAGCGGGGTATTCCCTGAAATTCCCCTCTGTTCCCGATACAAATTTGTTCTCCCTTCCGTCTTCCTTTCGGTCGAAATAAATTCACCCGAACTGACGGGGAACCGAAACAGTTTTAAAATGTTTTCTTTACCAATCTTTCCTTATGAGGTACAGAACTGTTTTTAATCACAAAATCCACAACCCCAAGTACCAGTTCCTCTTCTGTAATTACATCAACCTTCCACTGGCCTTCCTTTAGGTTGGTTTTATAAGTATATCCACGGAAACCAAGATCACGTCCACCGGTAACTTTAAAGCTAATATCATCTGTTACTTCCCATTTCTTAGTTTCGGGATTGTACCATTTCCACCTGTGAAAAATAGACTTTTTTAAAGCTGTAGGTGCAAAAACCGAAGTGAACACATACACTCTCTGACCTGCCTGCCGATGAAAATTGGTGTCATGTTTACGCCAGAAAATATACCACGGATTGTTCTCGTAAGTAACGATGTATTCGTTATTTATTCTTTGCACATTATGGGCCACCATGCCGGTATCCATAGCCAGCGGCACCGGGGGAATAAGATTGTAATAGTAAAAAACATTAATTGTTATATAAATAGAAAGGATAAGCCCGATAAGTTTTTTCAGGCTTATCTCAGCTCTTGTAACGGGGCTTGACCTGTAAATAAACCTGATAAGTGCCAGCGTAGACCACAAACTTACAAGTCCAGAAATGATAAAAATAAAGGTATTCATTACCTTGATGAGCGTGGGGATCATAAAGGCGAAAAAGGTAAAACTTATAAAAAAATAAATACTAAACTGAAGGTATTTATTGGAGATCTTCCTTTTAAGAAACTCGTTGGCAAATAAGAGCAGCACCAGCAGTATGAAAAAAAACAGCGTTTTTGACATGGACACACTTCTGAAAAAATAGATGACAAAAGCACTGGAAAGAGCCCCAAAAAAGAACTGTATTGCAAGCGGCAAATAGTGGGAATGACGTCTCATAAAAGTACCTTCCCACCTGTCATCATTCACTGTATTAAAGAAATAAAGGGTTATGGAAAGTAAGGTCATATGCGAGCAAAGTACCACCGTATCATATACACGATCTATTCGCCCTAAGGTTAAGGTGTCAAAAATAAAACCCCCTATAAAAAAAAGAATGGGAGCGTACTTTTGATTACGGGTAACATAACTCCCAAAAGCACTTTTTTTATATCTTACTAAAGCTCTTTTCATACTATACTAAGTAGCGCCAAATGTAGTAAAAACTTCATCCGGATATTTGTTCATTATTCATTGTTCATTGTTCATTGTTTATTGTTTTTTGTTCACTGTTATTTGGTGCCTGGAGAGTTGGTGCTTCCTCCATTGCAGGCTCCAGATTTTAATCCATTACTTTTGAGTGATGATCAGGTTTCTATCTTTTAAATGACAAAAAATAAAAAAATAAAAAAGCCCTGGCCAACGAAAGATGCCATGGTGCAGATCTATGAAAAGAACCTGTGGGGTGGAGAGAATTCAAAATTCTACTCCGGTTTTGGTTCGCATCATCCTGAAACAGTAGATCCCTATATAGCGGAAGTTTTCGCTTTTTTAAAGGATCTTGAAAGTCCGCCGGTTGTTTGTGACCTGGGTTGCGGCGATTTCAATATTGGCAAGGAACTGGTGAAGTATTCCAAAAAATATATCGCGGCAGACATAGTTCCGGATCTTATCGCGCATAACAAGAAAACCTTTAAGGCAGAGAATTTAGAATTCCGGGCCCTGGATATCGCGAAGGATGAGTTGCCCCAGGGAGATATCGCGATCCTAAGGCAGGTATTGCAACATTTATCGAATGCAGAAATAAAACAAGTAGTAGCGAAATTATACGATTTTCAATATGTCATCCTCACCGAACACTTGCCGGAAGATGATTTTGTACCCAATGAGGATATAATCTCGGGGCAGGGAATCAGATTAAAAAAGCAAAGTGGTGTAAATTTATTAGCACCGCCGTTTGGTTTTAAGGTGGTAGACGATAAACAATTGTTGACAATTAAGTCAACTCATTTTGTAGGGGTTGTTGTTACCACACTCTATCAGGAATTTTAATAGTTTCGCTTTCCGTTATTATGTAAATATACATCTGTATTTCGCCCTTTCAGGGCTATTTATCCACTAACAATGGGTGAAGTCTATCGGAATAAATACGTAACTTGAGTGTAGCCCTGAAGGGGCGTGACCTACTAACGATCGGTGCAGCCCATCTGAAAAAAGCCTAACTTAAGTACAGCCCAGAAGGGGCGTCATCTACTATCGATGGGTGCAGCCCATCGGAAAAAATACGTAACTTGAGTGTAGCCCTGAAAGGGCGCCATATAATAAGGATGGGTGCAGCCCATCGGAAAAAAGCGTAACTTAGGTATAGCCCTGAAGGGGCGCCATAAACTACTTACTATGGGCCAATCTCTTGTAAAAAATTATGTGCACCTTATTTTCAGCACTAAAAACCGGGCTCCTTTAATACAACCTTCCGTAGAAAACGAACTTTACAGTTATCTGGGAGGGATTTGCAACAATTTCGATTGCCAGGTACTTAAAGTTGGTGGCTCGACCGACCATGTTCATATCCTCTGCATGCTATCAAAAAAGATGGCCTTGATGAAACTGATGGAAGAATTAAAATCGCATTCCTCCAAATGGATAAAAACCAAAGGCGTTGAATATTCAAATTTCTACTGGCAGGATGGATATGGAGCATTTTCGGTAAACCCTTCAGAGGTTGATAGAGTTATTGTATACATTGCTAATCAGCATGAACATCATCGTAAGAAAACATTTCAGGAAGAATACCGGGCTTTGTTGACTAAACTTAATGTGGAATACGAGGAGAAATATGTTTGGGACTAATATGTAAGGATACATCTGTATTACGCCCCTTCAGGGCTTTATTCTCCCACCTTTTTATCATTCCGCGTAACGGTCATTCGCATCCCGGTCATCCCGCTACACGGGATGCTGGTGTATTACGCCCTTTCAGTCATCCCGCTTCACGGGATGCTTATATATTACGCCCCTTCAGGGCTATATCATCCTCCTTTTAATTCATCCCGCTTTACGGGATGTTAATATATTTCGCCCTTTCAGGACTATTTTATTCTCCCTTTTAATTCATCCCGCTTTACGGGATGTTGATGTATTTCGCATCTTCAGGGCTATTTTATGTTCTGTTTCCGGAATATCAACCAATAAAAAAACCACCAACATTTCGCCAGTGGTTTTGTTTACAATACATCGATCTGTAAGACCGTATGATTGCTTAAAAGATCAAAGAAATAACAGTTACTGTGTACCCTAAATATTTAAGCCCTACCTATAATACTGCGGGACAACATCTGGATCTTTCTCTAATTTTTTATAAATCTAAATGTTTTGTTAAACTAAAATTTTCCCGTTTAGTAAACGTGTGGAATTTATTAGTAACCGTTTTAAACATTAAGGGTAAGAAGAACAGTAGTGCCTTTATCTTTTTCAGCATTTACCTGTACCGCTTCCGCAACATCATAGCCAAGCAGGGCCAATCGTTCTTTTACCAGGTTTACGCCTTTAGATTCGTGCAATTTGTGGGCTGACGTGTTGGATATTCCAATGCCATTGTCTTCGATCTTGCACCGCAAAACCCCTTCTGCAACCAGCTTAAAGGAAATTTTTAAAGTGGGATCTTTAATACCGGCGGGAAAAGCGTGCACAAATACATTTTCCACAAAGGTTTGCAGTAACATTGTGGGAATTTCCACTTCGTATATATCGATCAAAGGATCTGTTTCAAAGATCACTTTAATGTTATTATTAAAGCGGGTGTTTTCAACCCGTATATACAATTGCAGGTATTCAATTTCCTCAACCAGTAATATAGTGGGTTTGGTACAGTGATCCAGGTTGAGCCTTATCAATTTGGCAAAATCCCCTAAAAACCTGCTGGCGTTGTCTATATCACTGTCCATAATATAGTACTGAATGGAATTCATCGCATTAAAAATAAAATGCGGATTCATTTGTGCCAGGAGGGCTTCCATTTTGGTTTCTTCAAAACGTTTGCGCAGCTGTCCCTTTTGTTCCTCAAATTTCCGGGCCTGTAGTAGCTCATATTGATAAATGCTGTAAACCGCAAGCAGGATTATTCCCGTGAGCAATAAAATAAACCACCAGGTTTTCCAGAAAGGAGGAAGAATTACCATGTTCAGCAAGGGGCGCGTATAGCCTAAACCTGTACTTTGATCTAACACCCGCACATCCAACTCGTACTCATCTGGCGGTAAAGCGGGCAAGAATATTTCCGGGTTGGAAGAAGGCAAGCTCCAGTTGTCATTTGCATTCAGCCGGTATTGATATTTTAATTTGTTCGGAAAAGGATGCGCATTGGTGCTGAATTTCAGCAAAATGGTATTCTCATTGTGGGCCAATTTTAATTTCTCTCCGCCCGCAATTGGTCCCGCGGAAAATTTATTGTTGTTGATGAAGATCTCCTTCAGCAGTAAATTCTCTACCAAAGCCGGGGGTTCATTTACGGCCTCCAGGTCTATATCATACATTCCGCCATAGCTGCCTATAAACAAGGTGCTTTTATTTACCCGGGCACTCAGTAAAGCTTGCTCCAGGCCCTGTTCCTCATCTAAAAATATAAACCGCTGGTCTTTATAGAGCGTTAATCCTTTTTCGGTTCCAATGATCAAGGTGCCTTTGTATTCGGTCAAAAATGAAATGGAATTCCCCTGGAGTTGGGCGCGGGGTATTTTCTTTAAGATTTTAAAGGAGGCGTCATCATTCACTATATACACATCGCCAAATTCAGTTGAAATCGCGAGATCCCTGCCCAGGGTGGTGATGTGTTTTAATTTCTTTTCATTCCAGATCCCCTCCTTTACATAGGATTTAAACCCGTTATTTTCCCAGGCATAAAGTCCGGAGAAAACTGAAAGAAAATAGGTTTTGTTTCCCTTTTGCAAGCTGCTTACCACCATAGTAGGGGTGTGAGGCACAGTTTGTTCAAAATGGGTGTATGTGAAGGCGTCCAGATCGCTGTAAACCCTTACCCCACCATAAGGATTGGTTTCTATAAGCTCCCCGGCCTGCGTGAAATTGATCTCTTCAGAATGCAGGGGTAAATACCGCTCCAATTCCCCGGTCTCCCGTATGGCGAATATGCCAATATTGGTGTTCACCCAATACAAATTCCCGTTAACTTTAATGTCATAAAACCGAATCTCCCCGGCCTTTATAGAATAGTCCAGTTCATAAAAATCATCAGGATGCCTGGGTAAGGGTAATTTGGTTGTTGCCACATAGTTTTCCTGCCATTTTTTTAGTTGTGACAGGGGGATAATTTGTTCCTTCCCTCCTCTTTTTAAAACAATGCCATCATTTCTTATTACTGCGGAAGAATTTTTGGCTTCCGCAAATCCCGTGATACTTTTACCTTCAGTCCTGTGGAATTTAATCTGCGGATTCAAAGCGATCTCAAACATTCCGGCATCTTTGGTGCCCACATATAATTTTTCAAATTTGGCATCATATGCCAGGGAAATTACTTCTTTGCTGGGCACATTAAATTCTGAAGCCCTTGAAATTAACCGGTTGTTTTCTACTTCATAAATTCCGCCATCTGTATCATATATTCCCCAGGCTGCCGCGAAGATTTTGTTGTCCCCGGTTTTTACATAATCCCAGATAATGGAATTTCCCAGTTTTTTCTGCGGAAGGGAATCGTTTTCATCTACATAATCTACAAGCGGACTTTTAGTAAAAAATCCTTTATTGCTGCTGAAAATACTGTCATTATCTACTAAAACCGAATAAATGAAGCTGTGGCCATTTACCTCAACCAGTGCAGGTTGGTTATTCTTATTCTGAATTTTATAGATCCCTGAATTATACGTAACAACATACGTTTCGTTTTGATATCTGAAGAAATCCTGAACCCTGAAAAGTACGTCGCCGGCGGGAGGATTAAATGAAATTACTTTATGCGTATTGATATCTATTACTGAAACCCCGTCACTGGTTCCCACATACATATAGTTTCCCGAAGCATAGAGTTTGGTGATCTCGTTGTGAACCAGGCCGTCTTTTTCTGAAAGCCCTTTGAATTGGAATCCGTCAAAGATGCTGACCCCCGCCCCGTAGCTGCCAAACCAAAGGTGTTTATTTTTATCTTCAGCAATGGCCCAACAGCTGTTTAAGGCCAGGCCGTCCTCTTCAAAAAAATAGGTGAAAACATCGTTTTCCTTTTTAACCAACCCATTTTCAGTACCAATCCACAGAATATTATTGCTGTCTACCAACAATGATCTTACAGAATTATTTGGCAATTGGTTGGCTGCAGTATAGTTTTTACCGGGATAGTTTTGGGAAAAAGCTGCAGTTGCGCAGAAAAGGAATAAGAGGAAAAGCTTAGTGATTTTGCAAGATGGCATTGATAAACTCTTCTTCTTTACGGAAAGAAACGGGAAGTTTCTCTCCATTGGTTAATTCAATTTCCTTGTTTGCTTTGTTGTACCTCACCACGTAATTCAAATTGATCACGTAGGTTTTATGGATTCTCTTAAATGTGGTGGCCGGAAGGATTTCCTCTACATATTTAAGGGTTTTTGTTGCCATTTTGGAGATGCCGTCAATCTTTTTTATGCTGCAGTAATTACTTTCGGCTTTGCAATAAAGGATCTGGTTGGTATGAATGAGCTCAAAACCTTCCAGTGTAGGAAAAGCTATCTTACTTACGTTCTGGTCATTTACATTAAGGTTCTCAAGTAAGAGCGACAATTTCTTTTGAGCCGAACTACCTTCATTTTTCTTCTCAAACTTTTTTACGGCTTCGGCCAGGTCCAAATGATTTATAGGTTTCAGCAAATAATCCAGCGCACTGCGCTTAATTGCTTTCAGGCCAAACTTATCGTGGGCAGTGGTGAAGATGACTTCAAATTTTATAGCATCAAAATATTGGAAAAGTTCAAATCCGCTCTTTTCCGGCATTTGAATATCGAGAAATACAAGGTCCGGTTCGTGTTTCTTAATAGCCACCACCCCAGCATCTACCGAAATGCATTTTTCAACAATAATAAATTTATTAGGGAAATACCGGTCCAGGGTTTTCTCCAGTAAACTTTGAGCATTTAGCTCGTCGTCAATAATCACCGCTTTAATCATAAAATAAAATTACGAAAAAAAATGAGGTTGCCAGTTGTAAGTTCCAAGTTCAAGGTTCAAGGTTGAAGGTTCAAAGTTTAAAGTTCAAGGTTTCCAGTTCAAAGTTCAAGGTTTAAGGTTTATGGTTTTAAATATTAAACAACCTTTTCACTATTTACAAATCACTATTCACTATTCACTACCCACAACTCCCTACTCACTACTCAATACTCACTACTCACTATTCCCTAATCCCTATTCCCTATTCAAAATCATATTAAATTAAAATTATATCTTTCCGGTCATTACCAACCCCAATTTTTACCTGATAATGGCCCCTACCTACGCTCTCTTAAGGGCTTGCCACCTATTTTTGGCAGCCTGTGTTTTTTACTGTTGTTTATATGGGAGGCCGGTGCCAACGACCTGCCGCCCTACCCTGCCGCACCGCTTTCCCGGGTTGTTTCCCTGCATGAGTATGCGCTGTATGCCAACGCGGGCAAGGATAGATACAGTCTGGACGAAATAAGAAATAACAGCGCCGGGCTTGAATTTATGCAGCTGGATTCTGAAAATGTAAATATTGGTTTTACCAGCGATTACTATTGGGTAAAATTCAGCATAAAAAATACCACCCAGAAAGAACTCACCTATTACCTGGAAACCGGGAGACCAATTACGGACCGGGTGGACCTTTACAGCGTTTCCCCTACGGGCAAAATTGAGGCCCAAAAAAGCGGGGATAAAATGCCTTTTAATGAGCGCAGTTTTGATCACCGTAAAACGATCTTTGAGTTACAGGTACCTCCTGAAGAAACCCTGGAAATATTCATTCATTATGAAAATGACGGGGAGGTGCTCAATTTACCCCTACTTCTTCATAATGCCACCAGCCTCTTGAAGATCACCTATAAGGAACAAATGGTTTTTGGGATTTTCTACGGTATCTTATTGATAGCCGCGATTATTTACCTGTTTTTCTTTTTCGCCCTGGGCGAAAGGAGTTTCCTGTTTTATAGTATGTATGTTTGCCTGGTAGGCCTGTTGCAATTATCCCTGGATGGCTATTTTTATCAATACCTTAGCCCGGGCGGAGGCCGGCTTTCTAACCACGCGGTTGTGCTATTTGCTATTTTATCCGGCGGTTTCCTGGGTAAATATTCTGAAGTTTATTTGAATATTGGGCAAAGCACCCGTATAATGCCCCGGGTCTTTAATGCAATTTACATCGGGCTATCCCTCTTGCTCATTGGGATTATACTTAGCCCGGCCTTACTGGAAATTTCCTATCCTGCAGTGAATCTTTTTGGACTGGCTGTACTGGGGGCCATTGTGGCTTCGGTGATCATTCTGGTTTCAAGGAAAATAACGGTAGACAAATTCTTTATCACGGGTATATTTTTTCTCATCCTGGGGTTTGTGATCTTTATCCTGAATAATCTAAGTGTAATCCCCAACACCTTCCTCACCCAAAACAGCGCAAAACTGGGAACGGGACTGGAAATTATATTTCTTTCCCTGTCTATGGCAAACAGGATCAAGAAACTGAAGACAGAAAAACAAGAGCTTCAAAACCTTGCATTGATCCGGCTTCAGGAAATGAATGAACTTAAATCTTATTTCCTTTCCAATTTGAGCCATGAACTGCGCACCCCGCTGAATGCTATTATGGGCCTTGCAGATGCTATGGCCAATGAGTCCAATGAACAAAAGGTTAGGGATACTTCCTTTGTGATAAAGGCATCTTCTATCCGACTGCTGAACCTTATAAACGATATCCAGGATTTTTCAAAGATCGAGAAAGGGGAATTGAAACTGGAAATTGAGCCCTTTAAACCTATGGAGATCATGGAGCAATTGCGATTGAGTTACAGGAACCAGGCTGAAGAAAAAGGCCTTTCCTTTAAATTTCAATCTAACAGCCCAACCCCGGGCTATGTTCTTGGCGATGCCAATCGCTTTGCCCAAATTGTGAATAACCTCCTGGACAATGCCGTAAAATTTACTCCGGAAGGGAGTATTGTTGTTACGTTGGAAACCCTGGAAAACAATGGAACTATAGATTTCATCCTTCATGTGACCGATACAGGGATTGGGATCCCACCGAAAAAAATGGATACTATATTTGAGTCCCTAAGTCAGGAAAGCATCAATAATACCCGTAAATACGGGGGTCTGGGGCTTGGTTTATTTATCATTAAAGTCCTGGTAGATATGCAGCAGGGGGAAATAAATATTCAAAGCAAACAAGGGCAGGGCACTACCTGCACACTAAAACTTTCCTTCCCCCGGGCCCCTGAATCTCCGGGTATTCCCAAGAACCCGGAGGTTAATAAGTATGATCTGGAGGGTACCAACATTTTGGTTGCCGAAGATGACCCGGTAAACCAAATGGTATTAAAAATGATCTTTTCAAAATGGAAAGGTACACGGGTTACTATTGCAAATAATGGTGCCGAAGCCCTGGAAAAATTACAGGAACAAAGTTTTGATCTCATTCTAATGGATCTGCAAATGCCGGTAATGGATGGCTATGAGGCCTGTATTGGGATACGGAAGGGTGATGCAGGACCCGACAACAAGAACATCCCGATAATGGCGGTAACCGCAGATGTGATGGAAAGTACCAAACAAAGGGTAAAAGAAATAGGTATGAATGACTACCTCGCGAAACCGGTTAATAAAGACAAGCTGTACTATAAGATAACTGGTTTACGGCAGGAAATTCCGGTAATACAAAGGGAGCCGGGAAGGGAATAGTTGCCATTTTCAAAGTTTAAGGTTCAAGGCTCAAGGTTCAAAGTTCCAAGTTCAAAGTTTATGGTTCAAAGTTGAAGGCTCAAAATTCAAGGTTTAAGGTTTAAGGTTTAAGGTCCAAAATAAAAATCATCATTCTCTTTTCACTATAACTATTCACTAATCACTATTCCCTAATCACTACTCCCTACTAACTAATCACTACTCACTACTCCCTACTCACTACTCACCAATCACTATTCACTATTCAAACAAGTCTACAGAAATCCATTAAAAAACTGTATTTTAGAGAGTTGTCATTTAATCTTTCCCGCTATGAACTACTTTAGAAAACTCATGTATGTATTTTCAGCCCTGTTTTTCGGTTTAACCATGTTTGCACAGGAAAATAATAATCTGAATGTTTATGCGATTACCAATGTGAATGTGGTCCCTATGGACAAAGAGGAGATCCTTGAAGATCATACCGTGCTCGTGGAAAACGGCAGGATCACAGCGGTAGGACCTTCCGCAGCGATACAATTACCTCCCAATACAGTAAAAATTGACGGACAGGGACGTTACCTCATCCCCGGACTTACCGAAATGCACGGGCATATACCGGGCGAAGACCGCCCGCAGTATGTAGAAGATGTGCTTTTCCTGTATATCGCCAATGGGGTGACCACGGTGCGCAATATGCTGGGGAACGCCTATCACTTAAAAGTAAGAGACCGCGTAGAGCGTGGGGAGTTGCCGGGACCTAAGATCTTTGCCGCCGGCCCATTCTTCAGCAAAGACCTCGCTCCCACCCCAGAGGCTGCGAACCGGGAGGTGCGCCGTCAAAAAGAAGCGGGATTTGACCTGCTTAAAATGGGCAGTATTGACAAAGCAACCTACGGTCAAATGGCGAAGACAGCAAAGGAAGAAGGTATTCCTTTCGGCGGACATATTCCTGTGGAGGTAGGCCTTACAGGGGCCTTGGATGCGGGACAAAGATCTATAGACCATTATGACCGTTATGTTGAATTCCTGGTTCCCGAAGATGCTAAAACCGAAGGGGTGAGCGCCGGATTTTTCGGTAGCGGACTCATGCTCCTCATAGATAAAAGCAGGATCCCCGAAGCAGTAAGAAGAACGGTGGAGGCCGGCACCTGGAATGTGCCTACCCTAAGCTTAATTGAACACCTGGCTTCCCCTGAACCTGCAGCGCAAATGATAAAGTGGCCGGAGATGAAATATATGCCGCAGGATGTGCTGGAGGGTTGGGTAAATTTTAAAAATGACTACAGTAAAAGGGAAGATTTTAAGCCTGAGGCTACGAAAGCCCTGGTGGAATTACGCCGGGAACTCACCAAAGAACTTCACGACAGCGGAGCCCAGATCGCATTGGGCAGTGATGCGCCGCAATTTTTTAACGTTCCGGGGTTCTCCCTTCACAGCGAAATGGAAATGATGGTAACCGCAGGACTCACCCCTTATGAGGTGTTGGTAACAGGTACCCGAAATCCTGCCTTTTATTTTGATACCCCAGAGGAATTTGGCACCATAGAACCCGGAAAACGCGCCGATCTTTTATTGCTCAATGCGAATCCGCTGGAAAATATTTCCAATACCCAAAAAATACATGCCTTAATAGTTAACGGCAAATTGTACGACCGGGAAACCCTGGATAGAAGGCTCCTGGAAATTGAACGGAATTAGGGAATAGTGAATAGAAAGTAGTGAGTAGGGAGTAGTCATTAGAATTGAAAAACAATAATGTGATTTGAATAAGAAAAAAATTATCGCTTGCAATTCTTAAGCCGCCGGTGAAATAAAAACCTCACAGTTGGGTATTTAAAAAACCTTTCAGGTTTTTAAAACCTGTGAGGTTTAGATTATACTCAGGTTGATCACCTGCTGCCAATTCTCAATTTTCAATCAACCATTGTATCAAAAAATTTTGTATATTGAATTGAAAGACATCTTCTTATAACCCCTAAACCGAAAGTCATGAAAACGAAATTTCAATTTATCGCAGGAGTGGTCCTAATGTTTCTCTTTTTAATTCCAGGGGCACAAGCCCAGATCTTACAGGAAAAAAGCGATGTGATCAAGGAATATGGGGAACCTTTTTCTTCAGGGGTTACCAAAAGCGGGGAAAATTATCTTTTTTATAAAATGCCGGTAACCACCAAAGCCAGCGGCACTTACAATCAGGGACGGGTGCTGTACTTTAAAACCTTTAGCGACGGCTCTGAGGTTTGCTATAAATTTAAAGTGGTGGAACCTCTTTCAGAAACTATTTACAACATCACTTCCTTTACAAGAAACCTGGTACAAATTGAGGATATGCAGTGGAAGGATTATGCAAAAGGAATAGTTTATAATATTAAAGAGGTGAAAGGCGTGTGCCTTATTACTGCGGAATACGATAATGAGGTGAGCCTGGCAAAGGTTTACAAATTTTAACCGGCTATGCCTTTCAGGATTTTCAGACGAATTTCAATCGGCTGAAATATTCCATACACAAATCGAAAAACCTATCTCACTTTTGAGGATGATTTTGACAGTGATTTCCAGAAGGGATTATTTAGATAATACAACCAGCCTGCCCTCTATTTCGCATTTATTGAATTTAAATTCGGCAGCTATATATTCAAAAGTTTCCCTGCGGTAAATAAACACGTGGGTGGGGTCTTTCCTGTAATACCATGTTTTAAATACTAAAGGAGCTTCAAATATATGGGTCATTATAAGAAGTTTTCCGTTTGGTTTGAGCAGTTTAGATAGTTTATGAAACTCTTCGCGCGGATTTTGAAAATGCTCAACAACTTCACAGGCAAAAACATAATCATACTGCAGTTCCAGCACTTCGGTAAAATTTGCAAAGAAAGGGTCAAATTGGGTTACCGGGTAATTTGCCTCTTTTAAAACCCCCGAGATCACGGGCCCGGTTCCCGACCCAAAATCAAGACCTTCCTGCTCTTTCGTAAAATGTTTCAGAATATAATCGCTTATGGGGGAGGAAAACTTTTTATAGCGCGGGTCATTTATATCATTATTATGTGACAGGTAATGTAAGCGTTCCTCTTCAGGTGATAGATACAGGCCCTTCTCCTTAACCCAGGCTTTGCAGCAGGAACAACTATAATATTCCTCATCAGGTTTATTCAAAAGCGGCGTATTACAAAGGCTGCAATTCATATAAGGGCTTGTTGAACCCAAATTTATCGATATTTATGAGACCGGGGGAAAGTATTTTTCAGGATCTACCCTTGTAATATAACCCGGTAATGATACTTTTTAAATGAAAAGGCCTTTACCCTTTACATCAGTTCTGGTATTCTTTATTAATGTAAATGGCCATCCCGATAATTTCGCTAATCGATAAAAATTATTTTAAAAATTATCGGGTTAAATTCGTAACTTATCTCATACTAAACTGAATTTGAGAGTTTTACCGATAGTCCTGCCCTGCCTGGAATATTCCGAAAGTAATACTTTTCCCCCGCCAGATACATTGTAGAAAAAGAATAGTTAAATCTTCTAATCTTACAATAAAATGGGTAAAACGCTGAAAAGGCTTGGCCTGCATATTCTATTTTGGATATTGATAGTCCTTTATTTTGCCTGGGGATTCGGCCTGGACCTTAACCCCATGCAGTCTATTCGAAATGCCTTGTTTTTTATTCCCGGCCACCTTATTATTGTATATGGGGTACTTTATTTTTTGGTTCCCAAATTCCTGTTGAATCGCAAATACTGGCAGTTTTTCCTGGGATTATTTATCCTTATAGGCGCCTGCGGAATTTACACTGTTTTGGCGCAACTCTCCCTCTCCGGTGACCCAAATTTGCAGGGAGCAAATATAACCGTGGGAAGAAATATCCTTCCCTTTATTCATGTTGCTGCAATTGCCGCCTCCATTAAACTTCTCAAATTCTGGTATGTACAAAGAAAACACACCCTGGAGGCAGAACAGCAACGAACTGTTGCCGAACTTAAGTTGTTAAAGGCGCAACTTCATCCTCATTTTTTATTCAATACCCTAAATAACCTTTATTCGCATACGCTTGAATTCTCTCCAAAATCTCCTGAGATCGTCCTGAGACTTTCGGCATTGTTGCGGTTCATGATCTATGAGAGCAATTCTCACCGCATCTCTTTAGACCGGGAGATTAACCTTCTGGAGAATTACATTTCCCTTGAAAAAATGCGCTATGGAGAAAGACTGGACCTGTCACTTTATGTAGCGGGCGAGATAGAAAAATACCAGATTGCTCCGCTCCTATTACTTCCATTTGTTGAAAATGCTTTTAAACATGGAACCAGCAGGCAAATAGATCAATGCTGGATAAGCCTTGATTTGTCGCTGGAGGGCAGCCTTTTGAAATTTAAACTTATAAACAGCATTGATCCTGTTACAAAAGATGGTGGTTCCCAAAGGGGCGGCCTGGGACTGGATAATGTAAAGAAAAGACTGGAAATATTATACAAGGGAGAATATAAACTGGAAACTCAAAAACTGCCCGATGTATATGTGGTTAATTTGGAGATCCAACTTGAAATACTCGAAGAACAATATATTGACAAATTAGAATTGAGCAAAATTATTTGATCATGGTGTGCAGATGTATTATTGTAGATGATGAACCACCGGCTATTAAGGTCCTGACCAAATATATTGAGGCAGTGCCGCAATTGGAAATTTGTGGAATTTGCAGGAATGGTTTCGAGGTTTTAAATCTTCTTGCCACTGAAAAAGTAGACCTTATATTCCTGGATATACAAATGCCGAAACTTTTTGGCACCCAACTTTTACGAATATTATCCCATCCTCCAAAAGTAATTTTCACCACGGCCCATAAAGATTTTGCCATTGAAGCCTTTGAACTTAATGCGGTAGATTATTTGCTTAAACCTATATCATTTGAACGATTTTTAAAAGCGATAAATAAAGTGCGGCAAATAAATAATGCCTTGCCAGACAATCAGGTTTCCGCAATTAACTTTCTGTATTTTCGGGCCGACCGAAAAATGGTTAAAGTATTTCTTAAGGAAATTCTATATCTGGAAAGCTACCGCGATTATGTTATTATTCACATTGACAAAAACAGGGAACTCAGGGTAAAACTAACTTTAAACCACGTAGAGGAAATGTTACCGGAGAACCAGTTCTTGAGAATCCACAGGTCTTATATTGTTTCTCTGCGAAAAATAACAGCCTTCACCAAAACCGATGTGGAGATAGGCCGTAAAGAACTGCCTATTGGAAAAAGTTATGCCAATGAATTTCTTAAGATCATTCCTCATGGCGGAAATTTACCCAATGGAGTGGCTGAAAGGTAAAGGTAAAGGTAAAAGTATATAATGCAGCTGTAATTAAAAGGAGTTATCTGCTTTAATAACCTGTAATAGTCCGGTCATTTTAAACCGGACTATTCTGCAGGAGGACATTTACAGGATCTTTTTAAGCTCCCTCAAATTGTTCTCAAATACATATTCTCCCAGTTTTCTTCCCTGTCTTTCTCCCACCTCAACAGCTTTTCTGAAGTGGTATCCTATATAGATCCTTGAAATGGCATTTTCATTCCCCATTTGAGTAAAGCTGGTAAGATGACGTTCCACTCCCGGTAAATAATATGGGCTTGTAACCGTCATATTAAGATGGTCGGTTTTGAAGCATGCTTTAAATACAAAGGCGGCAGCGCCACCACTATAGGCGTGAGTTGACGGAAATTCAGGCGTTGGCGGGGTGCGAAAAGTTGGGGTCCAGTCTACATCTCCAATGGTTGCCTCAATACCATCTGAATCCCCACCGCGTATGGCGGAAATTGGCCTCCATAAATTATAATGGTATTTTCCATCAAAAGATGCTATGTAGGCATCTATCTGTGACATTTGGATAAGGCCAATAAGTCTTGCAGCCTCCCAACCATCCAGTTTTTTCTGAACAATCAGAGCCCTGGCCATCCTGTTCATAGAACTTGAATTGGTTTCTATCCAAAATGCCCCAATTTCGGTTTGCTCCTCTGTCCTTAAAGGGCAGGCTGTACAACCCAAAGATTTTACCTCATTATAATCGGCCAGGTACTCACTTGAAATTAAAGGATAAGGAGCCGCATCCCGGAATTGATCCCCTGATAAAATACCGAATGGAGTAAGATTTCCCAAATTAGGAGCAAATACAGCATTTGCGGGCCAGATGGGACCCGGCGCATTAAAAGGAGGGAAATTAGATTGATACTCTCCGGGTGCCGTACCTCCCACATACGCAGTAAAAATTAATGGAAAATCATTTCTTCTTTTATAAAGAACAGCGGCAGCAGCATCCCTGCCTATATCCATACCCCGAATTTTGAGATCTGAATCCTCAATTTCGGCAAGCAGGCTGCTCAATAACTCATCTGCGGCAACGGTAGCCCCAGGATAAAGTTGGACCAAAATATCCCTGGCGGCTTGCGAAACTGCCGCATCTGCAATTGATTCGATATTCTTGTGGGTAATACCTGCGGGATCTACATCCAAATTATCCAAAGCGTAGGTTTCATATTTAGGAACTACATTGTTCAAGGCATCGTGAATGGCCAGGGTCACCATAGCATATAGTTTCACCTCCACAGGTTGTGGTAAAGTTTGATCTATAGATTTGCTTAGCAACTCGTTCCATTGGAGCACAGTCTTAGGACTGTAAGTTTTAATCATCCCGTTGTTAAAGTTGGCCACCGCTTTAACATCGGCAGAATTTAAAAAACCGGAATCGGCGGTCTCAATCTCGTCCACTTCGCATGATCCCAGACTAACCATTAATATTAGTCCCCCAAAAAGTTTTAATGTTGTTTTCATGATCACATTTTTTAAGTTATACCCTAATTTATTGTGAAAATGAAAGGGGGAATTTAATAATCGGTACAAAGCAGTTTTGAGCAGTCCAATAATAGAATTGGTAAGATAAAGGAAGTTATAACTTGTGGGTTTGAGTTATCCGTTATGGTTTGTGAGGGGTGATAGGGACAAATATTTAAAGAATCTGATGTCACGGAATTTTAATTTGTGACAGGGATAATCCATTTACTGAATTCTTCTGCCAGCCCTCTGGTAGTCCCGGTAAGGCTACAGGGGAAATATTTCTGGTGTAAATGATCCGTTAATAGTTTTCTCAGGGACTCTGAATTCGCGCGGTGATTAACATCTCACATTATACAATACCTCCCACAATACTCAATACTCAATACTCAATACTAAGTAAATAAAAAAACCGGATCTCAATCAAGACCCGGTTTTCTTTATGCGCAGGATACAGTTACTGAATGGGTGTGCCCTGCCTGGTTTGTCGAGGTAACCGAAATAGAATTGTTTGCCTTTAACGTATTAAACTGGGTAGGCGAAATGGTTATTTCATGTATGTGATTATCTGTACTTGCCTGACTAAGCGTATAGCTTTTTTCTACTGCAGCATTTACATCTTCCTTGGATACCGTGAGGGTATGTCCATGATTTGCACTAATAGCGCTTTGGGTTCCATTTTGCAAACAATTTGCCTGCGGATTTGGACTTGGACTTGGGCTTGGGGAGGGTCCGTCATCTGATCCCGAGGAGCAGCTAAACATCGAAACCACGGGAAGGCCTATTATTAGCCCCGCGGTGGTTTTCCTGATAAAGGTTTTTCTATCCATAATTCCTGAAATTAAGTTGTTAAAGTTATTTCTAATATCAGTATCCGTCAACATTTGCCGGATCTTCTCTTGGGCCCAGGAAGAAGTTTCTCGAAATTGAAAAACCAAACCTGACCCCGCCGTCTTCCCACGATTTTTGGGTATATGGAATAAAATTATTTTCGGTAATATAGGTGGCATTTTGAAAATTCAGACTAAAAACATGGCCACCGGTTTCTATCTCCAATCCAATCCCCAGAGGATTGTAATAGGTAAGATCCAGGTCGTTGGGGCGGTCCAATCCGTTTACCCAGGTGTAGTCCGCTATTAGGGACAGCCTTTTCGTGAGTTTTAATCTCCCACCCATTCCCAACACAAAAAAGTTTTCTTTATCTAATGGGTCCAAAACCTGTGGCCTTATTATATAACCTGGATTAAGCATTAAGGATAAAGATGAAGAGAATTTTTTCGCAATGATCAATTGTAGAAAATGACTGATCCTGTCTCCCTGCCCGTCAAATTCATTAGCAAAATTTTCCTTTCTTGTTATCCAGGAAGTTTGGCCAAAAACGGTCATTGAAACCGGCATTTCTTCTTCTACCTGATAGAAAAGCCGGTATTTTCCCTGGAAATTATAGGTTTCGTCAAATTTACTGCGGCCAATTCCAACCGTAAGTTCATCGGTAATACCATAATCGAACCCCAAATGTATATCTGTAGCCGCATCAAGGCCAAAAAGAGTATGAGACCCCCCAAATTCACCTCCTATATCTCCAAATCTATGCCCCACCCAAAAGGTGAGAGTTTGCTTTTTTTGAGTCTCATTGGTTTGAAGTAATACCAATTTGGGACTTCTAAAGGTTGCTATCACCTTTTCTTTAGGAGGTTCTTCCAGATTTCCCATAATGGAGTCCAGGTCCTGGGCAGTAGCCAGGGAGGTGATAAAAATTACACAAAACAGGAGGAAATTTTTCATGGATCTCATTGATTATATGTGGCTTCCACCGTAACTTTAATTACTTCAGCAATATTCCTGAACATTAACCGGGGAATTTTAATATTATGGTCTTTATTGGCTACTCCAAAATTTGAATTTAAATGCATCTCTTTATTTACGAATCTTACTTCCGCAGGAATATTTCTGTTTTTCACCTTGCCGTGTATTTCCAGGTCTCCCAATATCATAACAGTTTGAATCTCATTTGAAGCCGTATTGGGTATGGGAGATAATTTTCCACGGAAAGTAGCGTGAGGATATTTGTGAGATTCCATGTAATTTTCATTGAAATGCTCTTCCATAAGCGATTTGGCAAAATTAAAACTCCTTATTCTTACCCTAAAAATAATTTCGCCTGTAACCGAATTGTAAACTGAGGTTCCCTGCTTGGAAACCGCTTCAATGTCTTCTACAGGAGCCGATGAAAAGAAGCTTATTCTGGTATTTGGGGATTGAAAAATTTCCTGAGAGAATCCTGCCTGCATTAAAAGCAGGAAAAGAAGTAAATATATCCCCCTATTTTTCATTTTAAAAAATAAGAATCAATTAATATAAATTATGATACCTTATTAAATTTACAAAAAATATAATTCAAACCTAAACAAATCATAAATAATTACCAATTTAGGCATATTATTTACAACATGTTCTCCGGGGTCACTTATATTAAAGGGTGGAGGGTTAGGAGGCGGGGGCGGAAAATTTCTTCCAGATTGTAACCCCCATCTTTACCAAAAACAAAACAACTATCCCTACGACCAATCCCACTAAAAATTCTGTAATTATCGCCGGGATTTTCTCAAATAGTCCGTGCAGGAAATGAATGTTATGTACAAAGATGCCACCGGATACCAAAAGAAGTGCTATTGTTCCTATTACCGAAAGACTTTTAATGACCTTGGGCAAAGCATTTACCAGAAATATCCCTATGTGATCTGAAATGCTGTCATCTCTGTCATTCATCGAAATTAGTTTCGCTCCAAACTCATCCATTCGAATGATCAGGGCAACTATTCCATAAACCCCTACGGTGGCAACCAGCGCGATAATAGAAACCACCACTATTTGAAGGGTCAATGTTTCTTCGGAAACTGTACCAAGAGCTATGATAATTATTTCTACAGAAAGTATAAAATCTGTGATCACTGCCGATTTTATCTTCTCTTTCTCAAGACTCAGGGCCTCTTCTTCTGTAATTTCCCTAAGCTCGGGTGTAGTTTTTTCATGCGCGTGCGGAAAAACCCATTCATAAACTTTTTCAGCTCCCTCATAGGCCAGGTAGAGTCCGCCCAGTAATAAAATCACGATGATAGCGGGGGGATATAGCCAGCTTAAAAGAAAAGCCAGCGGCAATATGATTAATTTATTAAGGAAAGAACCCTTGGTAATAGCCCATAAAACCGGGATCTCGCGGGAAGACATGAAACCGGAAGCCTTTTCGGCATTCACCGCGAGGTCATCTCCCAAAATTCCGGCGGTTTTCTTTCCCGCCAGTTTACCCATTACCGCGACATCATCCATAAGTGCTGCCACATCATCCAGAAGTGCAAAAAATCCTGAAGCCATAAATTGTATTTAATTTTCCAGCAAGATACATGGAAGTTTCCCACTTTTCAACGGATTTTAACAATTGCATTTATAGAAAAAAGCCTTTTATAACATTCTTGATCTTTCAGGAAACATTTCAAAACCCTCACAGGTATTGGCAACCCGGGAGGTTAAGGGATTAAATTGGAAAAAGGAAGGGGAGAAAATTTAAATGTCGAGGCACTTTAGTCGTTAGCTTTTTTGAAGTTGGCATCCTGGTTCTTAAAACAAGCGTGGTTCACAGTTGATTTCCGGTTTTAAGTGATAAATATCATTTCTCTCCCCAAAACCTTGATCTATCTTTCATAAAAAACAATGAAGTTCTGGAAATATTTGATCCCGCTCCTTCTGTTGCCTGGCAGCTGCGGAGATAAGGAAGAAGCCCGGATTCCGCAATTCACGGCCGAAGTACCTTCCCAGATCCTGAAGGAACATACATATTTTCTGAATCAACTGAAACCATTGACTGCCTATGAAGACAGTACCGGGATAGTTGCCAGAGAACTGTATAATTTGTTGGAATTTCATTTTAAGGAGGAAGAGGATTATGTATTACCTCCTTTGGGCATCCTGCAGTTATTAGCCAATGGAGAATTGCCTGAGGAGAGCGGAAAGATCCTTAAGCTCACAGAAAAATTCAGGAAGAACGAGAGCGTAATGCTCGCCGAACACCAGATGATCAAACATTTTATGAGCAAAATGATGAATTATGCCGCGACAGAAAACCCCGGGGAAATTTCAGGTTATGAGAAAGAACTGGAGAAACATTCTGAGCTTGAGGAAACAATCCTGTTCCCAACCGTGCTGTTAATTGGGGAATATTTAAAACTGAAAGAAAGGGAGTTTGATAATTAGAATAGAAGCAATTTTTCTTCAGGAGAAAATGTAGAACTGCTTTTTTTCATCCAGCGGTCAATTTAAAAACCTTGACCTGTTTCCGGATTTATGATTACATACTTACAAAAAGCCAAGTTCCTTTGCCTTATCCACAAGAACTAAATCTCCTCCCTGTTTAACCCCTATAGCTTCTTTTATATTTCTTTTTCTTTTCTCTATTGCAGGCAGGGATAAATTTACAATGCCGGCCAAATCTTTAGTCTTTACTCCTTTTGAAATATGAAACAATATGCTGCGATCTATAGGGTCAAGCACCAACTCATTAATGAATTGATTTCTGAGCATTTCATTTATTGTCTGGCTATAATATAAATTTCCAGCTATTACTTTTTCAAATGAAGATAAAAATTCCAAAGGATTTACATCTGTTTTAATTAGTAGCCCCTCAGGTTTAATATTTTTCATTAAATTATATATTCTCATGTTTTCACTGTACATGGTCATTATAATGATCTTTGATTGCGGAGAAATCTCCCGAATTTTTATACCCAGATCTTCACCACATAAAATTTTAAGTTTTTTGGCCGGAGGGAGGCTTACATCAAGGTAAATAAGATGATAGGGCGAAGTATTTAAGGAAGTTTCTATCTTATTAAACGCATCTTCACAGTTAAAGGCAAAATCAATTAAAAGATTCTTTTTCTCACCTAATGATTTGTTAAGGATATTCTTATACCCATCCAGGATCATGGGGTGGTCATCTACCATTAATATTTTTATTGATTCATTCATATTTTTCGGGGCAATTTAATCTCAATCCTTGTACCATTGGTATTGGAGTTAAAAGAAATAGATCCATCTAAATCCTTACTTCTCATTTTCATGTTTTTTAAACCTATCCCATCTTTTACAGATTCCAGGTCGAAGCCCTTCCCATCATCCTCAATACTAACCAGAACTTCTTTCTCAGATTGAAAAAAAGAAACCTTTACATTCCTGGCATCTGCGTATTTATTGATATTATGTATTGCTTCCTGAATGATCCTATATAAATTAATCTTGGATTTGGGAGGTAAATATTCCCATTTTATTTCGTCTTCAACAATCAATTCACTTTTATAATTCGCGTAATTTTCCTGCTCTTTTAGAAGCTCGGCTACAATATGAAGGAAGCTTTTTTCTGAAGATAGGAAATCTATATTTAATTCATGAGAGACCTTTCTAATATCCTTTTCAAGTAGCTTGAGTTCATTGATATACATACCTCTTTTTGCCACAGATTCCTTATCTGTACAATCATTTAAAAACTCCAGGTTTAACCTAACCCCAAAAAACTGACTTAAAATTCCGTCATGGAGTTCCCGGGAAATACGTTTTTTCTCCTTTTCCTGGGCATCCTCAATTATTGTCTGGGAATCAATGAGTAAATTATAAATTTCCTCATTGGTTTTTTGCTGCTGCTGAATCAATTTTAATTCCCTGTTCTTTATCCTTTGATTCCGATTGGTAAAAACTGAAACCAAAAGTAAAATCAAACCGGAAAATCCAAAAATCATCCACCTTTTTTGAAGGTTCAGTTCATTGTTCTGGGCAATAAATTCATCAGTTTCAAAGCGAATACGGGCAAATTTATTTCTTATAGCCCGTTCTTCCTTTTGAAGGCTGTCATTTAATTGTATATATTGATCTAATGTTTCCTTATCATCATTTAAAGAGGACAAAAACAAGAGAGATTTTAACAGGTCCCTAAAATTGTTCGATTCCTGGGCAAGGTTTTTTGCAGAGGTAAAAAATTCACTTGCTTTGGCTGTATCCTTTTGCTTCAGGTAATATTCCCCCAAGTGTATTTTATTAATTACTACACCGCTTGTATGCCCCGTACTATCTCTAATTCTTAGAGATTTATTTAATTTTTCCAGCACTCCTGATGTTTTACCCCTTTTCATTTCGGAATGAGCGAGATTATCCAATGCCATCGCATATAATTCAGGGTCAGTTTGTGATAATTCCGGATTTTGCAGAACCTCTTTAAAGGAATTTTCTGCAAGAACAAATTCTCCCATCTTGGAATAAACGAGTCCTATATTGTTCAATATTATTTCCTTATTCTTGTTTTTGTCTTTTATGTTTTCAAGATATTTTTCAGATTCTTTAAAGGAATTTATCGCACTCTCATATTCCTCAAGCTCCCCGTAAATTATACCCAGATTGTTATATGCACTAAATAAGTAAAAATACTTTTTAAGCGGTTTAAATATTTTTATAGCCTGAATAGAATTGATTTCACTACCGGTATAATCGTGAATATCTTTTTGTATATATGAAATATACAGGAGCATTTTTGCAGAAAGGAAATTTTCTTCAATGTGCGAGTAAAGTTTCTGCGCTTCATTGAAATTTTTAAATGCACCAGCTAATTCTTCTTTTGAATAATAAAAATTGGCAAGATCATAGTGAGCTTCAGCTATTTTTGAAGTATCCTTTAATTTTAAGGATTGCTGAAATGTCTGTTTATTAACCTTTAAAAATTGGACAGAATCTTTGTTTATATAATGCGCATAGCTTAATAAAAAAAGAGCGTCATTTTTAATAGTATCATTTTGGATCCTATTAATCGCCTTGTTAATTTCTAAGGAAAGGGATAGCTTTTCTTCAGTATTGGGGGTAGAATTCATCAAGGAAATTCTCTCCTTTACCGAAGCTAATTCATTTATTTCTTTTTTATTGATCACCTTGTTATTGCAAGAAATAGAAAGCAACAATATTAAAAAAACTGAAATTCCTTTAATCAAAATGTGGGGTTTTAACAGGTAAAATCTTACAATATTGATAAATATAGGAAGTAAAAATGAAAGAAAAAGATTAAGACTGTTTGGATCACAGTCTTAATCTAAAAAAGTTTTATTCTATCCTTCTTCATCAGATCCTTTAGGAGGTATAGGCACGTCTTTGGAATCTCCGGTGTCACTATAAGTATCTGAAGAATTTATAGATTTCGTTCCCGTATTTAGTTCTTCGGGTTCACAAGAGGTGGTTGTAGATATTAATGCTAACATTATAGCTGCAGAAAAGATAAATTTTTTCATGTTTATAGATTAAAATTAATTACTATTTTTTAGTTCCCCTTAACCAGGGGAACATGGCTTATAAGGTATAAATAATTGGATTTTTATTGAAAAAGCCCGAAAGGAAATTACTTTAATTAAAGAAATTTAGAATAAAGTCCCGGCAATTACAAAGTAAAGAGGCAATAATTTTTATTCAATAGAATGAATAGAAAGAAAGCGTTTAGTGCCTCCTTTCTATCCCTCTAAAAAAAGATTAATATAAATATTCCAGTGCAACGCGATCATAGTATCCAAATTCTCCATCTTCACTGGCACTAAAACAAGCTAACATAATAGAATTAGCATCATATCCTGTGGGTGTTCCCGGTATATGCACGGCACCGTCTGATCCTGCTGCCTCACCACTTTGTCCACAGCTCTGCCGGCTAAACCAGTCTGTATGTCTTAATCCTACTGAATGTCCAATTTCATGTGTAATTACATGTTCATTGGTGTTGGTATCATAAGCTTCCATTCCGGAATAGATCTGAACGTATTTATAAGGATTTCCGCCACTGGGGAACCCTGCCACACCTCCGGCTTGGCCGTTAGGATTTTGATAAACCACAATGTCATAAGCTGAATAATTTGTGCCAAATGTAAGTGTGAAATTCAGTCCTATATTTAATGCATTGTAATTATCTATGGTCCATTGCAAAGCCGTTTTTTGTTTTGAGGTCAATCCTTGCCCAGAACCACCCGTGTATCCAATTACATTCACATTCCTGTAATTGCTCACCAGGTTATAGGTGCGGTACTGCTTGCTGGTAATATTATTTGAAGACATGTTATTTAACTGCTCCCGGTTAAGCAATATATCCCCTTCTATTAAAAAGGTTTTTTCAGTTGATCCATCGGGAAGAAGCAAATCTATAATTTCTGCATCTTTAGAATTAAAATGTAAAGAAGAAATAAGTTGTAAGTCCTCTTTTGAAATTTTCTCCTGAAAATCCTCGGCAGAAGCCTCCATCGAAGAAGGAGCTTCTTCCTTTTCACAGGAAATAAAAAAGAATCCTGTTCCTAAAATCATCAATAATAATTTGGTCACTTTCATAGTAAGTAGGGTTTGATTTAGTTAATACCTGAAAATTACAGTATATCATAAGTTTTATTGCCAAAAGCACCGTACAAATAGTATGGTTAACCATAATATCCAATGTTAAGTAAGGTAAACCCTACAATAAATAAGGTCTTTAATTAAGGCTTGTTTTTAAAAAAAGAGAAATTAGGCATTCATAAATTATTAATTTAAAACTAAAATTATGATGTTAAAAAACCCAATGAGAACCGGACTGGCTTTAATGGCAGCGTCCTTCTTTTTTTATTCCTGCTCCCAAGACCAGGGCGTTACAGAGGAAGAAGCTTTATTTACAGATTTCAACACCCCACAGGATGCAAATGCAATTGAAGGGCAATATATTGTTGTCTATAATGCCAAGGCCGTTGAAGATGTAAGTTCTAAATATCCCAACGATTATGGTAAGGCTCAGGAAGCGATGGCTTCCCAAACCATGAAAATTCTCTCTAATGCTTCCATTTCCAATGCAGAAATAGTTAATGTATATAGCGGAACTTTAAAAGGTGCTACATTAAAATTAACAAAGGAACAGGTTGCCCAGTTAAAAGGACAAAAAGAAATAGCTTATATAGAACAAGATAGGGTGGTTACTTTTGCTCCTCCAGGTGGAGATGGAAATGTGGAGGCAACAAGTACGCAGGAAACTCCGTATGGAATTTTAAGAGTAAATGGTGTTTCTTCATATACCGGATCAAATGTTGCCTGGATAGTAGACACGGGAATTGATCTTGATCATGCAGATCTTAATGTAGATGCTTCCAGAGGTTTCAATGCTTTTACTAAAGGGAGAGACGCCCAATCTACAGATGATGGTAATGGCCATGGATCACACGTTGCAGGAACAGTTGCAGCCTTAAATAACGATATTGGAGTTATTGGGGTAGCACCCGGTGCTACTGTAATTCCTGTTAAGGTTTTAGATTCGAGAGGAAGTGGATCTTATTCAGGTGTTATTGCAGGGGTTGACCACGTAGGAGCTAATGGTAATCCAGGAGATGTAGCCAATTTAAGTCTTGGCGGACCGGTTTCACAGGCCCTTGATGACGCTGTTGTTGCCGCCTCCAATAAAGGAATCTGGTTTGCTTTAGCAGCCGGAAATGACAGTGAGGATTCGAACCTTCATTCTCCTGCCAGAGCTAACGGACCTTATATTGTAACAATTTCTGCAATGGATGTTAATGACACCTGGGCTTATTTTTCCAATTTTGGAAATCCTCCGGTTGATCTTGCTGCTCCCGGAGTAGCTGTAAAATCCACCTGGAAAGATGGTGGGTATAATACTATAAGCGGAACCTCAATGGCTGCCCCTCATGCTGCCGGAGTATTATTATTAGGTGCTGCCCGTACAGACGGGACCGTAATAAATGATCCGGATAATAATCCAGATCCTATTATAGTTCATTAATAATTAAAAACTAAAGTTTTTATAAACCGTTCTGGAAATTTTCCAGGACGGTTTTTTTATTTCAAATTATCTTAGGTTGAAATATTATATGTTTATAACCTTCCCGGGTGTATCCAATTAAAAAAGGGAAAAAGGAATCTTAGAACAAGGGATTGGCTGCGCCCTTCCCAATGGGCTCTGTTTTGAAAATGGAAAACTTTTAAGATAGGGATTGGCGGCGCCTTTCCCTGTTGGCTCCGTTTTGAGAATGGAAAACTTTTAAAATAGGGATTGGCTGCGCCTTTCCCTGTTGGCTCCGTTTTGAGAATGGAAAACTTTTAAAATAGGGATTGGCTGCGCCTTTCCCTGTTGGCTCCGTTTTGAGAATGGAAAATCCTACCAAACTTTCAGTTTGGTAATTTTTCTTTTTATAAAAGGAATCTGAAAGCGAGCTTTCATTCCTTTTATAAAAAGAAAAATCTGCAGCTCTCGCTGCAGATTTTCCATTCATCTGTGACCCCGGAGGGATTCAAACCTTCCACGCATTTATGAGTATTTAAAGGTAATTCAAGAATTAATTCGTTTGAGGGAACCGAATAGGTAACTTTTTATTTAAACACGGATATATTCTATTGACTTCCGATTCTATAAAAATACAAATATTATAATTTTATTTGATGCATCTAACCTTTTTTCTTTTTTACGTTTCAAGCTAAACCCCATTATGTAAATAAACACCAAAATAACAATTTAGTTACCTTTATCTACCGCTTCCTTATGATAAATTTAAATACTGTTTAGAATGCGCTGTCTTACCTATAATTTAAATTCCCAACTTAAATAATTTTGAATTTAACTTCAGTACTTCCCCACCCCTAAATACATTCGCCTCGTTATTCTCCATTCCGTATGTCTTGGACAGTATTTTGAAAGCACTGCAATATCCCGCATGAAATAATTGGTCCCCCTGTTCAAAATTTAGAAAGTAAAATTAAAAGGAGGATCCATGTAGTAATAGCAATTTGGAAGGATATTGAAAAATATCAAACGAAACCATATGACAATGTTGGCGGCCCTTCAAGAAGAAATTTATATATAAAAATAAATTTTTTCCTAGAGAGCATTTACCTGTAATACTAAACTTTCTCATAAAATTAAACTGAGCCTTTAAACAAATAAAATAAAAGCTCTTAAGAAAAGCCTTACTTTTTCTACGGTTAAAGAGGCGGCATCAAATCTACCTATCTACTAAATTGCAGCTGTTTCGAAACAATTAAATTATTAACTTAAATTTTTAAAATTATGAAAAAACAATTTTTATTAGGAATACTACCACTATTTGCTGTGTCACTTTTATCATTTTCTAAACCAGTTGAAACAAAAATAACAAAGAATTTTTGCGATTACACATCATATTGTTCCGGTTATGCTGATGCAAAAGAAGAACAGGAACCAATGTCAATGGAAGAATGGACCGCGGTTTATGAAGGATGCATAGCAAAAAGATGCCCAGGATATTAAAGAATAGTACAATAAAGCATTCATATTAGGGTTCTGTTAGGACCCTAATATTTAAAATCTTATAAAATTTTATGAAATCATTTCTCTTTTTAATTTTATTTTTACTTTTTATACCCAACCTATTTTCTCAAAATTCTGCTATTGCAGATTATGGGGTAGTTTTTTCGACTACTCTGGTAGATGATAAACTTAAATTAGAAGATCCAGATTTTTATGAACATCAATTAGCTAAAGAAAATAGTGCTGATAAATTAAAATTTGTTTTAAAAATCAATAAATCTGAATCATTATTTTTCCATCCAACATTAAAAGAGTCTTCCGATGCTCTTAAATTTGCTAAATCAAATACAGGGGGTGACCATTTAATATATATTAATCTCGAGGAACAGATTCTCTTAAATCAGTTTCCATATTGGGGATCCGAAATACTTCTTCAAGAGAAACTTAATAATACTCCCTGGGTAATTGAAAATTCTTCCAGGACAATTTCAGGTTTTGTATGTTTTAAAGCTGTCAAAACTTTTTCTCAAGAAGAAGGCGGTTATACTCGTGAACATAAAGTTGAAGCTTGGTTTGCACCCGAAATCCCATTAAAATTTGGTCCCAAAGGTTATGCTGGTTTGCCCGGGCTAATTATTGAATTGACAGAAAACAATGTGACCTTCTTCTTGAAAGAGCTAAAATATGCTGATGATAAGGATCTCACATTGGAAAGGCCCTCTGACGGAATAAAAATGTCAAAGGAAGATTTTGCCGATCAATCTTTAAAGTTAAAAAATAGAGCAAAACAGGCTATTAAAAACTCAAGAGGATAATGAATCTATTCTCTGGTAAAAACATTCTATTTTTCATTGTTCTTGCAGTTATATCTTCACAAACTATTTATTCCCAATTCAAAATTGAAGGCACAGTGAAGGATTCCTCCGGAAGTAATTTGGCTGGAGCCACTGTAATTTTACAATCCATGGTAGATGACACAGAGAATCAATTTTCAATTACCAACGAAGAAGGAAAATTTTTGTTTTTAACTTCTCACCAGGAATTCCGAATTAAAGTCTCTTATATAGGGTTTGCCACCTACTCAATATTATTGCAAGATTTTAATAAAGAAAATTTTATACTAAAACTTTCTCCACAAGTTGATAATCTTGATGAGATAGTTCTTAATTATAAACCTACTCCCATCCAAACCAAAGTTGATACTCTTACCTTTTTGGCTAACCAATTTGCAGACGGTCAAGAACATAAATTAAAAAACCTTATTCAAAAACTTCCGGGTGTTGAATATGAGGGAGGGGTATTATCAATTAATGGAAAAAAAATAACCACGGTCCTTGTAGAAGGTGATAAGTTTTTTAATGGTTCTACTGTTTTGGCGGTAGAAAATATCCCAGCAAATGCGATTAAAGAATTGGAATTTATAGATGATTATTCTGAAACCAAACTCCTGAATAATCTCGAAAATAGTGATATAACAGTATTAAATCTTAAACTTAAAGATGATAAAAAACATTTCTATTTTGGTGATTTGGAGCTCAAATACGGGAATCAACATTTTTATAAATTAAACCCTTCACTGTTCAAATATACCAAAAGGCATAAATATGCAATATTAGGATCCGCAAATAATATAGGAGATCCATTAGAGAATATTTGGGCTTTACAAGAAACTGTTTTAAATTTAAATATGTCTTCCTCTACCCTTTTAGATGATCTAAAATTTGAAAACAAGGAGGTTCTTTCCACTTCAGAAAAAGCAATAGGAGTAGCATTCGACGGACTTATTTTTGATAAAAAAAAACTATCTATTAACATAGTGGCCAATGATGCAAACCGTGATTATCTCATTAAATCAAATAACAAGTATTTTGATGAACCATTACTAAATGAGAACAGAGAACTAATAAGAAACCAAGAATTTAAAAATTATTTTGCAGGAGTGGGATATGAGAACCAGCTGCGAAATCAGGGTTTATTCAAAATCAATTCAGAAATATATAAAAGAAGTAGTGGTAATTCCAGATTTCTAAATTCTAATTTTAATTCCGAAAATATTTATGTTGAACTTGAAGATGTACAAGAATCCAGTGGTTTAAATTTACGATTCAGCTTATTACAGAAATTGAATTCCAGGTATACCCTCAATTCCGAACTATTCTTTATCCTTAAAAGAGATAATCAAAATTTACAAATCAGTGGAAATGATAACTTCCTTGAACGATTCATTACTAAAGACGAAATTACGGGATCATATTCCCAAACTACTTCAGATGAATTAGGAGAAGTATATTTTGATAATGACCTTTTTTATATTTTCAACTCACAGAATTTCCTTAAAATAACCGGGATAATTAATACATCTCTCTATAAAAAAAACCTGAGCAACCCAACCGGAAATTCTGATTTCAGGTCAACATCTTTTCCCGACCCTTTTAATGTCTTTTCAGATTTTCAAATTAAGGGTATGTATTCTCATAAAAGTGAAAAGTTTTATTCAGAAATTGGGATGAGTATGTTACACCGGAACCTCCCAAATAAAGCCGAGAATTATTTTCTTCCAACAGTTTCAATGGAATATAAACTTTCATTTGGAAATGAAATCAAGGCTAAATATACATCTACATCTATAAGACCGGTTTTGGAAAAGTTTTTTGAGGGGGCGCTACTTAAAGATTTTAATCATTTGGAATTTGGAAATAGCCAATTGTCGTCCGAAATATTTCATAACTTTCTATTTTCTTCTCTTTTCACAGATCTTAGGAAGGGTATAACTTTTAGAGGTGATGTAAATTATCAAGTAAAGCAAAACTCAATAATTATTAATAATACCTTTTCGGGTATTAATTTAATTACCAGATTTTCTAATTTAAATTCGGCAACAAACGATTTTAATACAAGATTTGTAGTCGGAAAGATATTTTCCGCATTAAAATTAAATGGGACATTAGGTTATCGTAAATATGATAGAGGTAGAATTTTAAATGAGAATTTGATCATTCAGAACATTGGTATGAAAAGAGCGAAATTTCATTTTGAAACATTATTTGACAAGGAGGTTCCTAATCTTTTTTTCAATTTTACTTATGCAGCAACTAATTTAAAGACGGGAGATTTTGAAAATAAATTTCGTTCTAATACATATAATGTTGGACTTAAAAATAATTCAGGAAAATTTACCTACCTGATGGAATATGAATATATTCAAAATAATAATAATTATGGCAATTTATATAATAATTTAAAGTTTAATGTAGTTTATAATTTTGAGAATTCCCCCTGGCTAATTAATATTGTTGGAGAAAATTTATTGGACACCAATTATATTAATTTGCAGTCTATTCAGGAAACCTTTGTAAGCGAGGTTCAGATTGCACGATTACCAGCAAATGTTTTATTAGGTATTACTTATAAAATATAACACTTAAATTATGATTTTTTCCTAAGGAGGTGGGCCACGGATTAGTAACTAATCATAAGGACTTTTTAGATTTTTTTTCTAATAGTTATAATTTCTTAGTCTTACCTAATCAACAAAATTATTCAGCCCATAACCCCTCCCCACATTCCCCTTTAACCAATTCGTTGATAAAGGTATTAGACACTCGCATAAAAATTTTTACCTTCGTTGCGCTTATCCGCTAATCTTGAAAAATTGGGCGGAACCCTTTCATTACCTTACGCTATTCTGTGACTGCGTCCGCCAATATCCTGAACCTCTTTTTTGCTTAGTACTTTCCAGACCATTTAAGAACTTCTCCCATTTAAGGTTCATCTTCTGAATCATTCCGCTCTTTACTATTATTAAAAAGAACAGTTCGGAAAATTAGAAATTAACCGGCCTTATAATAAAATTATATTTAGTTCGGATTTTTCAGGCGACCTATCTAAAATCTAAATTCCTGTTTAAAAAGCAGATCAAAAAATGGTAACAGCGAAGACATTAAGGAAAGTAAATCAATTGTGAAATAAATATTCTGAAGTTTTTCTTGTCAAAAATTTTTATTAGAATGTTAATCAAAAAAATGGTAAACGCTCAGAATATAAAAAGTAAACTTCTGAATAATTTATTTAAGAAAAATTAGGGTTTTCAATTTCCATTCTTTTTCTTTAAAATTGATTTAGTATTATATTTTTGAGGTCTCCTATTGTTTCTGCCTTAAATAATAAATCCCTTCGATAATCTATTGCATTTTACAAACCTTTACTACTCTAATAATAAGGAGATTTTTATAAATCCAATTTTTGGAAAGATTAATTATAAATCATCCATCATTACATTGCTTATGTATGAAATATAAACTCCTAATAAAAAAGTTGAATAGATGTCCAGGGATTAAACAGCTTTTTAATTTTATCCATACCTAATAATAGAAAAGCTTATTAAGCTTGGAGTGGTTAATCTTCTTTTTTTATTGAGATCGCTTTATTATGTGCTCTACTCAAACGATTTTATATTATTCCGTTTGTTAGAATTGTACATAACTAAACCTCAATGATAGCATGGAATTGCAAAATGGGATCAGAAAGTAAATATACCTTACTCTCCTTTTCGGTTCAAAAAGATACTTTCCTTCATATAATTTTAATATTTTTCTTCTCCATTTCTTTTTTCTGTACGAATTCCGTAAAAATGAATGCTTTTAACTCATAAAGTTTTCCATTTCAGTTTTTATTTCAAAGAGTCCAACTAAATTCCCAATGCAAGTTGAGATAAATGTCCGCTTTTGGCGGACATAAATCGACAAGCAAGAGGATAACACGCTGCGCGCTGTTATACTTATTAGTAGTCGATTTATGTTGTTGTATTTCAGATAATTACGGTTGTGTGGTTCTCAAAATAAAAGGGTGAGGCTGGAAGTTTTTACGTAAAAAACCTTCGGAAGCCTTAGAAACAGGAAATAAATTACGTGAAAATGGATATAGGATATGAAAAAGAACGGTTTGAAAGCTTTAAGATAAAAGCTTCCGTTGCAAAGAAATTTAGAAAGTACAGCAGAGAAATTTCAAAATCTCACTCAATGACCCTGCTGCTTATGTTGGAGTTTTTTGAAAATAATGGAGTTTCTCCCACAGAGAATTTCGGACCTAAGATGGTGACCCTTGAGAATTTGATCAAGAAGCGAATCAATGGCGTAATTGCCATTTTGAAAGATATTGAAAAAACTCAAACTAAACCATCTGCCGGAATGATATCGGCTCTTTTCGAACAAGGGGAATCGAATAAGAAAACGTTGATGATTGAAAAGAAAAGACTGGGTTGTAATAATACAATTCTTAATTATAGAAACAGAAATACTAACTCTAATGATTTGTGAGAATGGAAGAAGGAAACACCAAATCACTCTATCCTTTCCTTGTGAGCATTAATTCCCTGGAGAAGAAAATGGAAGAACTCATTAGAGAATTCAGGATCCGACAGGTGAGAGATCCGCAATACATTATCCTGGATAACGCGGACTTTATTCGGATGTTTAACATCAGTTCCCGGACAGCCCAGAATTGGAGAGATGAAGGACTAATAGAATATGCCCAGGTGAAGGGGAAGTTTTATTATAGCCTAACCGATATCAAAAACTTCATTGATAAACATCGAAAAAATAAAAAAGGGATCTGATCTATCATGGAATTGTCTGTTCCCATACAATTATTCATAGATGCCCAGCAACATGGGTACGGCAAAAAGCTTTCCCTGTTTCTATTTTTAAAACTGATCTACAGGGATGGCAAGACACAACTGCGCAAGGAAGAACTGATATGGATTCAAAATCACAGCAAAATAAAAAGCCGTAAGACCCTGCTTCGGTATTTAGATTTTTTAATTAAAAAAGGATGGATACGTCATAATGCAAAAACAGGATATTACATCCTAAAATCCTTTGACAGTATAAGGAAAGAGCAAGACTGGAAGGTTAGATTAGCCTTCCCGGTGGATATAGACTCCTTCAATAGTGTAAAAGCTATTACGGGGGCTATTCTCTATGGATATCTTCATAGAGATTTCTGGAGAAAAGTAAGGAGAAAGAAAAGCGTACGGTTAAAAGGCAGTACCTATCATTTTCTTTCTCCTAAATTTAATCCTCAAAATTCACCAGCTCCCTTATCTGTTTTAGGAACCAGTTCGATCTTTCAGATTTCTCCAGCCACGGCTTCAAGGCTGAAAGATCTTGCACAAAAACAGCAACTGCTCAAGGTGCAAAAGAACTATGGAACCATTGTTCCAAACAAAAAAGCCATGGACCTATGTTTGAAATACAAGGATAGTAGGAATAATGTTGTCTATCACGAGGGAAACTACCGTTTTCAAATAATTGACACCATTTTACCTCTTTTTCTTTTCAAACGCAGGACAAAACTGAAAGCATAAAGGAAAGGTAGAGGGGAAGAAAAAAATAAATAAAAAAATTAGTTCGTTTTGGCGCGATAGCGCCTGTTTTCTCCCGTCCAAATTTGGCGGCGCGGGACAGTCCCATATGTGTACCTGTAGCGGTACAATGATGGGACTATAAAATTTGAGAGGTCCATTATTGGGACTCTTAAAATTTTGGCGTCTCAAGAAGAAGTACACTAAAGAACTCCCGAAACACATTTCCTTCCACTGTATTTCAGGAAAAGAGTTTCGGGCCGGGGTCTTGAACACTTGGTAAAAGGGATCTTCGAATATGCATTGAGGAAGATACTCCTGGGAATTATCCCTTTTCCAAGAGTCCGCTGGATTCTGCTATAATTAAAGATCCTGGTATCAGAGATAACTTCTTTCAGACACATTCCACTTCCCGCCGTCCCTGTTCCCATTAACATATATGCGAAAAAACGGAATTTTGAAATTAGCCGGCCTGGGAGGTGCCAATAGACTATTCCGGAAATTTGGTACTACGGCCTATCCTAATTCTAAATTCCGTAAAAGAAGCACCTGAAAATGGTAACAGCGACGGCCTTTAGATTTGTTATATAGATGAATTCTATTCTGTTAATGATGTTGAAAAGAGGGGGTCTGGGGGAGACTTATAACTAAGAGAATTTGTCAATAACTTTCAGGTTAAAGAAACGGGGTGAACTTTAGCGACGGCCAGGTTAAAGACCTTGGTAGAGTATTAGTCCCCGTTTTATTAACCCGGTTGCTATGGACCAGATAGGATAATAGCCTTGCTATTAAAGGTTTTAGTCAATGCAACCTTTTAAACTTTTAATACTATGGAAGTCAATGAAATTATCGGTATCGATGCCAGTAAGTTAACATTGGATTGCTGTATCCACAGTAGTGGGCAGCAAGATGTTTTTGACAATAATCCGGAAGGGATTGACAGACTATTAGACTGGGTATCCACCAGGGTCCTTGTCAAAAAGGAACAGATCCTTTTCGTTTTTGAGAACACAGGACTTTACACCATTAAACTTATAGATGGTTTACAAGAGCGTAGATTTTTAATGTACGTTGCATCCGGACTTGAAATTCGACGTTCACTTGGGATCGCCAGAGGTAAGGATGATAAGGCGGACGCAAAACGGATTGCTCTGTATGGCTATCGGCTAAAGGAAGATATTGAACCTTATTCTCCACCAAGTTCGGCGATAATAAAATTAAAACGATTAATGTCTATCCGCAGAAAACTGGTGGTACAACTCGCAGGATATGTAGCAAACCTAAAAGAACAGAAAAGGGTTTTGAATGACGATGAAATACTATTCAACGTGCAGGAGAATGTCATGAGTGTGCTGCAGGCACAGATAAAGGTGGTTGAAAAGGAAATGAATAGGATTATCAAAGAAGAACCCGAGCTTGCAAAGCTTCAACAGCTCATAACCAGTGTAAAGGGGATAGGCCCTGTTACAGCCCGGTTCCTGATTATTTATACAGCTGGGTTTACTTCTTTTCAGTCCTGGAGGAAATTTGCATCATATGTAGGGATTGCTCCGTTCCCAAATAGATCGGGAACAAGTATCAAAGGAAGAAATAAAGTAAGTAATCTTGCCAACAAGGAAGGTAAAACCCTTCTCCATATGTGCGCGGCTTCTGCCATACAATGCAGTCCTGAAATAAAGGTATATTACGAAAGAAGACTAGCCAAAGGCAAGCACAAAATGAGCACTCTTAACATTATAAGGAACAAATTATTATCAAGAGCTTTTGCTGTGGTAGCCAGGGGTACTCCATATGTTAATACTATGAAATATGCCTCATAAAGAAGTGCTGACTAAATAGTCTGTCCTAAAAGGGTAAAACAATTGAATTTTCTCCACTGATTAAGCTCTGGGTACAGTGCTAAATAAGTGGGTCAAAAAAATACTGCATAAAACTGCCTAAAATATTATTCATCGAAGGAAACCATTATCCATTTAGTACCCTTGCTTTGAATCTTGCTTCTCTTCCATGACAATCTGACCTACACTCTCCATAGCCCTCACAATCCCTTTTTTAAAATGCAAAAAAACAACATTCTTCCTTGGACAGCGGCATAAAGCCGCTCCGGCTTCGCCTGCACTTTTTATACGCTTTACCAATCCTGAATGTTGTAAAAACAATAAGCATCAAAAAAGGGTAATGTGAGGGCACTATAGGAAGTAAGTCAGAAGCAACAAAAATAAAATCGAATCAATTACAAAAAATAGCAAGGGCAAAAAAAATTAAAAAGGGAAAATGCTCAGGATATAAAAAGTAAATCAATCCTTTATTGGTGAGATAAATCGTGCAAAGCAATAGAAAAAATTTATTCGAAAATATTTGTTTAAGTCATAGGATACTCTGCGGGAAGTAAATGACTGATTTTTGAAGCTGAATGTTCAGAAGTATAAGTTTGTGGAAAATGGAAAACGCTTAGGATACAATAAGTAAATGATTTTTTTATTTTATTCGGAACCTCCTAAAAAAATAATTTTTAAATATAAACGGAGGTATATAAAATCAAACAAAATTGAGGTGAGAAACTCACTTTATTCTGTACCTATTCTGTACCCATTGCAAAAAAGAAAGGCTTCCACCTTTCGGTGGGGCTTTGTCGTTCCTGGTAGCACAAACTTCACGCGAAACAGTAACCTTAAAGGTCAAGAATATTTATTAATAAGATTTAATCATCTTAGGTTATCTCCCTAAAAATAACGCAGTATTGTGCACGATGTCTTTTCATAAATTGTCCAGGGATGAAATAACTTGCATTTTTCTTTATTTAACCGCAATCCAAGGCTCCATTCCGGTGTTTTTACACCATCTAATTTCTCCGTCTTCAATCCAAAAATGACTCTTACATCCCTGATTTTGCCAAACAGAAGGAAATAAACTAGGCTTCCCAGATTCAGAAACTATTATTTTCCAATGAGGTTTATGATTTTGCTGTAAGGAAAGGCTAATCACTCTTCTGCAACCACAAGGGCACCTAAAAAGGCACCAATATGACTCCTGATTATAAACGACTTTAATAAAGGTTTTGTCATGAATTTCCTCATTAGAAGGCGCTTTTTCTTTCACCTCTACACTGTTAAAAAAAGACTCCGTTACCTTTAAAGGACAAGAAGAATTTTGAGCTAAGAAGGCCGTCAGTATTTTTCGTAGCCCCTTAAACATTACTCGGTATTTTGCCTAATTGAGGCATATCCAATCGGTAACTTTCCAGCTTTAATAATAGAGCCTTTTTCGAGCAGTAAATACATTCAGGATCATATTTAGGTTCATTGCTATGGATATTTAGATGAACAAAATCGACCCAGATGTTGTCCTGTCTTAGATCGGATGGAAGCTTCCGGTAAGGCTTAATTAAATCCATCAGTGTAGAAACGGCATTATCGGCTGTCATAGACGTAAATGGTCCCACACCAGGAGCAGAGTTTCCTCCTCCCGTCAAATAATGCTCTCGCTCCAATGTTTCCGGGTCCAGGTCTGCAAGTTCTGGTCTATCCTTTAAAGCTTGTTCAAACTCTAACTTCTTATCCGTTACAACACCCTGACATCGAAGACAAGCCCCTCTTCAGGGAGAATACAGCTCACCCTCCCCCTGTGATCGCGCAGGTGTGGCATTCCATCCTCTCCTTCCTGTATGAATCCGGTAAGGCCCGAATCTATAAGCAAGTGCCCGTAATAATACAGGCTTTGGTTTAGTAAATCCCGTCCAATAACATCATCCGTACAACCAAAGACTATATCAGCACTAGAAAGGGAATCAATGGCTTCCCCAGATTCTCCTAAAAAATCTGGGAATGCAATAACTTTGACGCCCACCCCCAGCCTATCAATGAATTTCTTTAAAGATTTTGCTTTTTTTTGACCCACATCCGAAGATGTATAGCCCCGAACACGGTTCATGTTTGTATCTTCTAGTTTGTCCCCATCTATTAGAATAAGTTCTCCTATCCCTGATCTGGCCAGCATGGTAGCAACAGGAGAACCGGTTCCCCCAAGACCAACAACAACGGCCCTCAAAGATCTAAGTTTAGCGTTAAAAGGTTTCCCAAATGTTGCTTCCTGACGTAAAAAAGTTTTCAGGAGATCACCTCTATCACGCACGCTGTGCAGTTCTAACTTATCGCTTAAAATTGCGATATGCCGGACTAAGCGCACCTGCGTTGGACGGTCCCCCCTTCTAATTCTACCACTCCAGGCGCCTTGACTATAGATGAGAGAAACAAGATGTGAACTCAGGCCATTGCACCCCGCCAGACCGTGAATAATGTTGGCTTCATTAATGTTATCCTTTTCCGAAAATTCCAATATTCCGCGAGGATGATTGTGTATAAACCCCAATACTAAATTTTCTTTTTCACATCGATGATATACCTGAGGAAACTTGCGCATGTTTATTCGGAGGTGAAATTGGGAACTATCCAGAATCCAATCTCCATCCATTAATTCCACATCGAATGACACGAATCTCTGAGAGAACGGGAGTCCATCAACTGGACGGGCAAACCTTCTAAAATAAATAATGGCTCCCCGTTCATGACCACGTGGGTGTCCCATTAACCAGTCAACTATACGTTCCCGATGAGACCCTAATAAAATTATCCGATCCATTATTACAAATTTGCCTGTGGATTTTTAAGAGCCCACTCAACTCTACTTAAAATCTTCTGAACGTTATCCACCTTTGCCAACCAGGAGGCTGCTCTAAAATGCCTGGACCATCTATTATAGGATTTGCTATCATAGATTCGCGGATCACCTCCATAGTTAGGAATGGGTTTACCATCGGCTCTTGAAATATCAGGAAATGTCCAGAACATATCTCCCCCACTCGTATTGTAATTGGGGGGAATTATTAAAAGCACTTCAAGATCCGTAATAGGTCGGCCTTGAGACAGGTATAAATCCTCTTGGACAGGAAAATTTTTGATAATTAAGAATCTCCCTAATTCATCTTCTTCAATTTTCAGACCTGAACTTGTCAAGAGGTCATAATCCTCCTCAAATAATAGGGCCATAAAATCCGGCTTCAGAACTAGATTCCTGAGAGTAGAATTTTTCTATCCCTGGCTCATCCAGATCAATTTGGTCATCATTTTTAACAAGTTGCCCCGGCTTCCCTCTTCTTTTAACAAATAGGTCCATATTTTCAGGTATGCCTGGGCCTATCTGGCGAACTTCTGCGCCAGTTATTATTTGTTTCTCCGATTTATGGGTTACACTTTCAATTTTAAATTCCCAATGTGTTTTCATTATCTCCAAATTAATTAATCTACAACTTTCAACCCAAAATTAGAAAAAATCGGCTCCTAAGTACAAGTAAAATCCTTACTTATTGTAAGGATATTTTCTTATAAAATTGCAAAAAGGATTTGAAAAATGATGAATTTTACATTAGACGGAGATATATTCTGCGACCCGTTGTGTATATTTGGAATGCTGGAGATATAGATGAATTCCCTTAAAAGCGAATTGTTTTTTATTTCAATACTCTATTATGGGAAAATGCGATATTACCCCTAAAAAGTTTTTAAACCCCCTTTTTTAAAATTGAGGCATGTATGCTGAGAGGATTACTAGAAAATATTTAAAAATAAATAGGAGTTCCTCTCTTTTTATAAAAATCCTTTTTCTCGAGCTTTCAGAACTAGAGACCGATCACCTTCTTCTTCAACCTCAAAAAGTATTTTGAGATTACGCCTTTTTTTTTCAACTCCACTCAAGGATAGAGGAATAATATTCTGTAAATCTTTTAACTTTGTTCCTATCGAAAGTTCAAATAAGATCCTTCTATCATTAGCATCTAAAACAAAATCAGAACTTATATGTTTCCGCAATAACTGTAGCACGGTTTTACTGTAATATGGTGGGGTACTTATGACTTTATCAAGGGCAATTAACAACTCATGTCGATTAATATCTGTTTTTATGAGAAATCCTTCAGGATTTATATTTTTTAATAAACTATAGATTCTATAATTTTCATTAAGGGATGTGGATAAAACGATTTTAGCCGGTGAGTTTTTCTTCCGGATCTTTAGGCCAAGATCTTCTCCTGAAATCATTCTATTATCACGAGATGGTGGAAGTTGAATATCTAAAAAAATAAGATCTGCTGCCATGAAGATCTTCGAGTTATTTATTTGATCTAAGGCCGAATCAAGATCATTCAATACCAGTATTTTAGGTTCCACCGTTCCTGAGGAAAAGTATTCCTCTATCGCGGCTTGATAGGAATCCGTAATTATGGGGTGGTCATCTATGATTATGGCGGTAAAAGCTTTCATTTTTTACAAAATATTTAAGAGCGGAACCTCAACTGTTATTTCCGTTCCATGACCTAGTGATGAATTAATTGAAAAATAACCATTCCACTTTTTAACCCGGGATTCAGCACTCATTAAACCTATCCCATTCCTGATTTTATCTAATTGAAATCCACGCCCATTATCGCTAACTGTCAGAAGAAGTTTTGAATTCTCCCCATGAATTGTAATACTTACCTTTTTTGCGTCGGCGTGTTTTATAATATTCTGTATCGCCTCCTGTATAATTCGGTAAAGATCTAACTGAATTTCTGGATTCACATTTTCCCAGTTAATACTCTTGTCATGATCCAAATGAAAATGGGTATTACCTACGTCATTTTTGTTATGAATAATATCATTTATCAAATTAATAAAGCTTGAATTGTAGAAGAAATCTGATGAAACTAAATCATGTGATATTTCCCGCACCTCCTTTTCAATTTCATGAAGCTCAGTTGTAAGAACGTGAAATTTCTTAAGTTCTTTGGGGGACATTTCTAGATTGAGGAATTCAAAACTGAGGCGTGCACCAAACAGCCTACCCAGAATCCCATCGTGTAGATCTGAAGAAATACGCTTCCTTTCCTGCTGCCTTCCTTCTTCAAGGTTTGACTGTTGCTTCAGCATAAGTTTATAAATTTCTTCATTGGCAATTCTTTGTTCTTGCTCATGAGCCAAATCTTTGTTTTTGGTTCTTTGTAATATTACATAATAAAGGAGCATTAGGGACATAATTGTTAAAAAGGAAACTAAAGATATCCAGATTTTTTGTTCTGTGAGCCGTTTGGTCTCTGCAATATATTCATCTGTTTGAAATCTTATTTTGGCAAAACGATTTTTTATAGCTCTTTCTTCTCTCTGAAATTCTTTAGCTTTTTCAATATAATCGTTATAAAAAATATTGGATCCATTCCCACCCAGTTTTGCCAAAGCCAAAGTAGATTGTAGAAATTCTTGATTCAAACCCTTACTTGTTGAAACTTTTCTACTATCTAAGTAGTGATTAATAGCCCTTAAGGTATCTGAGGTGCTCAAGTAGTAATCCCCCAAATGTAGGTGGCTTGTAGCAATACCAGAAAAATGACTAATTCCTTCCCTAATAGCCAGGGCAGATAGAAAATCCTCTTCAATACCGAGTGTGTCGTTTAACATAAATCGTGAATATGCCAGGTTATCCATAACCATTGCCTCGAGTTCCGGATATTTAATTCCTAAGCTGTCAACAGCTTTGGCTTTCCTGTAATTTTCAATTGCTTTAATATATTCCCCAAGGTTCTTATAAACAACACCAATATTATTTAAAGTTAAGGCTATAAGAATTTCATCTTCAAGATTTTCAGCTATCACCAAGGCTCTACTATGAAAATTTATTGCTTCACTATATTCTTCAAGATGATTGTTTGTAACCCCCAAATTATTATATGCCAAGTACTTCTGGTATTGCTTGTCCAATGGTTGCAATTTTTTTAAGGCTTCAATAGTTGTGATTTCGCTATTTTTAAAATCTTTTATATCCCTTTGAATAGTAGCCAAGTTGATTAACATCCTCGCGGCTTGATAATCATCATTTATATAATCATATAATTCAAGAGCTTTATTATAGTAATAGTAAGAGCTATCTAAAAATTTTTCCTTGTAATAAAAATTTGCTAAATCCCAATAAGTTTCCGCAACTGCAGATGTATCCTTTATATTATGGGAATGATTATGTGCAACTTTATTCCAATATCGGAAATTCAAAGAATCATTTTTAGAATAAAATTTATAGGAAATATCTAGCAACATTCTTGTTTTAATAGAATCCTGACGAAAAGTAAAGATTGTATTCAACACTGAATCCCTTTTTGTAGGATTTTCGAGGATTTGGAATTTCAAACTATCAAATAATGCCAATTCCTGGTTTATTAGGGTAAAAGACGGCGTTTTTCTCTCATTACAACTGAATACGAGCAGAAGAAAAATAGAGATGAAAAATATATTAGCTTTAATTTTCAATATTTTAAAACAAATATAATAGAAAAAGGCCCCTATAGGGCCTTTTATAATTACTATCCTTTATCTTTTTTGTCATCAATGGGCCCTCCATCTTCACCAGTATCTGAATAAATTTCAATCAAATTTTTTTCATTTTGGAAACTCTCTGTCGGTATAACTTCCGGTTCACAAGCCGCTAGAAAGTTAAATAAGAGCACACACAATAACAGGAACTTAATTTTTTTCATTTTTACTTTTGATTTCGATTAATTATAAGATTCAATTCGCCCGGCTAGCCGGGCCTCATTGTGCACAATGAAAAAAATTCGAATTCGATGCTTTTAAGAAAGATTTTTTACAGTTCTTAAAACTTTGTTAACAGGATAAATTTATTGAGTTAAATGATTTTATTCAGAATTCAACTGGACATAGTTCTGTATGGATCCATTAGAAGTATGAATAGCGGAATCTGGATGATGAATGGTAGAATTTACTTAGACGGACTCAAGATTAAAAAGGGTATCCTTCAATAGGTCTAATTGGGTCCGATGGGCTCTAGAAAAAGGAACCACATTATTTTCAAATAATGTGAGACGAGATTTGGCGAAATTAACGCGCAGAAGATAATCAGTATTAATTATGTAACTTTTATGTACCCTTATAAAGTTTTTAGGCAATATGGATTCAAAATTTTTGAGAGGTTTAAAGGCAGGGACTTTCTTTTTCCCAGTAAGATGAAAATCCGTGGTATTACCGTCCGCTTTAAGTAATAAAATTTGGTTTAAATGCAGAAATTGATAATCAGAATATGATCTTAAACAAATTTTCTCAGGATAAACCTTTAAGAATTTTCTTTTTACCATTAATAAACACTTCCGAAGCTCTAATTCTGTCAAAGGGTTAATAAGATAATCTGTACACCCAAGTTTTATTGCTTCATAAGCACGATCTCTGGTTCGGAAAATTGCTATAATAATGGGTAAATAATCAAGATATTGGTATAATTCCCGGATAAATTGCGTTGGGTCTAAAGAAAATTTTTCTCTTGGCCTTAAATCTATGAAAATTAAATCTGGATTAATTTTGAGAATTAACGCGAAAGACTCCTCATATTTTTCGGAATTACCTAAACAGGAAAATTCAGAATAATCATCGAGAATCTTTCCAATTCTGAGTCTTGTGTGTTTCTCACAATTTATAATACACACTATAGTGTTCATCCTATTTTCATGTAACTACTAAGATTTTTCTAACTGACAATGATTAAAAAATTTAGGACTATAAGGCCTAAAATTCTTTTATGTTGACATCTAAGAGAAGTTTGGACTTATTTGTTTTGATCCATCTCCCAAAGGCATTAACAGTCCGACTGCCAATTGGGGGGCTAAAGAAATAATGAGGATAGAGATTAAAAATCTGTTTTATTATAATTTCAATTTTCCAAACTTAAGTTCTTTTAAATTGGATATAATAAAAATTTCCGTATAAATTGTAAGGGAATTATTTTGACTTTTTGAATTGTTTTAAGTTTGACTATTGTTAATTCCATTAATCAGGTGATTTTTCTAAACCACCTCTATGGCTTCTATAGTGGCTCCTATTACAAGGAAAAGTGTTTTTCCCACTAGGATTCTGTATTCAATAAAAGATTGTTCAATACATATGCATACTAATTATAATTCTGAGTATTAAAGGGATCTTGCGTAAATTGTCCGAGGATAGTAAAAGGTGAATCACCAGATCATTCAACCTGCCGTTCAGAGGGATAATCCGCACTCCTAATAAATATTAGTGCCAGGTTTACCGTCTATCCAATATAGCAAATTTTCTAAGTGCATCATTATTGCCATCGCTGAGTTTAACGATATCCCCCCAGGCATCAAAATGGCGTTTTTCCTTAAATCCCCATTCCTTTCGGTAATGCTAAGAATACTCCCCACATAATCCCGGTGTAGGTAGTGAATATTATTTGCGGTTGTTGAACCGCAATGTTAGGTATTCCAAATTACCGGGGAGGATTAGGCGCCACCCATTAAGTACGTTACAAAAGCAACTTAGCCAGTTGTTTTGTCATAGGCAATTTCCTTCCTCACCTCAAGGGAGTAGTGCTTAAAATTATCGCAAAGTTTTAACTGTTTCAAGCCATCCAAAAAACATATTGGTCCTGCCTAAAAAGGGATTGAACTCAAAACTTACTTTGTCTTTGCCTTCTTAAGTTTTCTCTACCTGACTCTTAAAAGCATTGTAGGAAATGATTTTTTTTTATAATTATTGAAATAACCCTCTCACCGGGTATTTAAATTGAGCTCGTTTTGCTGGTAATTGGTGGAGCTATATAAATAATCCACTTTTGCGCTTTTATTAGGCAACATCCCACGGTTATCATAGGTCTGGGTTTTGGCACTGTTATTATTTGTAAAGGAGGTGAGCCTGTCCTTAGCATCATATATAAAACTTTCATCCAGTTAAACAGGCGATTTTGTGCTGCCTTCAAAATTCCCCGTAGAATACTAAAAGTAAAAGTAGCTTCATAAGCTGGGAAACAGTTGTGCCAGATGCTTTATCTGTTTTTGCTTCAGTTAGATATCTATAGGAATTATAGGTGTTGGTCTTTTTCAGGTTACCCATAAAAGATCAGCTAACCTTCACGCGGGCAATTGCAGCCCTCTATGATATTGTGCAACGATTGAGGAAGGTTTTTGCCGTAAGTGCCGATAACCTTTGGAACGATAGTGAAAACTCCGGGGTAGAGCTTCAGAATCACGAACTGAACGAGCAATTGATGCTGATTAACCAGCTTGATGAAGATGAAAAAAATGCACTGGTTAAAATCATTAATTCAATGCTCACCAAAAAAGAATGAAGGATCTGTTGGACGGTAAAGCCAATTTCTAAAATGAACAAAGCCCCGGTCTCCCGAGGCTTCTGCTTATTTTCTTATTCCAGGAAACATTTGTTTTGCTCGTTCATTCCCTACTTCTTCTAAACTCTTTTTAGCGACTAGATAATTCCTGTCATTAAAGAGTTCAGCAATATTAGTAAATTCCTTCTGTAAAAAATCCCTGTGCTCTTCAATAGTGGTTGTACTATTAAGTTTTTTTTCATCATACAATAGGGCTTTTACCAACGCTAAATCATACCAATTTTCATTTGGTAAATTACTCCGTATGTCAACTGTTTCAAAAGATTTAGAACTGCTAAACCTTATTTGAAAAAAACCATTGGAAAATATATCGTAGTAGTCACCAAAAAAATCCGAAGTATCTTTTTGAATTAGTTCAAATCCATTTGACTTTAGAAAACTATATGTTTTTTCGTTATTCTTCATAGCTTCCTATTTTACTAACCAAAGTCCGTCAGAACTTACTTTGTACCCTTTGTCAAATAAATAATTCAATTCTCTTTGATAAAAGCTGCCTGGCTTAACTTGATTAAGAGGTGTTGCAAGTCTGATATTGTCCCCACGCAAAATCATTCTATCAAGAAACTTTTGATTTGCTCCCCATTGTTGGGCAGGGGTCATTTTATTCCACACATTAGTAGGGATATTAAATCTCTTAGCTCCTAACTCTCCTGCAAGTTTCGTGTATGCAGGATAATGCCCTAAAACAGTAGTTCCCCCCTTAGCGGCAACTGTCAAATCAAAAGCATTTTTCGCTTTCATTCCCAACTTTGCCCCTGTAGCTCCCCAACCAAGAAACGGAACCATAGCAGCACCCCTCAATCCTGCATTTACATAATCTCCCTGAGCAAGATAAATTAGAGCATTGGCACCATCTGCCACTTCCCCTACTACAGGTACTAAACCTACAACATCTAACCCTGTTTGCAAAGGACTTAACCAATTTTTATTTGGTATTAAAGAAGATGCTATTCTAGATAAATTAATTTCCGGTAGCCAGGAGGGGACATTAATAAAGTGTGGCATATTAAACTCTGAGGCTATAACAGTTCCACCGGAACTACTCGATGCAATACTAGATGAATCCCCACTATTTGATGGCGAGGGTGCATTATAATTGCCGGTATTCTGATATGGAGTTGCGTCATAATCACCCCATATAGCTGCAGCTAAAATTATTGCCCCTACAATAATATAAGCAAGCGCGGTGAAAAATTCTTCACCACTAGGATCAGTATACATTAATGGGTTATTCAACACATACCCATACCGGTTTTATTTTTGAGTGTCAAAGGAATTCTGAAAAAATTATTTGAGGATAGAAAAATGGTGGGAGCACCGGGTGGTATAACCCTAGATTATATGAAAATTCTAACTCCTAATTAATACTCGTGACCTCTCTATCCCCAACCCACTATTATATTCGGAAAAAAAATTAATCTCCAAAATTTATTTCAATCACGGTACTATCCTCTTCTTTAAATATTATTTTATAATGATCAGAAGCTGCTGCAGGTGAAGAAAAATAGTAAATAAAAAGACTATCATTCCACGGTGCTCTTTTCACATTAATTGGATCGTTCCTCATTATAGATAAAACTTTTTTTACCTCCATACCAGTCTCTATTTTTTTTAAGTCTTCAAAATTTTCCTGGTTAGCTTTTGAACAAGATATTAGCAAAATGAATAAAAAAAAATTAGTATAAAATATTTTTTTCATGATTTATAATTGTTAAATAATGTTTTATAATGGGTATATATGAATCGTTTAAAGTCATATGCCCAACTATTGGAAGACCAATTTCCAGTATGTCTCAGTTGAAAAAAGTTCGCTCCGACTTTATTTGAGTAATAATCCTGCGGATCATAGGCACTTGCTCTGGTTGAAGGATGAATATTTTGAACATGTTCTATTATACTACCTACATTTTCTCCGTATCCATAGCCCACAATCACAACGTGTCTCATATCCATAACGTTTCCATCTATGGGGTTTATTACATATCTATGTGTTGGCCCAAGGGGCTGACCTTGTTTCCAACCTCCTTCCGTTGCGATTTCCTGCCAACTTTTATCTCGATAAATATCCTGCCATTTTTCCAATGATATAGCTCTATCTTTATATTTTTTTAGTGGATCCTGGTGATTAGAATTGTAGCCAAAAGTATTTAACCTTCTTTCATTAGGCACTAAAGAAGATGCAATTCTTGACAAATTAACCTCAGGGAACCAGGAAGGAATTTTTACAAAGTGTGGCATATCAAACTCTGAAGCTATGACCGTTCCACGTGGACTTCCAGATGCAATATTGGAAGAATTTCCACTACTTGTTGGGGAAGGAATATAATTATTGCTTGTATTTTGATAAGGAGTTGCATCGTGATCTCCCCATATAGCATTTGCAATTATAATCCCCACAGAAAGTATGGTTGCTAAAACTATAAAGAATGGTTCTTCCCCACTTGGATCAGTGTACATGAATGGGTTGTTCAACACATATGCATACCTGTTATAATTTTGGGTGTTATAAGGATCCGTCACGAAATTATCAGGACTCAAAAACCTGTGCAACACAGGGTCGTATAGCCGCCCATTCATATGGATAATCCCCACCCCCAATAAATGCTCGTGGCCGGTATACCCCATATCAAGAATTGCGAACTTTGTTAAGGCAACATTGTTACCATCGGTGAGCTTTACGATATTTCCCCAGGCATCAAAGTGGCGCTTTTCTTTGAAAACCCCTTCCTTATCTGTAATCCCTAAAATACTGCCCAAATAATCCCGGTGAAGGTAGAAAAAGTTGTTGGCTGTTGTTGAACCGATGTGTTCAGAATGCCAGATCACCGGGGAGCTATATGCATCTCCCATTAAATATGTGACAAAAGTAACTTTGCCAGTTGTCTTGTCATAGGCGACTTCCATGCTCCCGTCATGGGAATAATGTTTTCGGGATTTTCTCAGAGTTTTATCGGTTTCCAGCCCTCCATAAAACATATTGGCCCTGCCCAAAAAGGCATTGTACTCAAAACTTACCTTATCCTTGCCTTCTTCTGTGATCTCAACCGGGCTTTTAAAAGCATTGTAAGAAATTTGCTGTTTCTGGTAATTGTTGAAATAAGTTTCCCCCGCAGGATTCAGGTTAAGTTCTGTTTGCCTGTATGAAGTGGACGTGTAAACATAATCTCCAATTGCACTGTTGGTTGTAATCCTCCCTCTTGAATCATACGAATGTGATCTCTGGCTATTATTATCGTCAAAGTTTGTTAATCTATCCAACCCGTCATAAGTGAAATTTTCCGACCAACTGAACAAAGAATTTGTCCTGCTGGTTAATGTTCCCCTTTGGGCGTTGAAGTTAAAAGTAAGCTGCATAAGCTGGGTAAGGGTGGTCCCGGATGCTTTTTCGGTTTTTGCTTCTGTTAAATATCCATAGGTGTTATAGGTATTGGTCTTTTTGAGGTTGTTACCAACCGTAGATAAGGTAACCTGTCCTCGGGCATTTATTTCATTAAGGGTCCATAACACTTCATTGGTACCAAAATCGCTTATGCTTACTAAACCGCCGTTTTGATATGTATTTTTTGTTTTTTTAATACTGGATTTACCATAGGCATTGGCCTGACTTTCTTCCGTACTAATTCTTCCGAAATCGTCATAAGTATATCTTTTTGTAAAATTCGCATAAAGATTGGATTCCAAAATACTTAAAGGCCTTTTGTGGGAGTCATAGCTATATATATAATCGCTATTGTTCCCATCTGCATTGATAAGTTTCAGGGAGGTGAGCAATTTGCTCGTTGCATCATAACTATAATTAAAGGTCATATTGGTATTGTTGTCCCCAGTAACTTTCTTTTGTTGCAGTTCGCCTAAAGATGTATATGTGTAGACCGTATTCCCTGTAGGGGTTGTTTCTTTGATGAGTTCACCAAAGCCATTATATTCATAGTTATAAACCCCGGCTGAAGGATCTGTAAGCTTTGTTTTCCTGCCCCACCCATCTTGGTCCACACTTACAACTATCCCGTCATAATTGGCGGTTTTCATTGCCCCGTTACCATAATATGTGTAATTGATGGTCCCTCCGGGATCTGTTACATTTATTACATTGCCCATTGCATCTTTAAGGGTGGTTACCGCCTTTGTTCCATCATTTACAGTGACTGAAAGATTTGAATATGTAAATGTGGTAACCTTCCCGGTAAACGAAGTGTGTTTTGATGGCCTGCCATAAAAATCATACTCTGTAAGATTCCATTGAGAAGGTGCCGAACCAATATAGGGTTCACTTTCTTTATATGGCCGGTCAAATTTATCATATTCATAGCTTTTTTGAACCCACTGCCCTAAAACATCTTTTTCTTTAATAAGAGTCATTCTTTTTAAAGGATCAAAAACACTTATTTTACTGGTACCATCATCCGCGTAAACGGTTACGGTATAGAAATACGAGGCTTCAGAAAATGTGGTGAGGACATTTTTTCCCAAATAATCTGTTGCTTTTACCAACCTATTCCAGCTGTCATAAAAATAAGAGGTGGTCTGGTTGTAGGGGTTTTTTTCTGTAGCGAGCATTCCCGAAGTGGAATTGTACGTATAAATGGTTGCCATTCCCAGTGCATCTGTAGCCTTTGTTAAAAACCTCCCGGAGGTATCATATTCAAAATTTGCTTCTCTGGCAGCCGTATTATAAGGACTGGTGGTTTTTTTAAGTATGTTTCCAAATACGTCATACACATAATTTTCAGTGTCGTACTGAGTACCATTTCCTTTAAATTTCTTTTGAGTAATTAAACTCCCTGTATAGGTATATTGTTCTTCTGTACTAAAAGTGTTGGACCCCACCACCATTGTTTCGATTTTTTTAGATGGACGACCAATATAATAGTTTGCCCCTGGATTATCGTCATACGTTATATCCACTGTTTCACTGCCATTGCCGGAATAAAAGGTTTTAACTTGCTTAGGATTATTATATGTATCATATAAATAATTGGTAGTTGTGGTTGTACCCTCAAGACTACTACTACTGGACTTAGAATTGAGATTTAACGTGAAGGTTTTGTTTGTGGCAAGAACGGGCGGGTCATAGGTATAAGTGTTTTTTGTGATCCAACCTGAAGGTATATTATTAAAATCAATATATGTTGCCAGATAATCACTTGTAACTGCTCCCCTTAATTTAAGATCGTGTTTGGAAACATTGTACATCCTGTCACCTGTGCCGGTATGCCAGTTGCTCCTGGCCACTCCCTGAAAACCTAAAAAGCCTAGACCATCAATATTAGAGACCGCTCCGTAATAAGAGAATGTTTGTTTCAGAGTTGGCGTATTTGAATAAGAACGTTGTAAACTGCTAACCACTTTAAAACCTGGCGCTAACGATATATCTACATAAGGATAGGTCTCCAAATAACCAGCGCGATATACAGAAGTGTAGTCTAAACCGTATTCCTCTGGATTTAGGTTATTATATTTTATTGTATGATTAACTCCGTTATTTGATATTGAACGCAAAAGGACATCTTCCCGGTGATCCATTGTAAAATTAAATGAGGAGATCCAATTGTTACTTATAGAAGCAAAGTCAAGATTTAAATTGGGTTTGTCAGAAGTTAAAAAAACAGGGATAGGAAAATGTTTTAAATCTCCTGATTTTGTTACAGTCCCGCCGTAAGAAAATGCAGGAGTAACAGCGACCGCACTAGAAGATGTATTATTGTATACCTTGATATTTTGAGAACCATTACTACTGCTATTATAGGTAGTAGTTCGGTAATCTAGAATATCTGTTCTTCCATCGCCATTTATATCAACAGCGATAAGATTATATCCATACAAAGTTGCACTTGTGCTATTCCAAAGTGTTTCTTTATACTGAAAAGGATACGTGACTTCGGTTTTTACAAATGCAGTTCCGGTAGATAAAAATACGGCAAATGTATAGCTGTCGTTCGCGGTAGGTACTATAAAGTCGGTTTTCCCATCGCCGTTATAATCCCCTAACATTGGATGCATTTCTGTTTTAATGCGCGTATCTGTAGTACTCCATAATAATTGCAAATAGCCAGAGTTACTTATTGTATATGCATACACTTTTCCGGGAGTAAACTGGAGGATATCTGTTTTTCCATCACCATTTACATCTGCCGTAAGTAATTTATGTGAAGATTGTAAGGCCAAAGACAAATTACCTATGGAACTTGCAAATCCGGTTGTTAAACGCCTGTCTAGGTTAATTAAATGGACCCGCGAAGAATTGTTTGAATAGAAGTCACATTGACAACAACTGGAATTTGTTGATTCTACTTGGGAGGACTCCAGTATTGGCCCCGTTAGGGTATCTTTGGAAGCTTGTCCAGGAGGATCTTTAACCGGTTTGTCTTTTTGTGGTTTATTAGCAGTATTAAGGGAATAAGGCTCTAAAAATCCACATGGTTCCCCGGGATTGGGTAAGGTCTCGTAACAGCTGCTATAAGAATAAGGTTTACCAATGGCTAATACATCTGAAAGTCCGTCCCCGTTAAAATCACCAGAAATGTAAGTTTGGGGAATGCGATATTGAATATCCTCATCATAACAAGAAGATTTGTCTGTATAGGTGGGGGCGTTCCAAACCTTTTCATATTGATAATAAATAGGATTGGTTGTTCCGTTGGAATATACTTTGAATTTGACTTCATTATTCGGTGCATTCTGTATCACTCCTATCCCCTGCCCAGATAAAATCTTATTATTATGCGTAAGCCAGGATATAGGAACTAAGGCCTCAAAAGCTCCGGAATTAACTTCAACAGGATAATTGAAACCACCGGATTGAAGATCTTTTAATATCCAAAATTTATTTTTTTGAGAAGCAGATTTTGGATAAACTATAAAGTCCATTTTTCCGTTCCCGGAGAGGTCAAGAGAAACAACTTCAGCATTCCTTTGTTCAATGTTACCTATACCCACATCGGTAGTAATCCCTGTATAATTTACAGATGTAGAGGAGGTATTATAATTAAAATTTACTGGGCTATGGGCCAGGCTATTATCTCCACTTTTTTCCTGTATACTTGTTAACCTGTCATACCCCAGTTTTGTTGCGTTTGTATGATTTAAAAAATAATTTCTGAAGCCAACCCCATTTCCCAAAACCCTAATTTCCTTTAAAATCGTTTTTCGCATAAAAGTGTAGCTCCCTACATAAGCCTGTTCCGGCCTTTGTCTTGTAGCGTACACAAATTGAATTTCGTTTATGGCGGCGGCGGTGGAGCGGGATCCATATAATATTTTATTGATCCTTAAACTATTGTCCTGGAGCACATATTGATAAGAAATTCTTACACCCTGTGGATTTTCCCAATAACTTATTGCATAATCTGTTCTGGATCGGGAGTCTGTAGTAGAGCCATAACGAGCTGTAGATCCATCGGGATAATACACAATAAAATAAGATGGCCCGTATGCTGTACCGTAAGGTGAAGTTCCATAAGAAATAATTTTGACATTGGAATAATTCTCTGTTTCATACTGAGCACCGGAAGCACCATAGGTTCCGCTTTTTAAAACTAACCGTTGCCCATCAAAAGAAAACCTGTCTAGATTATTAAAATCTACAGCGTCAATATTTCCATCGTGAAATTTTGTCGAAGGAATACGGGTTATTACCGAAACCCCGGCAATATTCCATCCGTAGCCTGCCAAACCATTACCACCCTGGCTGTTATAGGATATAGAAATTGTGGGCTCAATCCCATTTATTCCCGGAGGAACTGCAATTGGGATGTTATAGGTGGCTCCCCCTGTAAGGGAAACACTAAGTTCTCCCATAGTTTCTCCAATATCCGGATTGGCACCCCCCGAAATGCTCATAGTGCCGCTTTCTTGCGAGGTAGAAAATGTGCCTGTTGCACCTGTAAGAGGGATAGAATCTTTGGTTACATTGGTAACTTTTATCGTCCTGTATGTAAATTCATCTAATGGGTTTACCCCTTGTTGGCCAAAAACAAATAATAAATTAAAAAAGAATATTGAACAAAGTATTTTTATTTTCATAGGATTAATTTTTAAGAACTTTATAGGATTCCCGTCTATTGGTGTTATAGGTGTAGGTGAGGATATATAACCCGGGAGGATAACCCGCAAAATTTATATCTTGATTTGCTTGTTTTGGGGATATCTGATTTGAAAATAAAAGCTTATTTTCTATCGTAAACATGGACATATGAGTTATATATTCATGTTCCGTATTTTCCCAGTAGGCCTGTAGAATATCAGTAACAGGATTAGGATAAGCAGCAAATTTGAACTTATTTTTATCATTTAAGTTAGATCCGCCCTCATCCTCTTCTTTCTCTAATTTCTCCACAATACTTTCCTGAGTTTTCACACAACCCACACAAAGTCTATCCCTTAATATTTGATTGCCAGCTGCATCATAGGAAAAAACTAACTTTTCCTGAGCGAAAGAAAAAGAAAAAATAAAAAGCGAAAAAAGGAAAGGTAGTCTTGTTTTCATAATAAAAGATTTAACGTTTAATTATGATCCTAAAATCTGCAATAAGAAATCAGTCAAGGATAATTTTCTCTTACTCTTTGTAAGGGAAAACCACTTTTTTATAGTAATATTTTCAGAAATACCTACTTAATCAAAAATTATAAAGAGAATGAGAAAGATAATAGAGCATTTTTTATTGAAGTTTTAAAAGAAAAGGGGTTTCGGGAGGTTTATGGCCACAACGATCCCTAGCACGGTTTCATATAAAACTGAATGTAGTTTTAATTATGGTTGGAGGTTGTGGAAATTGTTTTGCATTGAATACGTTAAGTATTGAGCTATTTAAAGCAGCCTCACCCAACATCAATTAAATCTTCTTTCTTGTGTAAAATTGAAAATTAAACAAAAACATATCTGGGATTTAAAATTCCGCTATTTTTAAACTTACACAGTTTTTAAAATGGTCCCAATGGTAAAATTTTTTGTTCCCACATGCATGCAAAAACCTAAGTTATACCTTTATTCTTTTTCAAGATTTCCCTCAGATCATTCATATCTTCACTAACTTTTTTTTCTAATACCCTTGCATAAATTTGCGTGGTTGCAATTTTGGTATGTCCCAAAAGTTTAGAAACGGTTTCTATAGGAACTCCATTGCTTAAGGTAACTGTGGTAGCAAATGTATGTCGGGCCATATGGAAGGTAAGGTTCTTTTTAAGTCCGCAGAGAAGAGCAACTTCCTTGAGATATACATTTAATTTTTCATTGGTGATCACGGGTAAGAGTGTGCCCGTTATGATTGTCATGGGATGATCACTATATTTTTTAATTAAATGAAGAGCAGGATCAAGCAAAGGAATTTTTATAGAAGTTTTGGTTTTTTGGCGCTTTGTCATAATCCAATTATTCCCGTCTATACCCAGAGAAATATTATCTAATGATAAACCCATAATATCCACATAACTTATCCCGGTGTAACAACTAAAGACAAACAAATCCCTCACACGGTCTAACCTTTCAATTGGAAATTCATATGTTTCTAGATTTGAAAGTTCATTGGGAGATAAAAACTCTCTTTCTTTTTTCTCAAAAGTAGTTTTCCAGCGCATAAAAGGATCCTTATCTATCCATTCAAGGTGATATGCCAGTCTAATTATCTTCCTTAATCTTTGGATATGCTTCATTACTGTGTTATGGCTCATCTCCCGGGGATGTTTCTTTGGGTAATATTCCAGAAGAAAATTTTGGAAATCACATAAGAATTTATAATCCAGCTCCCTTAGGTAAACATCTGTAGTATTTTTTTCCTTGGCTAAAAACTTATTGATGTAGCCTTCAGTTATTCCAAAATTTCTAATAGTCCCGGAGGCCAGGGTACTTTCAATTTTTCTGGAATGGTATTGAATGAGTTCCTGAAGCGTTTTAGAATTCTCACCATCTCCAAGATATACAGCTTTAATCAATTTCGCGGTAACCTTTTTCCCTTTTGACGTTAATTCTTGGTAACAATGAAAAAACCTGGATTGTACCGAGTCCAGATATTGATTTAGTTGCCTGGCATCAACAGAATGACCTTTGGCCCTTTTTCTGCCTGAATCCCATAATTTCAATAAAATTTTTCGCTTCAGGCTAACAAGAACCCTTTTTTGATTTACTGTTATTCTTGCATAAATAATTCCCCTTCCTGTTTCTCCTTTTTCGTTCTTCACCCAAAAAAGCACAGAAAATGTGTTTGTAGTTCCCATAGTTGTCGTCTTTTTAGTAAACAATAATTCAGACGAAAGTCAAATCAACTATCCTTTTAAATATACCCTTTCTAACACATGTAACCTCGAGGTAACTTTTTAATTTTAGGTAACCTTTTAGTTCCCATAAAATATCATATCAGTTCAAATTATATTAACTCCTAAAACCTTAAAAACCACGCTAATACTAAGATTTGCGTGGTTTTGCTGCTAATTATAATTAGCTCTAGTGACCCCGGAGGGATTCAAACCCCCAACCCTCAGAGCCGAAATCTGATGCGCTATTCAGTTGCGCCACGGGGCCAAAAAATTCAATATTTAAGATTTGAGATTCTAGATTCTAAATTCTAGATTGAAAATTATCTCTTCTCAATACTCAATTCTCAATACTCAATACTCAATACTATATAACTAACTTAACTTCTTCTTTACGATCATGGAAATCGTCTTGCCATCGGCCTTTCCGGCTAATTCCTGTGAAGCGAGTCCCATTACCTTTCCCATATCCTTCATTCCTGCCGCACCGGTTTTAGAAATGATCTCCTCCACCTTTGCCTCGATCTCTGCCTCACTTAGCTGAGCAGGTAAAAATTGCTCTATCACCGCTGCCTGATCCAGTTCGGGTTGCGCAAGGTCTTCCCTGTTTTGTTCCTTATATATAGCTGCACTGTCCTTGCGTTGTTTCACAAGCCTTTGCAGCAATTTCAATTCTTCATCCTCACTTATTGGCTCCTTAGTACCGGTTTCGGTTTGAGCTAATAATATGCCGCTTTTTATGGCACGCAATGCTTCCAGCTTTACGGCATCTTTTGCTCGCATTGCCTCTTTCATTTCGGTCATTATACGGTCTTGTAAACTCATTTTTTCTATTATTATATAGGACTGCGAAGATAAAAATAAAACCCGAAATCCTGCAAAGAATTTCGGGTTTAAAAAATTAGGGGGGAGATATAATTCTTAATCTACATTATCGTGTAAAAAGGAATTGTTGCTTCTAAACCTCAACTCATCATTGTCACTTTTTCCCAATGTTGTCCTTGAAAGTTTTTCATCACCCGGTCTTGAATTCTCAAGTTCAATACCCGCTCTTTTGTAAGCCGGCTGTCTTTCTATTTCTTCCAGCTGGGCTGTATTATTCCTGAACTTATAATTAAACTCTTTCATTTTGGATCTTCTCTCTGCCGCTCTTTCAATAAGGCTCTCTGAAATTGGATTGTCAAAAGGATCGTTATTGTCCCTTGAAGGATTTTCAGCAGGGGCTGGTGCAATGGTTTTCTTCTCGAAGATCACCTCTTCCTCTTCTTCTACTTTTTTGGCTGCAGGTTTTGAGCTTTTAAGCATTTGTTCTACCTCCATATAATCATCAAGGCTGTAACGCTTGATCCCGCTGGCTGAACTTTCGGTAACCGGAATGATCTCCACATGCTCTTTTACCTCAATATCCCTGGTTCTCTCATTAAGATCATGTACCACTTTTCGGTTTTCTGAAGAGGAAGGCTGCTGAACTGCTTTCGGAGCCGGCTGACCTCTTTCCGGCTGTTTTTTCTCTTCAGCTTTCTTATTGATAGGAAAATCAAAAGTAAACATGAATTGCTCTTCCTTCTCTATGGAAACCTCCTGAGATTCCACTTCCAGGTTTCTAATTTCTTCAGAAGTATCTGTAATTATAAATTCTTCTTTTTCATAATCTACCACCTCGTAAGTCACCTGCATATTACGGGCACTGGGCGGGGTACTGAGATCTTCATTTTTCTCTTTAATAACCGGCTCCTCAACTTCTTCCTCATCTAAAGTATGTACTATCACCGGCGGGGCAGTTTCTTCCGCTTTAGCCCTGGGAACTTCCTCAAAAGGAGTATATTTATTTTTATTGAAATTATGCTCGGCCCTCTGTTCATCCTCCAGGGTGTGGATTATCTTTTTGGTTTCGGTATTAACTATCTCGTTCTGGGTTTCTACATTAAACCCCGTGGCTATAATTGTTACGGCTATAGAATCCTCAAGACTTTCATCTTCCCCAACCCCCATAATAATGTTGGCACTATGTCCTGCCTCTGCCTGGATGTGGTCATTGATCTCTCCAATCTCGTCAATTGTGATCTCTTCGCCGCCCGAAACGATAAGCAGTAATACGTTCTTGGCGCCTTTGATTTTATTGTCATTTAATAAGGGAGAGTCCAAAGCTTTGGTGATGGCATCGTGAGCCCTGCTGGCCCCTGAAGCAGTTGCAGATCCCATAATGGCGGTACCGCTGTTGCTCAAAACCGTTTTGGCATCACGTAAATCTATGTTTTGTGTGTAGTGATGTGTTATAACTTCAGCAATTCCTCTGGAAGCCGTTGCCAAAACCTCATCTGCCTTTGAAAAGCCGGCTTTGAAACCAAGGTTCCCGTAAACTTCCCTTAGTTTATTGTTATTGATAACAATAAGGGAATCTACCTGGGCACGCAACTTTTCAACCCCTATCTGGGCCTGTTCGTTCCGCATTTTTCCTTCAAACTGGAAAGGAATAGTTACAATACCCACTGTGAGTATATCCATTTCTTTGGCCTGTTTGGCTATAATTGGCGCGGCACCCGTTCCGGTACCACCACCCATACCGGCAGTAATGAAAACCATCTTGGTATTGGTATCCAACATTCGTTTGATCTCGTCAAAACTTTCAATTGCTGCCTGCTCCCCTACATCGGGGTTGGCTCCTGCTCCTAATCCTTCGGTAAGGCTTACACCTAACTGAATTTTATTGGGAACCATACTGTTGTCCAAGGCCTGGGCATCGGTGTTACAAATAACAAAATCAACCCCTTTTATTCCCTGCTGGAACATGTGGTTAATTGCGTTGCTTCCTCCACCTCCTACACCAATGACCTTAATTACGTTCGATTGGTTTTTTGGTAAATCGAATGCGATGTTTTCGAATTCTGTACTGCTCATAAATCCTGATTTACTGGTTCTATATTTTCTTACTCTGCGTTATCTAAAAAATCTTTAAACTTCTCTGCCCATTTATCAAAAATGCTTTTTCTGAAGGGCTTCTCCTTTTTCCCGTAATCTCTCTCATCATCATCTTCATCTTCCTCCATTACAGGTTGCTCAATTTCTGAAGATTTTTGTGGCTCCTTGAACTTTACCTGCTCCTGGAACTGATGTTTTTTCTGCTCCAGGCTGTTCAACACCAACCCAACGGCCGTGGCATATAACGGGCTGGTAGTTTCACTGTCACTGTTACCTGCAAGGTGCTCGTTTGGATACCCAATACGGGTGTCCATTCCGGTAATATATTCTGCCAGCTGCTTTAAATGCTTCAGCTGGGCTCCACCGCCGGTAATTACCATTCCCGCGATCAATTTTTTCTTCTGCTCCTCGTGGCCGTAATTCTTGATCTCGAGGTACACCTGTTCAATGATCTCTACCACTCTCGCGTGAATTATCTTTGAAAGGTTTTTAAGGGTGATCTCCTTAGGTTCCCTACCACGTAATCCCGGGATGGAAACTATTTCATTCTCCTTATTCTCCCCCGGCCAGGCCGATCCAAATTTTATTTTCAGTAATTCTGCCTGCTTCTCTATGATAGAGCATCCTTCCTTGATATCTTCTGTGATCACATTTCCGCCGAAAGGTATAACCGCTGTATGGCGAATTATCCCGTCTTTGAAAATGGCAAGATCTGTAGTACCACCTCCTATATCAATGAGCGCAACTCCTGCTTCCTTTTCCTCCTGGCTCAAAACCGCGTTTGCTGAAGCCAATGGCTCCAGGGTAACTGCAGATAATTCAAGACCCGCACTTTTTACGCAGCGACCAATGTTTCTAATTGATGAAACCTGGCCCACTACCACGTGAAAATTGGCTTCAAGCCTGCCACCATACATTCCAATAGGCTCTTTGATCTCTGCCTGCCCGTCTACCTTAAATTCCTGGGGCAACACGTGAATGATCTCCTCTCCCGGCAGCATCACCAGCTTATGAACCTGGTTGCAAAGGGTATGGATATCATCTGAATCAATTACCTCATCGGGATTTGGCCTGGTGATATAATCGCTGTGCTGCAAACTTCTTATGTGCTGGCCGGCAATACCCACCACCACATCTTTTATCTTTAAACCTGAATCTGCTTCTGCTTCCTGTATTGCCAACTGTATAGACTGTATCGTTTGGGTGATGTTATTTACCACCCCCCGGTGCACGCCCATACTTTTGGATTTCCCTATGCCAATGATCTCTACCTTTCCATATTCATTCTTACGCCCTATCATGGCCACAATTTTTGTGGTTCCAATATCAAGACCTACTGCAATGTCGTTCTCTTCCATACCTTATTTTTTAGTGCAAACAACCTGGTTACCAAATTGTAAGTCCACCATCTTGTAAGTATTTAATATATCGTCTTTAAAAGCTTTTTTATAAAAAGCCTTGAAATTATTGAATTTTGTATCCAGGTTTTCCACTTTCCCTACAAACAGGCTAAAATCCATTTTTCTCACTTCCAGTTCATAAACCCCGCCATTCAATCTCCTTATTCCTGTTATATGTTCCTGCAGGAACCTGTCTTGGCTTATATGATCAAGCAGGGGGTACACTTCTTTGATCTCCCTCTCCCCTACACCCGTTATTACCGGCACCCGGGCAGAATAATAGGTGGACATTGGCATTTTTTCCCCCAGCCTGTCAATATAAAAGATTTCCTTTCCAAGAATTCTGCCTATGGGCCTTTTTTGAACAATGCTGGTTTTTAAAGTCCCATCCAATGTTAAAAAAACTTCGGCATTTTCTATCATATCATGAGTGTTCAAAACCTTCTCCACCCTATTCAAATCTAAAGTTTCTTTACCTACACCCGTAACCGTAACATTATTTTGTATTAACAATTTATTAACCGCTTCTTCAGTTAAATAGAGGTTTTCAAATTCGGTAAATTTTACCACCACTTTTGCTAAAGGCCTTATTTCATTGCGCTTTTCAGCAAAGCCAAAAAGAAATATGACCAGCACTAAAACCAGGAAGGCTTTTATGTAATTGTAATTAATTTTCATGGCTCATATTTTTCTCAACTTCGGGCACCATTTCTCCTATATCTCCGGCACCCATCATAACTATTACATCGCAGCCGGAATCCTTGATTTCTGCGGAAAGATCCTCTCTAACCACCAGTTTTTTATTTGGGTTTTCAATCTTTCCCAGAAGCCATCTGGAAGTAATTCCTTCTACCGGAAGTTCCCGTGCAGGATAAATATCCAGCAACCTTATTTCATCAAACCGGCTAAGACTTTCAGCAAACTCATCTACAAAATCTTTGGTCCGGCTAAAAAGGTGCGGCTGAAATACGGCCAGAACTTTCTTGCCGGGATGCATCTCCCTTACCGCCTGGTGAACGGCCGAAATCTCTGTAGGATGATGCGCATAATCATCAATTAATACAAGATCTTTGGTCTTGATCCTGTATGTAAAACGTCTTTTTACCCCTTTAAAACTATATAAGGCCCCTGCGAGTTGATCCGTGGGGGAGCCATATTCTATGGCGATCGCAAGGGCCGTTATAGCATTCTGCAAATTGTGTTTGCCGGGTAGAAAACATTTTAAATTTCTTAGTATGGTGTTTGGAGTGCGCAAATCAAAGGAATACGCCCCGTTATCAATTTTTACGTTTATTGCTGCATAACTGGAATCATCTTCTATACCCAGCGTTTTACCTGCCACCGGCAACCCATTCTTCACGAAAAGAATTCCATCTTCCGGCACCAAAGCAGCAAAATCCCTGAAGGATTTCAACAGTTCTTCCGGCTTGCCATAGATGTCTAAATGATCTGCATCCATCGAGGTAATAGCAGCAATGTTGGGAGAAAGTTTCAGGAATGAGCGGTCAAATTCATCGGCTTCCACTACCATAACTTCATTGCCATTCAGGATTAAGTTGCTTTGAATGTCTTCGCTAATTCCACCAAGAAACGCGGTTACTTTAGCTCCCGTTTCCTTCAGCAAATGCCCAAGAATAGCTGTGGTAGTTGTCTTACCGTGCGTGCCTGCAACCGCAAGGGTAAAAATATTTTTAGTGATCAACCCAAGTACTTCTGCCCGTTTTTGGATCTCAAACTTATTATCAATGAAATAATGATGTTGTTTATGATCTTTTGGAATGGCCGGGGTGTACACCACCAGCGTATTCGAATTGCTGTATTCCTGCGGAATGTTCCCAACCTCATCTTCATAATTTACCTGTATTCCTTCGGCTTCAAGGCTACGGGTAAGAACGGTGGGAGTTTTATCATAACCCGCTACCTTCTTGCCTGTCGCATTGAAATATCGCGCCAGGGCACTCATCCCTATACCGCCGATGCCGATGAAGTAAAAGTTTTGTATGTTGTTAAGGTTTTGCACAGTTATATGTTGTCGGTTGTCAGTTGTCGGTTGTCGGTTGTAGGTTGTAGGTTGTAGGTTGTAGGTTTCGGTTTTATATTTAACTCTTTTCCTTTATCACTTTTCAACATTGAACGTTAAACTTTGAATTTTAAATTTTTATCTTTTTTATTTAATCAATTTTTCCACTTCATCTACAATCGCTGCCGTTGCATTAGGTTTTGCCAGTTTCAGGATATTTTCTGAAAGTTGCTTTCGCACTTTTTCCGATTCCAGCATTAATACCATAGTTTTCTCAAAATCTGTTTCGAGTTCATCCTCTTTTACAACCAAGGCAGCATCTGCTGCTTCAAGGGCAAGGGCGTTTTTTGCCTGATGGTCCTCTGCAACATTGGGCGATGGGATAAAAAGCACGGGTTTGCCCACAATGCATAATTCTGACACACTGCCGGCACCTACTCTTGAAATTATAACATCTGCTGCCGCATAAGCCAGATCCATTCTGTTTAAAAAGGCATGGGTTTGCACCAATACTTTGTGGTGTTTTTTATACTCTTCATAATACAAAGAGCCTGTTTGCCAGATCACCTGCACTTCGCGCTCTTCAAACAGAGGAAGGTTTGCCTCAATAAGTTGATTGATCCTTCTTGCTCCCAGGCTTCCGCCCAGTACAAGTAAAGTGGTTTTAGTTTCTTTCAGCTTAAAAAATGACAGAGCTTCTTCTCTTTTATCTTGAACACTAAGGAGATCCTCCCGCACCGGATTTCCGGTGATCTTTATTTTTTCCGCGGGAAAAAATCTTTCCAGGTTTTCATAGGCAGTACAAATTACATTTGCCTGTTTCCCCAACAACCTGTTGGTAATCCCGGGATAGGAATTTTGCTCCTGGATAAGCGTGGGTATATTCCGGGAATTTGCCATTTTAAGCAAAGGCCCGCTCGCAAATCCGCCTGTTCCTATTACCACATCTGGCCCAAAATTTTTAATGATTTGTTTTGCCTTTAACAGGCTGCTCACCAGCTTCAAGGGAAAGCTCAGATTCTTTATGCTTAATTTCCTTTCAAGCCCGGTGATCCATAATCCTTCTATTTTGTAACCTGCCTGTGGCACCTTGTCCATTTCCATTCTTCCCATTGCTCCCACAAATAATAGTTCGGCATTGGGGTATCTTCTTTTTATTTCATTGGCAATAGAGATGGCAGGATAGATATGTCCTCCTGTGCCGCCTCCTGAAATTATTACTTTCAATTGCCTGTTCATATTGCTTCACTTAAAATATCAAGGGGATTTTCTCCCTCTGTCTCTCTTTCCTGAGAGGTTTTTATCTCTTCTCTTTTCGCGCTCACGCTTAGAATTATTCCCAGTGCAAGGCAGGTCATCCAGATGGAGGTTCCTCCACTACTAATGAGTGGCAAAGTTTGCCCGGTCACAGGAAACAACTCTACAGCCACAGCCATATTTACGAGAGCCTGGAATACGATGGGTAAGCCTACCCCCATTACCACGAGTTTCCCAAAGATGGTATCGGCTTTTGTAGCCACTATTACTATTCGGAACAATAACATTAAATAAGCGCTCATCACTCCAAAAGCACCAATTAATCCCATTTCCTCCACTATGATCGCATAAATAAAATCTGAAGATGACTGGGGTAAAAAGTTTCTTTGAACGCTTTTTCCAATACCCGAACCTGTAACCCCGCCGCGGGCAATTGCTATTTTGGCCTTCTCAATTTGATAGTCGGCCTCTGTATCCTCATCATTAGAGAAATTCTCTATCCTGCTGGTCCAGGTATCAATACGATTGGGCAATAATCCCGGAAATGCCTTGGCAGTTAAAATAAATAATGTGAGTACCAGTAACCCTGCGCCCAGAATGATCCCAATATATCTTAACGGATATCCTCCCAGAAAAACCAGGATGATCACCATAGTAAATATGATAGCAGTGGTAGAGAAATTGGCCGGAAGGATCAATACCAAAACCACAAATACTGGTAACCAAAGAGGTAATAGGGTCTCTTTAAAGGTTACTGTTTTATCTGCAATTCGGGTTAAATATCGCGCCACATAGATCAACAACACTACCGACGCCAGGGTGGAAGACTGAAATGTTACCCCAACCACAGGGATTTGTATCCACCGGCTGGCATTGGAGCCATCTATAGTGGTTCCCTGGGAAATGGTATAAATCAATAATATAATTACAATGGGCAACAACAAAATGGATAGCCCTTTAAAGTAATGATAGGGGATCCTGTGAATGGCAAATAATAAACAGAAGCCAAGCACCAGGTGAAAGAAATGCACCACCAAATAATTGAACGTACTGCCATCTCCATACAAATAAGCGATATTGCTACTTGAGCTGTAAACCGGCAGGAATGAGAATAATGCCAACATACCCGCGGTTGCCCAAATAACTTTATCTCCCTTAAGATTTGAAAATACGTTACCCATTTTTCGTTTTATTAGACCTCCCCGGTTTTAAACCTGTGAGGTCTTATTCTTTCTAAAGATTTCTTACTGCATTTTTAAATTCCCTGCCTCTCTCCTCGTAATTCTCGAACAGGTCAAAACTTGCACAAGCCGGGGACAGGAGAACGGTGTTCCCCTTTTCGGCCAGCTTATAAGCCATTTGCACAGCCTCTGTCATAGATTGCGTTTCCATCATTACTTCCACACAATTCCCAAAGGCCTCAAATATTTTTGCATTATCCACTCCCAGACAGATAATAGCTTTTACTTTTTCATTTACCAGCGGCAATAATTCGGCATAATTATTCCCTTTATCTACCCCTCCAACGATCCATACAGTTTCAGATTCCATACTGTCCAAAGCATAATAAGTCGCATTGGTATTGGTAGCCTTGGAATCGTTTATATAAAGCACATTATTGATCTTAAGCACTTTTTCAAGGCGGTGTTCTACCCCCTGAAAGTTCTCCATGCTCGCGCGAATGGTCTCTTTTCTAATTCTTAATAACTGGGCAACCGTTGAGGCAGCCATTGCATTTTTAGTGTTGTGTTTGCCTTCTAGTGCAAGGGAGGATTTTGGCATAATAAATTGGGAATTTGGTGTAATTATTTTAATGTTGTTGTCTTCTAGGTATGCGCCCATCTTCTGTTTTGTATCCAGGGAGAAAGGCAATTTTTGAGCTTTTATCTGATATTTGCCTAACCAGGCAAGGGTTAATTCATCATCTGCATCATAGATGAAAAAATCATCTTCGGTTTGATTTCTGGTTATTCTGAATTTCGATTCTATATAATTTTCAATTTTGTAATCATATCTGTCCAGATGGTCCGGGGTGATATTGGTCAAAACAGCTATATGCGGCCGAAACTCAATAATCCCATCCAGTTGAAAACTGCTCAACTCCAGCACATACCAGTCAAAATTTTCCTCTGCCACCTGTTTGGCAAAACTATCTCCCACATTACCCGCCATTCCTACTGCAAGGCCGGCGTTCTTCAGGATATGATATACCCATTTTGTGGTGGTGGTTTTTCCATTACTCCCGGTAATTCCAATAATTTTGGCGCTTGTGAATTTGGAAGCGAATTCAATCTCAGATATTACAGGAATTCCTTTCTCCACTAGTTTTTGTACCATCGGGGCTTTTTCGGGAATACCGGGACTTTTCATAACAATATCGGCTTCCAGGATCCTGGCTTCATTATGCCCGCCTTCTTCCCATTCAACTCCGAGATCATTAAGGGCTTTTTTGTATTTAACCTTTGCCTTTCCAAAATCTGAAACAAACACCTCAAAGCCCTGCTTTTTGGCAAGAATAGCAGTTCCCACCCCGCTTTCGCCGGCTCCAAGAATTGCTATTTTTTGTTTGTTTTTCATTTGGTATACCTGGTTTTTATCTTTTTCCTTTTTTACTTTTTCACTTATATACTATCTAACCTTCAGCGTAACCACAGTTACAATGGCGAGAAAGATCCCAATGATCCAGAACCGCACTACGATCTTACTTTCATGCAGTCCTTTTTTCTGATAATGGTGGTGCAGAGGGGACATCAAAAATATGCGTCTTCCTTCGCCGTACCTGCGTTTGGTGATCTTAAACCAAGCTACCTGCATTACTACCGATAGATTTTGGATAAGGAAAATTCCGCAGAGAATAGGGATCAACAATTCCTTTCTGGTGGCAATGGCCAATACGGCAATAATTCCCCCAATGGTCAAACTTCCTGTATCTCCCATAAATACCTGGGCTGGATAAGTGTTATACCATAGAAATCCAACCAGGGCCCCGGCAAAAGCGGTTATGAAAATGGTCATTTCCCCAGATCGCGGGATGTACATTATATTGAGATAATCTGAAAATATGATGTTACCTGAAACCCATGCGAATATCCCCAGGGTTAGGACTATAATGGCCGATGATCCTGCTGCAAGGCCATCTACCCCATCTGTCAGGTTTGCCCCATTCGATACCGCGGTCACAATAAATATCACAATGGGAATAAAGATGAGCCAGGCATAATTTATCAGGGCTGGATTTATCCATGTGATAAGACTGGCATAATCGAATTCATTATTTTTTACAAATGGGATTGTTGTAGTTGTACTTTTCTCTTCCAGGGTTGGCTGGGAAGTAGAGATCTCTACCTGTTCCACAAACTCTGTGGTGGCAGGAGTTGGAATATTAGTTTCCTGCTTCACTGTTATTGCCGGATGAAAATACATGATACCCCCCACGATAATTCCAAGGCCAACCTGTCCAATAACCTTAAAAATTCCTTTAAGGCCCTGCTTGTCTTTTTTAAAGGTTTTGATGTAATCATCTATAAAACCAATGGTACCCATCCATAAGGTAGTAATGATAAGAAGGATCACATAGATGTTCTCCAGTTTGGCAAATAACAACACGGGAATAAGGGTCGCAATAATAATTATTATCCCTCCCATAGTTGGAGTTCCTGCTTTTTCACTCTGCCCCTGCAATCCAAGATCCCTTACGCTTTCACCTACCTGTTTTCTTAAAAGATAATTAATGATCTTTTTACCATAAATAGTTGAGATCCCTAAAGACAAGATAATAGCCATTGCCGACCGGAAAGAGATAAACTCAAACAATCCTGCTCCCGGGACCTTGTAATACTCATTTAAATAATCAAACAAATAGTATAGCATATCTTCTATTATGGTGTAGTTTCCCAAAAAGGAAACCTACTTTTCCAGTTCTTTTAAAAATTCGTTGACAATTTTAAAATCATCAAAATCTGATCTTTTACCGTTTATTTCCTGATAGGTCTCATGGCCTTTCCCGGCAATAAGAATAATATCATTTGGGCGGGCAAGCTGGCACGCTGTTTTTATAGCCTGCTTTCTGTTCACCACGCTCATGGTTTTTTTATAATTCTGAGGTTCAACTCCTGCCTCCACCTCTTGCAGGATGCTTTCAGGATCTTCAGTTCTTGGGTTATCACTGGTGAAGATCACACGGGTACTTAATGCAGAAGCAATATTTCCCATAAGAGGCCTTTTCGTTTTATCCCTGTCTCCTCCACAACCAACCACCGTGATCAACTCCTCATTTTTGGTTCGTATGGCATTGATGGTTTCCAATACATTTTGAAGCGCATCTGGAGTATGGGCATAATCGACAATGGCGGTAATTTTTTGTTTTGTAACCACATATTGAAACCTCCCGCTTACAGATTCCAGCTCACTAATGATCCTGAGATTTTCCCGGGCTTCCAGGCCAAGTAATTCTCCTACGGCATAAATTGCCAATAAATTATAGGCATTAAAAGTTCCTATTAGTTTGGACCAAACTTCATGGCCGTTAAGTTTAAGCAGTAATCCGCCAAATTGGTTTTCCAGGATCTGCGCAGTGTAATCTGCATACGATTTAAGGGCGTAGGTATATTTTCTGGCTTTGGTATTCTGAAGCATTACCAATCCATTCTTATCATCTACATTAACCAGTGCAAATGCAGATGGGGGCAACTTGTCAAAAAAGGATTTTTTTACATCCCGGTATTCAGCAAAAGTGTTATGGTAATCCAGATGGTCATGGGAAAGATTGGTAAAAACCCCACCTGCAAATTCTAGGGCCGCAGTGCGTTTTTGGGCTATCCCGTGCGAGCTAACTTCCATAAAACAAAATTCCACTCCCTCATCATTCATCATTTTCAAATGGGAATTGATCACCAAGGGATCCGGAGTTGTATGGGTTGCCGCAAATTCCTTATCTGCGATCATTACTTTCACGGTGGATAATAAACCAACTTTAAAACCCGCCTTTGTAAAAAGGTTATATAATAAAGTAGCGATAGTAGTTTTCCCGTTTGTACCGGTAACCCCAACTAACTTTAAATTTCCGGAAGAATTATCAAAAAAATGAGCAGCCATATAAGCAAGCGCCATTTGGGAGTCTTCCACCTGAACATAGGTAACGCCATTCACGATCTTTTCAGGAAGCTCCTCACATATAATGGCAATTGCTCCCTGGTTGGTTGCAGTTGAGATGAACTTATGCCCATCTGCAATGGTACCTCTTACAGCTACAAAAACATCATTGAATTCCACTTTACGGGAATCAAACTGAATTCCATTAACGGTAACTGCGGTACTTCCTACAACAGCCTCCATTGGCACTTTATATAATATGTCCTTTAAAACTTTCAACTTAAACTAAGGTCTACTTTCTGGTTAGTTTTTATTTTTTCTCCCGGAGCAATTGATTGGTTCTTTACGGTTCCATTCCCTTTGATCTGTACTTTTAACCCCATATTCTCCAGGAGGGACATAGCATCCATTACCGGCATTCCGGTAACATCGGGCATTAATTTCTTATCCTTTTGGGCGGTGGTATAAAATTTTTCAAAATCTTCCTTAATCAATCCATTCTCAACCTCAAGGGATTCCAGTTCATCTTCCACCGGGGTATCTGTATAGATCTTTTGTGCAATTCTTTTAAATACCGGCCCGCTAACATCTGCGCCATAGATCCCTATCTTGTTATTGGGTTTATGGATAATTACAATACTTGTGTATTTAGGGTCTTCCGCAGGAAAATACCCAACAAAAGAGGAAATGTACTGCCTGTTTGCAGCCCAGCCTTCTTTCCAGTATTCCGTTTGGGCGGTTCCTGTTTTCCCGGCCATTGAAAAATTAGGGGAGTAAAGACTTTTAGCAGTTCCCCTCACTACAACATTTTTAAGCATTTCCTTTACCTTGCTTATAGTTTCTTTGGAACAAATGGCAGGATTGAGCACCTGCATCTCATTACTCACTATCACTTTATCCCATTCTCTTATTTCCTTAATAAACCTCGGCTTTACCATTACCCCGTTATTGGCAATGGCATTATAAAAAGTAAGGGTTTGAAGCGGGGTGATTTGTACGCTTCCATAGCCATAGGCCATCCATGGTAAGGAAAGGCCGGACCAGGTGTTGTCACCTGGACTGGGGATGTAAGGTTTTCCTTCACCTTTGATTGAGATTCCCAGTTCCTTGTTCAGGTTCATCCGGTTAAGGCCGTCAATGAATTTTTGGGGTTTATCCTTGTAGTTATCATAGATAAGTTTAACTATCCCCACATTAGAAGATACTTCAAACGCACGGGCGGCAGATATCTCACCATACCCTCCTTTTTTGGAATCCCTCACGTGGTTACGGCGAATGGTCATTATTCCACCCTGGGTATCTACTATGGTACTGGTGTCAATTACTTTATCTTCAAGCGCCACTACCATTGCCATTAATTTGAACGTGGAACCCGGTTCATGAGTTTCTCCCACGGCATAATTCAGTTTTTCAAAGTAAGTTCCCTGTGCGGTACGACCTAAATTTGAGATTGCTTTAATTTCTCCCGTTTTGGTTTCCATAACTACCACGGTCCCGTGGTCTGCCTCATATTTTTCCAGCTGGGCCAAAAGAGCGTGATGAGCTATATCCTGAATGTTCACATCTATAGTAGAGATCACGTCATATCCATCCTTAGGCTCCACCTCATTATTATCGCTAATAGGTTTCCATTGTCCCTTGGCGATTTTCTGTTTCAGCCGGTGACCGTCTGTTCCTTCCAGAAACGGGCTAAAGGCTCCTTCCAGGCCTACCCTTGTTGAGTAACCCTGGTTGTCCCTTCTGTCATACCCCACGGTCCTGGCTGCCATAGCGCCCAGCGGATGCTCGCGAACCGTGCGTTGTTCCATGATCATACCCCCCTTATAAGTTCCCAGATTGAACATAGGAAAACTTTTCACTTTTAAATAATCTGAATAGCCCAGGTTGCGGGCTATAAGAAAATACCGGTGTTTATTTGCCCTTGCAGTGCGCAAAGCCTGTACCCAGTGCCCCTCACTTTTTCCAAACATTTTGGCCAGTTCCCGGGATAACCCAACCACGTTGTCCTCAAAATTTTTATCGGTAACGGTTACCGCATCAAAACGAATATCATATTTAGGAATAGAAGTGGCTAGTAGGTTTCCATTGGTATCATACAAATTCCCGCGGTTGGCAGGAATTGTGAAGTTGCGGTATGCGCGTTCTTCGGCGAGCTGGTTGTATTTTTCGCCGTCAACTATCTGAATATTGAGCAACTGTACTGCTACCGCTACGGCAAAAATGAACATAAGCCCGGCCACGAGATAAAGTCTGTTTAATATGTGTTTTTCAGTAGTTGCCACAGGGCTTTAATCTTTAATTTTAATGGTGATCTTTGACGGTGGCGTTTCTGAAGGTTTTACTCCCCGGGCTGCCATTTTTGCTGTTAAGGTGGATTCCATTTTAAGTTTCATGAGCGCAGATCTTACATCTACAAACTCGCTTCTCATTTCTCTCACTTCATTATTTAACTTTGCGATGGTATGCACTTTTCTCTCTGCACTATGAGAACTGGCAATCATCACGATGGCAAGCAGGGTGCAAAAAACAATAAAACGCCAGTTTTTCACCGCGTCGCTGCTTATAAGGAAATTGGCTTTTAAAATGTTATAAAATCCTTTTTTCATTCTTTACTGTCACTTTATCCTGAAACCGGCCCACAGGCCATTATAATTTTTTGGCGATCCTGAGCCTTGCGCTCCGGGCTCTTTTATTACCGGCGATCTCCTGCGCTGTAGGGATAACAAGGCCACCAACTTTCTTAAACGGTACCGAAATATTTCCGAAGAAATCCTTTTCTGGTTCGCCTTCAAACATTCCGCTGCGTATATATCTTTTTACCAATCTGTCTTCCAGAGAATGGTAGGAAATAAGGCTAAGCCTTCCTCCCTTTTTGATTAGATCTTCTGTTTGCAATAAAAATTCCCGCAGCACTTCAAGCTCATGGTTCACTTCAATCCTTATGGCCTGATAAATTTGGGCAAGGATCTTATGCTCTTTTTCCTTAAACAAGAAAGGACTTAAAACCTCCTTTAAGCGTTCACTGCTTTCAATAGGCGATTCTTTCCTTGCCTTAACAATTTCAGCAGCCAGTTTGGGAGCTATCCGCAAATCGGCATACTCATAAAAGAGCTTTTTTAGCTGCTCTTCTTCGTATTCATTTATGACCTCAAAAGCACTTAAACTGCCTTTTTTGCTCATTCTCATATCAAGGCGGGCATCAAAGCGGGTTGAAAATCCTCTTTCAGCAACATTGAATTGATGGGAGGACACTCCAAAATCTCCAAGAATTCCATCAACCTCCTTAATACCGTGAAAACGCAGAAACCTTTTTATGAACCTGAAATTTTCATTGATAAGCACAAACCGGGGATCGTCAATTTTATTTGCCAGGGCATCTTCATCCTGATCAAAAGCGAATAACTTCCCTTTTTCACCAAGCCGACTAAGAATTTCACGGGAATGCCCACCCCCACCAAAGGTCACATCTACATAAACCCCATCAGGCTGTATATTTAGCCCATCAACAGATTCTTTTAATAAAACGGGGTTATGATATTCCATCAAAATCTATATTTCCCATTACCTCTTCTGCCAGCGCACCAAAATCTCCGGCTGTTGCATTAAGAGTAGCTTCATATTTGTCTTTGTCCCAAATTTCAATTATTCCGGCAGCCGAGGCCAGCACGATCTCTTTGTCTATCTTGGCGAATGCCACTAGATCCTTTGGAATTAACAATCTTCCATTTGCATCTACCTCTACCGTCCTTACTCCCGCGGTAAATGTTCTTATAAAATCATTGTTCTTCTTTAAAAACGGATTCAGCGAATTTATTTTTGCCATCATTTTCTCCCAGCGCTCCATTGGATACAACTCCAAACAGGGCTGAAAGACGGCCCGTTTCAAAACAAAACCATCCTGCAACATAGGCGACAACTGCTTTTTCAATGGCGCAGGGACCATCAACCGGCCCTTGGCATCTACTTTACATTCGTATGTCCCTATAAGATTTACCACTTGTTTGTTTATAGTTTCAAATATATTGAAATTATTACCACATTTTACCACTTTTTACCACTTTGTTGATAAGTTTAACACCGTATAATGCTGAAAGACTTCTTAATAGCGCTACTTCATTAGGTTTCAAGGCCTTGCTTTACCGGGAAGGAATTGGATATTTTTTGTTTCTTTTTCCTTCAGTTTTTAACCCAAATGCTTTATAGAAATGAGGAGGGTATTTAGTAATTTTGTTTATACTTGTACTGAAATCGCTATATTTGCGATTGCTAACCGCAAAGGCCATCAATGAAAAATAATTTACAACAGGAAGGAAGGTTCTCCTATCTCGAAAAAGGTGAAGGAACTCCAATCGTTATTTTACATGGGCTTATGGGGGGACTAAGTAATTTTGATGGTGTTGTTGATTTTTTCCCGGATAAAGGATATAAGGTTTTGATCCCGGAATTACCCCTGTACAACATGTCCCTCTTACAAACCAGTGTACAAACTTTTGCAAAATTCATCAAAGATTTTATAGAATTCCGTGATCTTGGCAAAGTGATCCTGCTTGGAAATTCCCTTGGCGGGCATATAGCACTTCTCGCTACCAAAATGTATCCTGAATTAATTAAGGGGCTTGTTATCACAGGAAGCTCCGGTCTATATGAAAACGCTATGGGAGAGAGTTATCCCCGTAGAGGTGATTATGAATTCATCAAGAAAAAGGCACAGAATGTTTTTTATGATCCTGCAGTAGCCACAAAGGAAATAGTAGACGAAGTTTATGTTACCGTAAGTGACAGGAATAAATTGATTAAAACCCTTGCCATTGCAAAAAGCGCCATACGACATAATATGGCCAAGGACCTTCCAAATATGGAAACTCCCACCTGCATTATTTGGGGAAAAGATGACAATGTAACCCCTCCTGAAGTTGCTGAAGATTTCAACCGCCTGTTACCAGATTCTGATCTTTACTGGATAGACAAATGTGGACATGCAGCAATGATGGAGCATCCGGATCAATTCAACGATCTATTGTACGACTGGCTTCAAAAAAGAAACCTATAAGTTTTTTCCAATGAAAATTAAGAGTGCTGAATTTGTGATAAGCAACAGCGATGTAAGCAGATGTCCGGACAGTCCTCTTCCCGAATATGCATTTATAGGCCGAAGTAATGTTGGGAAATCCTCCCTCATAAATATGATCACCGGTCGTAAAAGCCTTGCTAAAACTTCCGGCCGTCCCGGAAAGACCCAATTGATCAATCATTTCCTTATCAACGGCAGCTGGCATCTGGTAGATCTCCCGGGTTATGGTTATGCAAGGGTATCAAAAAGCGTTAAAAAGACATTTCAGAAATTCATCACCGCATATTTCGAGCAACGCAGGCAAATGCTTTGCGCATTTGTATTAATAGACAGCCGGCATGATGCCCAGCCAATAGATCTTGAATTTATGCAATACCTGGGAGAAAACGGCATACCTTTTTGCATAATCTTCACGAAAGCAGATAAGCTGAAACCTAAAGCTTTGGAGCGGAACGTGGAGACTTATAAAACACAGATGCTGGAGAATTGGGAGGAGATGCCGCGCTATTTCATTACCTCATCGCAAAGTGCCCTGGGAAAAGAAGAAGTGCTTCATTATATTGAATCATTAAATGAGCAGTTCAAAGGAGAAGGAAAATAAGATCGTTTCTCTCCTGTAATCACCTAAGCCCAAATAACATTATAACGAGAAGAAGTGGGTAGAACCATTTTTACTTATATGTTGTTCCTGCGGGAGTTGAACAACTCCAACCTCCAATTCATTTTTAACTTCCTTCACTTATAAGCAACAAAAAAACTGTTGAAAACCCAAGTTTCCAACAGTTCCTGTTAAATTGAATATTACTTTAAATTAAAGCGCAGCTACGTGTTTAGCTAACTTTGATTTTAAGTTTGATGCTTTATTATCGTGGATAATGTTATTCTTAGCCAACTTGTCTATCATTGAAACAACAGATGGGTATAAAGTCTCAGCTTCCTTCTTATCGGCATCACGCAATTTCTTAATAGCGTTTCTGGTAGTTTTATGCTGGTAGCGATTTCTAAGACGCTTGGTCTCATTGCTACGAATTCTCTTTAACGATGACTTATGATTTGCCATTACAAATACTATTTAATTAATTTTTTAACTGTAGTCCGTAGGGGAATCGAACCCCTGTTACCAGGATGAAAACCTGGCGTCCTAACCCCTAGACGAACGGACCATTATTATTTCAAATTGAGCCTGCCCTGAGGCAGCTCTTTCTGCTTTTACACAGAACCTTGCAACTTAGTTGCCTTTCGTAGTCCGTAGGGGAATCGAACCCCTGTTACCAGGATGAAAACCTGGCGTCCTAACCCCTAGACGAACGGACCATTTTTTGTTTTAATGCGGATGCAAAAATACAACTATTTTTTAATGCCGCAAATGTATGGCAAAAAAAATTAAACAAATTTCAACTTTAATATTTCAGCAGGTTTTCCTTATCGACAATTGCAGGAAAAGGCTGCACCAATTATGAAAAAAGCAGGATCCCGCCGGCATCCCGCTTTAGATATTTAATCAAAAAAACTCTTTCCCGGGCTTTATTCTTGAAATCTAAAAACCGCAAAAACAATTTTTAATAGGCTTTCGCAAAAAGCACCCGTTGTGGAGATGCATTTCCTGAGTAGACACAATTCCCTGCTTCCTTTTTTCCTTCTATAGGAATAAGCCTAATTGTAGCTTTGGTCTTTTCCTTGATCTTCAATTCGGTTTCGGAGGTGCCATCCCAATGAGCAGATATAAATCCGCCCTTTGTATTTAAAACCTCTTTAAACTCTTCAAAGCTGTTCACTTCTGTAATATGTTCATCCCGATACTTAAGAGCCCTGTTGTAAAGGTTCTCCTGGATCTCTGTCATAAGCCCCTTGACCTTTTCAACAATTTCTCCCTGTGGTACTATCTCCTTGCTTAGGGTATCCCTTCTTGCAAGTTCTACAGAGCCTTTTTCAAGATCTTTTGGGCCAATAGCTATACGCACAGGTACTCCCTGTAATTCATATTGCGCAAATTTCCAACCCGGTTTTTGAGTGTCACGGTCATCATATTTAACCGATACCCCAACATTTCTAAGCTTATTTACAAGGTCATTGGCCACTTCAGAAATTTGAGCAAGTTGCTCCTCCCCTTTATATATTGGAACTATTACTACCTGAATTGGAGCCAGATTTGGCGGTAATACAAGTCCCTGATCATCACTGTGCGTCATGATCAAGGCGCCCACCAATCGTGTGGAAACACCCCAGGAAGTTGCCCAGACATGCTCCAGATTCCCTTCTTTTGAAGCAAATTTTACATCAAAAGCTTTGGCGAAATTTTGCCCCAGAAAGTGAGATGTTCCTGCCTGCAGGGCTTTTCCATCCTGCATAAGGGCCTCTATACAATATGTTTCAACCGCACCCGCGAACCTTTCATTCTCAGATTTTGTTCCTTTAATAACGGGGATGCCCATGAAATTTTCAACAAATTGGGCATAAATATTATTCATTTGCTCGGCCTCAGCTATAGCTTCGGTTTTACTGGCGTGGGCGGTATGCCCTTCCTGCCATAAAAATTCTGCAGTCCTTAAAAAAAGACGGGTTCTCATTTCCCAGCGCACCACATTGGCCCATTGGTTAATTAAAATAGGAAGGTCCCGATAAGATTGAATCCAGCCTTTATAGGTATTCCATATAATTGCTTCAGATGTTGGCCGTACTATTAATTCCTCTTCCAGTTTAGCTTCCGGGTCTACTATAAGTTTTGAAGGATTTTCAGGATCTGTTTTTAGCCTGTAGTGTGTTACAACCGCACATTCCTTTGCAAAACCTTCTGCGTTTTTTTCTTCCGCTTCAAAAAGGCTTTTAGGAACAAATAATGGAAAATAGGCATTCTCATGGCCGGTTTCCTTAAACATCCGGTCCAACTCGGCCTGCATTTTTTCCCATATCGCATAGCCGTATGGCTTGATGACCATACAACCTCTAACTGCAGAATTCTCGGCTAAATTGGCGCTCACTACCAATTCATTATACCATTTTGAATAATCTTCTTTGCGTGTCGTTAATTTCTTACCCATCTGTCTTTTTGGCACAAAACTTGCGTCTTTGTTATATGTTGTGTCTATGTTAAAGGTACAACTAGTTAGCGCAAAACTAACTAATTTTGTAATGTTCAACAATTAAATACACAGCTAATGAGACTTTTTACTATTACGTCTAAAAACCTCCTTTTTATCTTAGCTCCTGTATCTTTGTTTTTGTTGGCATCTTGTGGCTCTTATCAATATTCCGGTTATGAAGATGGAATTTACGGAGAGGCAAATCGTGGATACGAGCGCCAAAATCAAAATGCAACCCAAGAAAGCAACAGTGGTTATTATCAAAATTTATTTGCAGAAGAAGCAGCTCTTTATGGAGAGGTTCTTTCTGAAAGCACCATATTTACTGATGTTGATTCCTATTCCAGCACAGGAAATTACCAACCCGGTGACAATCAAACCAATTATATAGGCGGGCAGGCTCCCTGGGGCAATGACCCGGATTCTTATGCCATCAACATATATAACAATGGCCTTTATGGCGGATTTTACAATCCCTATTGGGGCGGTGGGTTATATGCCTTTGATCCTTTTTGGGGACCCGGATTTTTTGGCCCATCCTGGCATTATCCTGGATTTTATGGTCCCGGTTTCTATGGCCCATACTGGAGAGGCGGTTGGGGTATTGGATTTGGTTTTGGCCATCACTATGGTTACGGAATGGGATTTGGCGGATTTTACGGAAACCCTTTCTGGTATAATCCCTACACCCATTATACTTACAGATATAATAATTTCAGGCAAAACGTTGCCTATAACACCGGAAGAAGAGACGCTGCATCATCTTATATGAACAGCCGGAATAATTCCGCTGTAAGAAATGCAAGTGTTCTTGACTCCAGAAACCGAACTTCCAGCTACTCACGTAGTATTAGAAACCTTAGAAGTTCCAATGATAATTACGGGCTTACCAGAAGATCTGTTGACAGAACCTATGACCCAAGAAGAAATTCAGATTATAATACAAACCGTTCCATTCAAACCAGGAGAAGCTCAAATGACACTTATTCAAGGTCTCAAATGCCAAGCAGGAATTCAGGTACTGTAAGAAGTTCCACCCCCACCCGTAGTTCGGGTACGGTACGTAGCTCTTCAGGAGGTACCACGAGGTCCTCTTCGGGTTCAGGAACCTCTAACAGAGGTAGAGGAAATTAAAAATCTATATTGAATTATCTATGAAAAAGCTATTTATAACAGTCATAGCCGGGTTGGCTATGACTTTTTCTCAGGCACAGGATATAACAGATGCGGTAAGATACTCCAGTGAAAATTTGAGTGGTACTGCCCGATTTAGAGCGATGGGCGGTGCTTTTGGTGCCCTGGGGGTGACCTCTCGGCCATTAGCATCAACCCGGCGGGATCGGCAATATTTAATACCAGTTATGCTACCGTATCGCTCAATTATAACCAAAGAAAGAATGAGACCGGATATTTTAATGGGCTCACTTCCAATAAAAATTCTGATGTAAATCTTGATCAGGCCGGGGCAGTACTACTTTTTAACAGTACCAATCCTGAAAATAAATGGGCAAAGTTTACGTTTGGAGTGAACTACAGTCAAACCAATAGTTTTAATGATACCTGGGAAGCCCGGGGCATAAGCTCTAATTCAATAGACCAGTATTTCCTGGGATATGCAGATGGCATTCCTTTGGAACTACTTGAAACTATTGAAAATGAAACAATTGCTGATCTTTACACTTTCCTGGGTGAAAATGAAGGATTTGGGGCTCAACAGGCATTTTTGGGTTATCAGGGATATATTATAAACCCTGTTTCAAATACACTTGATAATACTACATATACATCTGCTATTGCACCGGGAAGCTTTAATCAACAATATGCCTATGCCGCCACCGGATTGAATGGAAAAGTAGCCTTTAATTTCGCTTCAGAGTTTAATAACTTTATATCTTTTGGAGCCAATTTAAACGCTCACTTTTTAAATTATGACCGCTCCACCCTGTTAATTGAAGCCAATTCCAATTCCGGAAGCCAAACCAATGAGGTAATATTTACAAATAATTTAAGTACAACAGGAAATGGTTTCTCTTTTCAGGCAGGAAGTATTGCCAGGTTAAGTGAAAATTTCAGGTTGGGGCTTTCTTATGAAACTCCGGTATGGTTTACTATTAACGAAAGAACCTCCCAAAGACTTGAATCCTTTAGTTCGGCCGCCAATGAACGAGACGTGGTGAATCCAAATGTTGTAAACATTTACCCCGATTATAAATTAAAGACTCCCGGAAAACTTACGGGAAGCCTTGCTGTTCTTTTTGGCACCCAGGGCTTGCTGAGTTTTGATTATTCTTACAGAGATCATTCAAACACCGAGTTTAGACCAACCGGGGATCCTGAATTCATGTTTCAGAATAAACTGATGGCCGATAATTTAAAAGCTGCTTCCACCTATAGAATAGGAGGAGAATACAGAATAGAGAACTGGAGTTTACGCGGGGGGTATCGTTTTGAAGAGAGCCCCTACAAAAATGAAAATACCATTGGAGATCTCACCGGGTATTCTGCCGGATTGGGGTATAATTTTGGTAACATAAGACTGGATGTTGCTTATGATAATGCTACAAGAACAGATAATCCTCAACTCTACCAGGTAGGACTGACAAATACCGCAGGAATTGATCGCGATTTTTCAAGTGTGATCCTTTCCCTGAGTTTTGGAATTTAGAGCATTGATTTAAAGAAATTTTGCCGGACTTTCTTGTCCCCCTTACCATTCAACGTATGTTGGAGGGTAAACAAAGAAAGTCCGGCTTTATCGTTTTAGCGTAAAATGTCCTTTAAACTGTTGCATACTTTCCACTGAAGAATCTGTGTAATCAACTACAAACCAATAATCATCTGCAGGCATTGGCCTGCTGTTAAAAGTGCCATCCCATCCCGAAATTCCGGGATTTATTTGTTTTATCAATTTCCCGTAACGGTCGTAGATAATAACTTTTGTTACTGAGATACCTCCCCCATCTATTATATTCCAGGTATCGTTATAACCATCATTATTTGGAGTGAAAAACCTGGGATATCCTATTAATCTGAAAGGGACTGAAGTCGCGCTACCACAGCCGTTTATTTCCCTTGCGGTTATCCTGTGAGTGCCCCCGGGAACTCCTGTAAAAGTATTATCAGACTGCCACGGGCCATCATTGAGACGGTATTCATAAACTCCGGGATTTCCAATAGCGCCAACTGCAGTGGCAATTATCCTATACCCCCCTCTTCAAAATCATTTCCTGAAATTTCAACATTTACGGCCCTAGGCGGAGAAAAGACCATAATTTCTGTAGTAAATGTGGTCCCACAACCTGTTTCTTCATTAGTAACTGTTAAAGATATAATCCTTTGAGAGGGAAACTGGTTTAGATTAAGAACGGGGTTTTGAATTCCATCTCCATCGGGATCATTAGGTTCGCTCCAATCATAGGTGTAACTGGGGCCCAGATCACGGCCCAAAGAAATTCCGGAAACTAAATTTGCGTTTAAATCTATACACACCGGTGAGATTTCATTCCAGTCCAGGGCGGGAAGTTCTGCTGTTTCAAGGGGTACGGTAACAAGATTGGATTCACATTCACTTAAGTTGTCAATAAGTATTGCTAACACAGATTGAACATCTCCTGAAAAATTTTCCGGATCCTGGATTGGGGTGGCGTTTTGATATGCAGCTTCATTTAGAAAGAAATTTACAGTGAAGGTTCCGCCCTGCGAGCCAATTATCCCGGCATTAGCCCGGGTAAGATCAAAGACCACTTCCCCATTTCCTGTACAACCAATTACAGCTGGGGGAGAATTTGCCTGCGGAATTTCAAAAAATTCAATTAATACCTCATCGCTTTCCTCACTACCGAAAAAGTCACTTTTTACGGTAACCTGATAATTCCCGGTTTCACTTACGGTGAGGGTAGGACCTGTTTCCCCCGGGAGGATCTCAAAATTTCCGGTAGTCTCATTGAAAACCGCCCAGGAATAATCTGATGCCTGGGGGTTGGTGGCATCAAGTACCACGGGATCACTCCCGCAAACTTTTTGGTCCGGTCCCAGGGCACTACCCACAATAGAACAATCTGTTGAGCCGCCGCTTCCGGCATTAACCTGTTGCAAGCTTATATAACCCGGACTTTCGTCATAATTCGTAATAAGCACAATATAAATATCATCTACCCGCGCATTGGGAATACTCATCCTTTCTATAGCATCAACTTCATAACTGCAGTCAATGATCTTCGCGGCACTTAAGGAAGCCGCGCTGCAATACTCATCATCTGCATCAAATGGCCCCCACACTATAAAATCAACATCAATAAGAGTACCTGAGCCATCGGGATTTTCACTCTGGATGATATCAAAAATTAGGGATCCTGCTTCACCTACTTTTAAAAAATACCATGCTGGATAAGGTTGTGTCACCAGGCATCCATAGGACGGGCCAGCTTCGGCAACAGGCCTGCCGCCGCTTTGCGGATTGGAATTTGGAAATACCAACTGTGAATCTCCCGCACAAAATGGCTGTATAGTAGAACACCTGTCCCCTTGCGAGAAAGACTTGTTAACACCCAGTAACACAAAGGCGAATACAATTAACAGGCTATACAGAAATTTCATATTAAAAATGAGCTTCATGCAAATTAAGCAATTTACTGTAACATTGAAACAGGCTCCCGTAATCTTTGCCCATAAGTAGCTGAAAATACTTATCTTTGCAAGCGATTTAAACATATTACGACTACTATACAAAAAGTGCTATGAAGATAGACCATTTAGAAAATGAAATAGAAGAGATGGGTGATGCCCACGCATTTAGCAGCGCCGAAAACCCCATGAGAGAAGATGCTTTTAATTTAAGTGATACAGATAAAATTGCCCTTATAACTGAGGACGTTAAACACATTCTTGAAACATTGGGAATGGATCTTAATGATGATAGTTTGAAAGGCACTCCCCTGCGGGTTGCAAAGATGTTTGTAAAAGAGATATTTTCAGGTCTTGACCCACAACGTAAGCCCAAAGCTTCAACTTTTGAGAATAAATATAAATATGGGGAAATGCTGGTAGAGAAAAACATTACAGTTTATTCTACCTGTGAGCACCATTTACTTCCAATTGTGGGAAAAGCGCATGTAGCTTATATTTCTAAAGGCAGAGTAATAGGGTTGTCAAAAATGAACCGTCTGGTAGACCATTACGCAAAACGGCCCCAGGTGCAGGAAAGAATGACCATGCAAATTGTTCAGGAATTACAGCAGGCGCTGGGAACTCCAGATGTTGCCTGTGTTATAGACGCCAAACACCTTTGTGTGAACAGCCGTGGAATTAGGGATATTGACAGCAGCACCGTTACAAGTGAATTTGGCGGAGCATTTAAAGATCCCGGTATAAAAAGAGAATTTTTAGATTACATTAAACTGGATACAGCTTTTTAATATTCCCTGGCGTAACTTTCCTGAAAGATCATTTTTATGGCATTATATAAAGAACAAAGCTTAAAGATATACAATTCTATTAATGGAGAAAAAGAGATCTTCACTCCGCTTACTGAGGGTAATATTGGAATGTATGTTTGTGGTCCCACCGTTTACAGCAATGTTCATTTAGGTAATTGCCGCACCTTTATTTCCTTTGATCTTGTTTTTAGATATTTAAAGCATTTGGGATACAAGGTTCGCTATGTGCGAAATATTACAGATGCAGGACATCTCGAGAACGATGCCGAAACGGGAGAAGACAGGATTGCCAAAAAAGCGCGTATAGAACAAATAGAACCTATGGAGGTAGTGCAACGCTACACCGTAGATTTTCATAATATCCTTCAAAAATTCAATAATCTTCCCCCTAGCATAGAACCTACAGCCACGGGCCATATTGTTGAGCAAATTGAAACTATTAAAACCATTATTGAAAAAGGTTTTGCCTACGAGGTGAATGGATCTGTATATTTTGATGTGATCAAATTCAATAAAGATCACCAGTATGGAAAATTAAGCGGAAGGGCTCTTGAAGATATGGTTGCCAATACGCGTGAACTCAATGCCCAAAGTGATAAGAGAAATCCGCAGGATTTTGCGCTCTGGAAAAAAGCAGAACCTCAGCACATTATGAGATGGCCTTCGCCCTGGAGTGATGGCTTCCCGGGATGGCATCTGGAATGCACCGTAATGAGCACCAAATACCTGGGTGAGGAATTTGATATTCATGGCGGCGGAATGGATCTTAAATTCCCGCATCATGAGTGTGAAATTGCACAGGGAGAAGCAGCCACCGGCAAAACTCCTGTTAATTACTGGATGCATGCCAACATGTTGACCCTTAATGGCCAGAAGATGGCAAAGAGTACCGGCAACAACATCCTGCCTACTGAAATTTTCACGGGGGACAATCAACATCTAAGCAAGGCCTACAGCCCATCGGCAGCAAGATTTTTTATGCTTCAGGCGCATTACCGAAGTATTCTTGATTTCTCTGATGAGGCACTAAAAGCAAGTGAAAAGGGATTCAACCGGTTAATGGATGCCTTCAGGAATATTGATAACTTAGCGGTATCTGAAAGTTCAACTCTGGAACTGGAATCCTGGAGACAACGTTGTTATGATGCTATGAATGATGATTTCAACAGTCCAATCCTTATCGCTACACTTTTTGATGCTGTGAAATTCGTTAATGGCATTAAAGAAGGAGAAGAAAAAATTACCTCAGAGGATAAAAGCTTACTTAAGGATACCATGCAGGCATTTTTATTTGATGTATTGGGTTTACAGGACACCGTTATAGTAAATGAGGACAGTCGCGAAAAACTATCAGGAGCTGTGGAACTTCTTATTAACCTAAGGGCCCAGGCCCGTAGTAATAAGGATTTTTCTACCAGCGATCAAATAAGGGACCAGTTGGCTTCTTTGGGAATTCAGTTAAAGGACGGGAAAGAAGGAACTACATTCTCCCTGGATTAATTAAAATTTATAGCCAGTTACTATGTTGAAAAGATGGCTTGCAATCCCTTTTATTTTGCTGGTGAAATTCTATCAAAAGGCGATTTCCCCGCTTACTCCCGCAACCTGCCGGTATACCCCAACCTGTTCTCAATACACCAAAGAGGCCCTGGAAAAGCATGGGTTTTTTAAGGGGAGTTGGCTTGGAATAAAGCGAATAGCGAGCTGTAATCCCTGGGGAGGAAAAGGGTATGACCCTGTCCCGTAGACAGATTATTATAAAATTCCCTGAAATCTTCTCAAAACAACGCAAATACGTATCTTTACTTTTATAATTAAAAATTTCCTGAATGCTCTTCAATGCTATTGTCTGGAATCCTTCTGAAGGATTGGATCTGGGTTTTTTCACCCTTCATTACTACAGTTTAATGTTCCTTATCGCTTTTGGGCTGGGCTGGTACATTATGAAAAGTATTTATATTAAAGAGGGGATCGCTGTTGAGAAACTGGATTCTCTTTTTATTTATACCGTGCTTGCAACCCTTATAGGAGCCAGATTGGGCCATGTTATATTTTATGATTGGGATTATTTTCAGCATCATTTATTGGAAATATTCTTACCGGTGAAGTTTGAACCTGAATTTGAATTTACCGGGTTTAGAGGATTGGCAAGCCACGGTGCTGCCATAGGAATTATAATAGCAATGTACCTTTACAGGAAAAATGTACTGGATAAGCCGGTTTTATGGATCCTTGACCGGGTTGTGATCCCGGTAGCAAGTGGTGCAATATTTATAAGGATTGGAAATTTCATGAATTCAGAAATTATTGGAAAACCTACCAATTCAGATTTTGGAGTGATCTTTCAGAAACTGGGAGAAACCTTCCCCAGGCATCCCGCCCAGCTTTATGAATCTTTTTGTTACCTTATAATATTCCTGGTTTTATGGTTTACTTACTGGAAAACCGATAAAAAACACCGCCTGGGATATTTGTTTGGATTATTTCTTGTTTTATTATGGACCGTTCGCTTCTTTGTAGAATTCCTAAAGGAACCCCAGGGAGAAAATGAGATCGTAATGGGATTAAATACGGGTCAATGGTTGAGTATTCCTTTTATTATTGCAGGGTTCTACTTTATGTTCAGGTCCGTTAAACCAACGACAGTATGAGAAAGTGCATAAAAGGAATTTTTATATTTTCACTTACCACCGGAATGCTTTTTTCCTGTGCCAATGAGCCTAAAGAGTCAAGCATAGAAACAGAAGAAATTCTCTTTACTAAAGAAGGAGAACTTAGTTTTCTTAAAGGAGGTGAGGTCGAAAGAACCATTGATATTGAAATAGCCGACACTCCTTATGAAAGGGAAACAGGCTTAATGTACCGGAAGTCGCTGGGAGAGAATCAGGGTATGCTCTTCATCTATTCAAATGAAGCCTCCAGATCTTTTTATATGAAAAACACCTACATTCCGCTGGATCTCATTTTTTATAACAAAGACAGCATTGTAGTAAGCTTTCACGAGAATGCCGTACCCTTAACCGAAACTTCAATCCCCTCCAATTTTCCTGCTCAATTCATTCTTGAGCTCAATGCAGGTAAGGTAGAAGAATGGAATATCGAAACAGGGGATAAAATAAGGTTTACAAGAGATTAGATTCACGCAAAATTAAATAACATCAAATAAGAGGCTTCGGGAAACGGGGGCCTCTTTTTATTTCAGATTTACAAGGCGGCGAGGGTTATTCCTTTTAAAGATGCCTGCCTCCATCCCAATTTCAGCACAATAAATCACCCCTCTGGATACTAATGTACTCATCAGTTATCAATTCAATTCGCTGTATACGAACTATATCATCAGCTTGGATATTAAGCCTCTAGTACACTGCTAAAGGAAAAATCCCAGAAAAAAAAAAGGCTACCCTGTGAGGTAGCCTTTTAAAATATTTATCATTACTGTTATTAAGCAGCAACTTTCTTTTTACTGTCAAATTTCTCCTTCTTTTTAATACTGTCAACCATAACAGGGGTTGCAATAAACAGGGAAGAATAAGTACCTACAATAATACCCACGATCATTGCAAACATGAATCCGCGAAGACTCTCACCTCCAAATATAAAGATAGCAAGTAATACAATAATAGTGGTTAAAGAGGTATTAAGGGTTCTGCTCATAGTACTGTTCAAAGCCTTATTTACAGTTTTTCCCAACGGCCAGGTAGAATGTTCGTTTACAAATTCCCTTATCCTGTCAAATATTACCACGGTATCGTTCAATGAGTAACCTACAACAGTTAGGATTGCTGCAATGAATGCCTGGTTGATCTCCATACTAAAAGGCATAATGTTATAGAACAAAGAAAATATACCAAGTACTATAATAACATCATGTGCTACGGCTGCCACTGCCCCTAAACTGTATTGCCATTTTCTAAATCGCAACAGGATATATAAGAAAACAACAATAAGAGATCCAATGATAGCCCAGAAGGAATCATTTTTAATATCATCGGCAATGGTAGGCCCTACTTTCATAGATTGCAGGATCCCAATTGACCTTTCACCAGATCCTGAGGCAAAATTCTCAAAAGTTACATCCTGCGGAAGGTAAGATTGTAGTGCATCATACATCATTTGCTGTATTTCAGTATCTACAGCTTCTCCTTCATCTTCTACTTTATATTTGGTGGTGATTTTAAGCTGATTGTTTGCTCCGAAGGTTTTAGCCTCGGCGCTTCCAAAAGCAGCGATAAGGTCATCCTGAACCTCTGTTGGACTCACATCATCTGCAAATCTTACTGTATAAGTTCTTCCACCTACAAAATCAACACCTTGATTAAGACCATTGATCATAAAGGAAGCGATACTAATTAAAATAAGTACCCCAGAAATAACATATGCAATTTTCTTCTTTGCAAGAAAATCTATATTTAGATTTTTAAGAATGTTTTTGGTCCAGGAAGTACTAAACGGAAGATCTTTTCCATTTTTTCCGTAAGCATCAATAAACAATCTTGTAATAAAAATAGCAGTGAATAAAGAGGTTGCAATACCTATTAATAAAGTAGTAGCAAATCCTTTAATAGGACCCGTACCCAATACCAGTAATATCAAACCTGTAAGACCTGTTGTAATGTTGGCATCAAGAATTGAAGAAAGTGCATTGTTGAAACCATCTTTAATGGCATCCTTTTGAGCTTTTCCTTTGGCAAGCTCTTCCTTGATCCTTTCAAATATAAGTACGTTCGCATCAACGGACATACCTATTGTTAATACAATACCGGCGATTCCGGGTAAAGTTAGTACCGCACCAAGACCCGCAAGGATCCCGAAAATAAACAGAATGTTTACCACCAGGGCAACATCTGCAAAAATACCCGCTTTACCATAATAGAAGATCATCCATAACAATACAAATACAAGTGCAATAGCAAATGAATTAATACCACTATCAATTGATTCCTGTCCCAAAGATGGTCCTACGATCTCACTTTGAATAATTGCGGCTGAAGCCGGAAGTTTACCTGCCCGTAATACGTTAGCCAAATCCTGACCTTCGGTAATATCAAAATCTCCTGTGATCTCACTTCTACCTCCACTAATTGGCCCGGTACTTACCCCGGGGGCAGAATACACGGTCCTGTCAAGAACTATAGCAATATTACTTTGTTCTGAATATGCACGGCCGGTCATTTCTTCCCAGGTTTTAGCACCTTTACCGTTCATTTGCATAGAAACAGCAACTCTTCCTAACTGGTCAAAAGTTTGTTGAGCATCTGTAACAACATCTCCTGTTAACTGCGGTATATTCTCGCGGTTTCCTTTCAAAGCATATAATTCAACAAAATTATTCTTAGGCACACCCCATGCGAATTCAGCATATCTTAAATCTGAAGGCAATAAAGATTTTACCTGTGGAAGGTTTAAATACTCTCTCACTTTTGAAGTATCCTGAGCTCTGAAAGTTGCCAAAACAGGACTACCCTGAAAACCTGGAGAAACTATAAGCTCCAGTAATGGGTTGTTACCCGTTTGCGGTGCTGCAGCAGTATCCTCGGCACTTGCAAGAAGCGCTTCTATTTCATCATCTTCTGTAGCCTCAGTAATAGTGTCAGACTCTGTAACCGGAGTTTCCGTTTTTTCTGTTGGTCTTACTGTTTGTGCAATAACGCTATTGGCATCAAAAAGAAAATTTCCGAACTCATTGTTCTTATGAACAAACCAGAATTCCAACTGGGCTGTACTTTGAAGTAATCCCTTAACCCTGTTGATGTCTTTTGCACCGGGAAGCTCAACAAGAATCCTTCCTGAATTTCCTAATCTTTGGATATTTGGTTGGGTAACACCAAATTTATCGATACGCTTTCTTAAAACTTCAAATGCTGAAGAAATAGACTCATTTACCTTGTTTCGAAGAATAGGCTCTACTTCAGCATTATTCATTTCGAAATTCACCTCTTCACTCAATGATTTATTGGCAAAAAGATCTGGCGTTGCTAACCGTGCATTAGGTATATCATTATAAGCTTTAAAGAAAAGGTCTATATAATCATCCTGACTGTTTTTCTGAGCAGCATCTGCTTCGGCCAACGCCTGATTGAAGGCAGGATCCTGGCTGTTATTGGCAAGACCTCTTAAAATATCTTTAACAGAAATTTGAAGGATAACATTGATCCCCCCTTTTAAGTCAAGTCCTTTATTTAATTCTTTGTCCTTTGCCTCGTTATAGGTGATTCCGGCAAAGATGGATTCATTTCCAATAGAATCAAGATACCGCTCTTCGGCCTGGTCTCTTAATACCGAGTAATTCTCAACGTTGGTAGAAATTGTTCTTTCAGCGTGAGCTTCTGCTTTACTTTCTGCACTGGCGGCAATAAAAGTAAAGGATAACTGGTAGATACATACCAATCCAAATAAAATAGCAAAAACCTTGATCAGTCCTTTATTCTGCATTATTCCTTAATATTTAGGTCATTTTATAAAACGGACAAATATAGGACTTCATAATTCAAATCCCAATATTTTTTTTTTGAATACTTTAACTTTTATACATAAAAAAAGCCGCAACTGCTGCGGCCATTTTTTATGCATATTTGAGGGTTAAAAGAATTAAAATTCCAATAGATCATTGGTTCCTTTTACTCCTTTCGCACTTTCCTGCATCTTTGATTTCTCAGCTTCATTCAATTCAATTTCTACGATCTTTTCCAATCCATTTTTTCCTAAAATTGCAGGAACACCTATACAAAGATCATTTAAACCGTATTCCCCCTCAAGCAATACTGAACATGGGAACAATTTCTTTTGATCACATGCAATTGCCTGTACCAGGGCAGAAACCGCAGCACCCGGTGCATACCACGCACTCGTTCCTAATAGTTTGGTAAGGGTAGCTCCTCCAACTTTTGTATCTTCTGTAACCTGGTTCAACCGGTCTTCAGATAAAAAAGCGGTAACCGGTACCGAGTTTCTTGTGGCCAATCGTGCCAATGGCACCATGCCTGTATCACTATGACCTCCAATAACCATCCCGTCAACATCTGAAGGTGGGCACTCAAGGGCTTCACTTAAGAAATATTTAAAGCGGGCACTATCAAGAGCCCCGCCCATTCCAATAATCCTGTTTTTTGGCAAGCCGGTTGTTTTATGAACCAGATAGGTCATAGTATCCATTGGATTACTTACTACGATCACAACAGTTTCGGGAGAATACTTAATAAGGCTGGCAGAAACTTCCTTTACAATATTGGCATTAATCCCTATAAGTTCCTCCCTGGTCATTCCCGGCTTACGTGGAATTCCACTGGTTATCACCACAACATCACTTCCTGCGGTTTTTGAATAATCACCTGTAACTCCCGTTATTTTTGAATCAAATCCATTAAGGGAAGCTGTTTGCATAAGATCCATTGCTTTACCTTCAGCAAAGCCTTCTTTAATATCTACAAGAACGATCTCTGATGCGAAATCTTTAATAGCAATATATTCGGCACAACTGGCACCTACGGCACCTGCCCCTACTATAGTAACTTTCATTTTTATATGATTTTAATTAATTTTTCGTTTAAGCGAAAATACGAAATATGAACCTATTAAATAATAAGAAAACCCCAAAAGGTCTGTCAAATTCTATAATGTAAGCCAATATTTGCATTGAAGAAATTACTTGCGGTGAACATACTGCTTATTTTAAAATTGCTGAAATAATAATTAAAACCTATATCGCCCTTAAATTTTGTGCTGTTCCCGTGAAGATTCATTAATTCCTGATTCAACAACGGTAAAGCAGGACCGGTCCCCCCCATTTTATAATCAAACTGAGAAAGTGTTACACCAAGAGCTCCAAAAACTTCGAAGGAATCATATAATTTGGATCCCAGGACCTGGAACAACCAAAGATCGGCATTTACATCTATCCGGTTCAATTCCATGAAAGGTGGAATTGATAATTGGGAAAAAGCATAATCTACTTTAAAATTACTATAGGTAGCTGCTGCTGCAAATTGAAAATCTTCAGGATCAAACCTTCTTTCTATATATTGACTAAAATTGTGTTTTATACCTGCTCCATAAGTACTAAAACCTATATCATTCACCATTATTGGCGGTAAAAATCTCACAGCCACCTCTGTGCCATAAGGCAAACCTACGGTTACCTGAGGATAGGGGTGTAATAACATGCCCTTATCCAGGCCATCAATAGCCTCAAATTCTTTTGTTTCAACATTTCCATTTAAGGGATTTCTAAATTCCAATTCAAACATCACATTAGTATCCCCTCCATAAACAGTAGGGATTAATGCATTATTACTTCCTTTTACATTAACCAACTTTATATCCCGATCGTTAGTAATTAAGGCATTTTTTTTACCTGATGGCACGAACAATCCATTTCCATGTAGAGAAACTTCAAATTTCCATTTATCTAATGTGCTTGCGGATGAGAACCAACCGGCACTAGTCTGAATGGCCGCACCTTCAGCACCCGGAGCTGCAAATTTGTCTGCGATCACCAGCATATCATTGATTAATTGGGTTTGTTGATCATCCTGTGCAAATGCGGTTTGACCTATACCCAGAAAAGAGAACACAAGCAGGGGGACTCGGAGATTTTTCAAATGGTTTTTTTTTTAGTTGCGTTGTAAAAATACTAAAAATACAATAGCTGTGTATTGATAACGTAAATTTCAGGAAATTATTAAAAAAGCCCAAACTTTCGTTTAGGCCTGTGCTTTTAAAACTATCTAATAGTTAAACATCAATGTTGGCATATACAGCATTTTTCTCTATAAACTCCCTTCTTGGCGGTACCTCATCTCCCATCAACATAGAGAAGATCCTGTCGGCCTCACTGCTATTATCAATATTCACCTGTCGCAGCATCCTGAATTCCGGATTCATTGTAGTATCCCACAATTGTTCTGCATTCATCTCTCCCAAACCTTTATATCGCTGAATTTGAACGCTTCCGTTAAAACTTTCAGCTATGGCATCGCGTTCTTTTTCATTCCACGCATATTGCTTTTTCTGGCCTTTTTTAACAAGGTATAAGGGTGGGGTTGCAATGTAAATATGTCCATTTTCCAGTAATTCCTTCATATATCTATAGAAGAAAGTAAGGATAAGCGTTTCAATGTGGCTACCATCCACATCAGCATCACACATTATGACCACCTTATGGTATCGAAGTTTGGAAAGGTTAAGTGCTTTACTGTCTTCCTCGGTTCCAATGGTAACACCAAGTGCAGTATATATGTTTTTTATCTCCTCATTATCAAACACCCTGTGGGTCATTGCTTTTTCCACATTCAGGATCTTACCCCTTAATGGCAAAATAGCCTGAAAATTCCTGTCTCTTCCCTGCTTGGCAGTACCACCTGCCGAGTCTCCCTCTACAAGGTACACCTCACATTTTGCAGGATCCTGCTCAGAACAATCTGATAATTTTCCGGGCAACCCGCCAATACTCATTACAGTTTTACGCTGCACCAGTTCTCTCGCTTTCTTGGCCGCGTGACGCGCCTGAGCAGCAAGGATCACTTTTTCAACAATGATCTTGGCATCCCCGGGATGTTCTTCCAGATAATTCTCAAGCATTTCAGAAACAGCCTGTGATACCGCAGCTGTTACTTCCCTGTTCCCTAACTTGGTCTTGGTTTGACCCTCAAATTGAGGTTCTGCAACTTTTACTGAAATAATAGCTGTCAATCCCTCACGAAAATCATCTCCGGCGATTTCAAATTTCAGCTTATCCAGCATTCCGGATGCATCTGCATATTTCTTTAATGTAGTAGTAAGACCTCTTCTAAAACCTGCAAGATGGGTTCCACCTTCATGCGTATTGATATTGTTTACATAAGAATGCAAATTCTCATTGAAGGAGGTATTGTAAACCATTGCAACTTCAACGGGGATATCATTCTTTTCTCCTTCCATTGAGATCACATCACTTATGATAGATTCACGGTTGCCATCAAGAAATCTTACAAATTCCTTTAGACCATCATCTGAATGAAAGACCTCTGTGGCTATTTCCCCTTTTTCATCAACAATACGCTCATCTGTAAGATATATTGTGATCCCTTTATTTAAAAATGACAATTCCCGCATTCTCGTTGCAAGGGTGTCATAACTATAATCTACGGTTTGTTGAAAAATACTGGGATCTGGCTTGAAAGTGATAACGGTACCACTAAGTTCTGTTTCACCTACCGGCTTAACAGGATAAAGAGGTTTTCCCAATTCATATTCCTGCTCCCAAATGGTCCCATCGCGGTAAACAGTGGCCTTAAGGCTCTGCGAAAGCGCATTAACACAACTTACCCCCACCCCGTGCAAACCTCCGGATACTTTATAGGAATCTTTATCAAATTTACCACCAGCACCAATCTTGGTCATTACCACCTCAAGAGCCGATACTCCTTCTTTTTTGTGAAGATCTACCGGGATCCCCCTTCCATTATCCTCGGTCTTAACCGATCCATCTTTTTGAATTGTAACTTTTATGGTGTCACAGTGCCCGGCCATGGCCTCATCAATAGAATTATCTACCACTTCATAAACCAGGTGATGCAAACCTCTTACCCCTGTATCTCCAATGTACATGGATGGCCGCATGCGCACATGCTCCATCCCTTCCAGGGCCTGAATACTATCTGCCGAATAACTGTTTTTCTTCGCTTCTTCGCTCATATATAACTCTGTTAATTTTCCTCAATTTTTATAACAGACAAATATAAGAAAACCCCTACTCCTATTAGCTTGAAGCGCTTCCCATTAGCTTTAAGTTATTAACAATTTGTGTAAAAAACTCCACATTTTTCGCACTGTTTTTCACTCACACCGCCTTTACGCTGTGTAAGGTGCTTTTTGCGACATGTGAGGCGTTTGCCCTACCACTGGGATCAAGGTCTTCCTGCCATTTTGGAATCCACTTTTTAACACTTCTCGCTGCGCTTTCCTGAGGATAAAATGAATGGAAGATTTCACGATAATAATAGGCCTCTTTGGTAGAAGGAGTATTGATTGGAAATTTCAAATGGGCTGTTTCCATTTCAACATCACTAACCTGCGAAGAAGCATATTCTACAAGTCGGTCTATCCAGCTATAGCCCACTCCATCGCTAAATTGTTCTTTTTGCCTCCATAGTACCTCCTGTGGTAAGAATGGAGCTTCAGGAGTGTCAAATGCTTTCCTGAGGATATATTTTTCAATACCTTCATACGCTGCCGGCATCTTGTGCTGCGGGGCAATTTCCATAGCAGTTCGAAGAAAGGCTTTGTCAAGAAATGGAACCCTGGCTTCAAGCCCGTGAGCCATCGTAGATTTATCGGCCCGCAAACAATCTGCCGTAGAAAGCCTCTTTACCCTTCTTATTGTTTCCTTCTGAAAGGCATCAGCTGTGGGAGCATTTTTAAAATAAAGATATCCGCCAAAGATCTCATCTGCCCCTTCTCCCGAAAGAACCACTTTTATACCCATATCTGTAATTGCTTTGGAAAGGAAATACATTGGAGTACTAGCTCTAACCGAAGTTACATCATAAGTTTCAAGATGCCAGATAAGTTTTTTAAGGATTGCAAGCCCCTCTTCTACCGTAAAATGAATTTCATGATGATCTGTCTTTAAAAATTCTGCTACTTTTCTTGCTGCGATAAGGTCTGGTGCATCACCGTCCAAACCAATAGAAAATGAATGAAGTTTTTTACCGTCTTCAGCAAGAATCCTCGAGGCTATAGAAGAGGTAAGGGAAGAGTCCAGGCCGCCACTTAACAATACCCCCAAAGGCACATCGGCCATTAAACGCTTTTTGGTAGCGGCAACCAGCGATTCCCTTAATTTTTGAAGATCGGCACGCCCTGTGCATTTTTCAGGTGAGTTCCATTCGGGTTTATAATATTGAACAAAACCGGTAGAGGCGGTATAATAATAGCCCGGTGGGAAAGCCTCAAATGTTACACATTCCTCTGCAAGAACTTTCATTTCGCTGGCAAACCACAATGCCCCGGCGCTGTCTCTCCCGTAATAAAGAGGCTTTACTCCAATTGGGTCACGGGCGGCGATAAAATCATGTCCGTCTACTACCACAAAAGCAAAATCGCCATCCAGTTTATCTACAAAACCGTATCCATATTTTTCATAAAGGTGAACAATCACCTCAGAATCTCCCGTGGTTCTGAAGCAATGATCTTTTAATTCGGTTTGTTGTAATGCTTTGTAGTTATATATTTCACCATTGTGTATCATCCAGGCCGTAGAAGTACCCTGGATAGGTTGCTTTCCAGTATTTACATCCATTATAGCCAGTCTTTCATGACTTAGTATCATACCGGTTTCAGTGATATGTATATCATTTTCATCTGGCCCCCTATGACTCATTCGTTTGGAAAGCTCTTTAATTTTTTGAGGTTGTTCCTTTGATCCTATAACTGCAAGTATCCCACACATAATATTTTGTTTTAATTTATAAGGCAAATGTGCACCATACACATTATATTATAAACAAGAATTTACTATTTGCTTACAGTTTGTAATTAAAGGTCGAATATTAGATGAAATATAAAATAAGTAAGAGATAAAAATTGATAATTTGGTGACAATTGAAAACATCAAAAATTAACAAATAATAAGACTTTGTTAACGGCTTAGATCCCCTATAAACAGTACATTTATCACAATTAAAAAACCTATACATTATGAAAAAATTAATTTATGTTGCTATAATCGCTTTTATGGCATTTCCTTTAAATGATATCAATGCACAGGACAAACCGGCCACCTCGCCAAATTTTCCTAAAATAGATGCCAGCCCAATGGATCTGGTGGTGTATAAGGATGCCAGTGATAAAGTTGTTGCCAGAGTTATTTACAGCAGACCTCAAAAAAGAGACAGGGAAGTATTTGGAAAATTGGTTCCCTATGGACAGGTTTGGAGAACAGGAGCCAATGAAGCGACTGAACTTACGCTTTATAAGGATATGAAAGTAGCTGATGTAGTAGTTAAAGCCGGTACATATACTATTTATACTATTCCGGAAGAAAAGGAATGGACTGTGATTTTGAATAAAACAATACATACCTGGGGAGCTTACGAATATACAGACAAGGAAGACCTTGTAAGAATTATAGTTCCTGTGAGACAATCTCCAACTTCAATTGAAGCTTTTTCTATGACCTTTGCCCCGGCAGAAGGTGGAGCTTCTCTTTTAATGGGATGGGATAACAAGTACGTAGAAGTACCATTTAAGAATGTGAAATAAGAAAGATTAAGCTTTTAGTTTTTTAATCGGGTTAAGGACTTCAAATCAATTGAATTCTTAACCCGATTACTTTTTAGGGAATATTCAAATATTTGTGGGTCTGCAATGAAACTTTCCATTTAGGATTCTGCATGACGAAATCTACAATTAAGGGGATCATTTTCTCCCTCTTACTCCATTCCGGCTGTAAATATAAAATACATTCACTATTTACCCGGGCGGCTTGTTCCTCGGCAAACTTAAGGTCGTGTGCGTTAAATACAATTACCTTCAGCTCATTGGCCACCTTATAAATTTCTTCAGTAGGAAGCTTTAGTTTTTTTGGAGAAAGGCATATCCAATCCCACTGGCCGGTTAATTTATAAGCGCCGGAGGTTTCTATATGAATCTTGCAACCCCTTTCCTTTAATTTATCTGTGAGCGGTTTCATATTCCAGGTTAAAGGTTCTCCCCCTGTGATCACTACCGTCTTACTATATTTAGTGGCTTCCTCCACCATGGCCTCTACTCCCGTGGGAGGATGAAGTTCTGCATTCCAGCTTTCCTTCACATCACACCAGTGACATCCAACATCACACCCACCAATTCTTATAAAATAAGCAGCAGTACCTTTATGAAATCCTTCTCCCTGTATTGTGTAAAATGCTTCCATAAGGGGCAACATTGTCCCCTGTTCTACCTGCGCATTTATTTCCTCTTTTATCATGCCGCAAAGGTAATCAAAAAGAAACAGCCTGTAATCCACTTTTAGATTAAGCTTCAAGGATTAAATTAAACCCCGGAAAAGATATATTACTTCAGGATAAGTCCGTTAGTTGAGGAAAATTCCAAATTTTCCAGGTCATGAAAAAACCCATTCACAATGGCATACTTAATTTTCCCATCCTTTTCGAGAAAGAAAGTAGGGTTAACTCCAACTCCCAACCGCGAGGGTACCTTAAAATTCTCTCCTACCACAATTACGGGCTGATTTGTGAAATTGGCGCTTTCGGGAACATCTTTTATTTTCACATATGAATATCCATTGGTTAAAAGCTCCTTAAAATTCAGATCACTTAAATCCGCAAGCCAGGCTATTGCATTAGGATATACTTTTCCCCATTTAACTTTATAACCCGTAAGATCATGGGTATTATAACCATAATTGGTAGAAAGGTCGCCCTGATCTGTAATACCTGCCCGGTTAAAAATTCCTTTTTTCACATCCCATATTTCCTGATAGTTAATCCCCAGGTCCAAAATATAGGAATCACCTGCTAATTCGTATTCCAGTCCTGTTAATTTAAGGTCATATAACTTACTGTCATTTTCCGGGATCTTTTCATACTCTGAAAGTTCCCGCTTTTTATAATCCTCATTTGCAATAGAAAATACTGCAGAAAGGATTGAAACAAAATTAAGTTTCCTGATCTCCTGTTTTCCCGGATCATTTAAAAATCCGCCAGACTCAATAAGGATGGCACTGGTTCCCCATTTCTGGATGTTATCTCCAAAAGCCCTTGGTTCAAAATCATCATTGTACTTGGCGACCTGTCCCGGGGCAAAGCGTTGTATCACCTCATTCATTTCTATGATAACCTTCATCGCATTCCCCCTTACTTCATTTACATCTTTTTCATAATTATATGCAGGCGCCAGAAATGATATTGTTGCAGGATTTGCAGTGCCCTCTGCATTGTAATACTTACTTTGGTCATGCAGGTTAAATCCAAAATCTGCATTTAAACTGTCCCTTACCCTTTTGAGGGTTTTACCTTCCGGCGATTGAAGTCTTAAAGCATCCCGGTTTATATCAATTCCCAGGGCATTTCTTCTTTGAAAAACCTCAGCCCCATCAGGATTGAGCATTGGCAAAAAGTGAAGTCGCAGCTTTTTAAAGAGTTCATTTTTTTCAGCAGAAAATTTATTGGAAGTAATGAAATTAAAAATATCCATTACTGCCATGGTAGCGGTAGATTCGTCTCCATGCATTTGAGACCAAAGAAAAACATCAATTTCCCCGGTACCTACAGAGATAAGAAAAAGGTCCCTGCCTTCAATGGACTCCCCCACCTTTTGCACATCAAAATTGTTGTTTTGGCCCAGCTTTTTGATAAGCGGAACAACATCCTCGTGTTTAAACCTTTTATGGGTAATTGACGATTCCTTAAACTCACTATAGGAATCCCAGAATTCCTGGGCAAGATCCTTGGGCTGGGCGGTTGCAGGGGAGAAAAACAGAAAAGCGATCAATATGGAAAAAAAATTCAGGAATTTCATAAGGCTGAAAAATAGGTTACAACGGGATAAAATTAGTAAAAAAAACTCCCGGAAATTTCCCGGGAGTTTTATGTTTTCTAAAAGTTCATTATTCGTTCCAGAAGATCCTGTCCAGCAAAGTTACATCTGGAACATTACTGCCATTCCTACTCCTTTCGGAATCCGGATAGGCCAGGCGCCGTATTAATTGGCCATTTAGATCGGGATTAAGGTTATCTGGCAACTCAAAGCCTTCATACTGATAATTAAACCTTCTGGCATCTACCCAGGCTTCAGGATGTAAGAACATAGCCTTCCATTTTTCTTCAAATATATCATCAATAGTAAAGGCTGCTTCACCCATGCTTACTTCGGGATTATTGAGATATGCCTGAATCTCTGCTTCAGGTACACCCACCTTCCTCATATGCGCTTCAATTCCATCAAGATAAGCTTGATAGGATCTTGATTTATCGATAGTAAATGCTGCTTCAGCCTCTATGAATTTTTGTTCAAAATATGTAGCAATTAGCACAGGTCCTTCTCTTTCGGTATAAAACTGACCTTCGATTAAAGTAGATCTTGCACCAGATTCCGGAGCGTCACCTCTACCGGCTCCACTCTTTACACCAATGTATTCGCCCTGGGATGTAGCACCTATAAGCAAAGGCATTCTGGGATCTTCTACCCCGTGAATTGTCCCATCAAAAGCAGCGATAAATTGTTCTGAAATCCAGCCTCCCAGAAACAGGTTAGCATTACGAATAGCTACATTGGCCCAGGGATTTAATGCCTGTTCAAAATATTCTACCTGTGCATCATCTGCAGAGCTTTCGAATCCCGAATCCAATGCTGCCAAAACCGCAGTTGCATCATAGGCATTGGTACCACTTAAGTGATTTAAATACCTTGCGCGAAGCATGTTACCAAATTTCACCCATTTTGCAGGGTCCCCTGAATAAATAAAATCATCATCCCCTAATGGTAAAGTGGTTTCCTGAGACATATTGGAAACTCCTTCATTAAGTAATGAAAGAACCTTGTTATAAAGTTCAGCATCATCATCATAGGATGGAGTTAAGGTCGCAAAATTAAAAGATTCACTAAAAGGCACATCTCCAAAGGAATCTACCGTCATCGCGAGATTAAGCGCCAGAAGGATTTGTCCTGCTCCTTCATAATGATTTGCACCGCTTTCCTTAGCCGCGTTAATCATATCATTAAGATCTGTCATCACACTATAAAGACTAGCCCAGGTATTATCAAAGCTTGTAGCTTCCATAGTATCTGAGGAACCCGAGGGATTAGGGGATGCCAGGTATTGAACATAACTTGAAGTAACACTTCCCAACCTAAAAACATTTTGGGCTGTTTCATAAGTTGAGTTCGTCATTAACCCTGCCAGTGGAGCTTCTGTAGGATTGTTTGGATTTTCGTTAATATCCAGATAATCATCACAGGAGACTAATGCTGCGAAAGCACTTAGCGTGAGGCAATATTTAAATATATTTTTTAGAATTTTCATAATTAAAATTTTTTAGAAACCTAAATTAAGAGTAAAAAATAAACTTTGAACTCCGGGGTAACCAAGACCCGAGAAACCTACTGCATTTCCACCCGCACCGGCACTGAATGATTCAGGATCAAACCCATCCCAGGGAGTATAAAGTATAATGTTATTTGCAGCTACAGCAATTCTGGCAGAGTTAATAAACCCAATTGCTCCCAATATATTTTCATTAAAATTATACCCAAGGGTAATATTTCTTAATTTAATAAAGGAGGCATCCTGTACAAAGTTCTCACTTACTGTACGTTCAGTGTTTCGGTAAAATCCTGCTCCGTAATTTCTACCATCGGGGCCCACACCCTGACCCAGCCAAACTTCCAGTGTATTAGGGGTACCATCTGCAAGCACACCCTCAAAAACTCTGGTAGTATTTCTGTCTAAAGTTTGTTCTGAAATTCCAAATGCTGAGAAGAACATATCATATTGGTTATATTGCTCAACACCTGTTCTAAAATCCATAAGAAATGAAAGGTCCCAACCCTTATAGTTAAGGTTATTACTTAAGCCACCTATCCATTTTGGGGTAGCATTACCCAGAATTAACAATTCCCCGTTTCTTACCGGGAAACCATTCGCTCCTATGATTACCGGAAGGTCCTTATCGAGATGGGTAGCATCTGGAGAAGCTCCAAATCTCGCATAACTACTACCATAAATATTTCCATAAGCTTCCCCCTCTGTAAGAATTGAGAAAACAGTGCTCCCTACATAACCAAACTGACTTCCTAATGCAATTTGTTCTATACCCTCTCTAATGGATACAACTTCGTTTTGATTATAAGCTGCATTGAAAGTTACTTCCCATCTAAAATTCTCTGTTCTTACAGGGGTACCTCTAAGAATGAATTCTACACCTTTGTTTTCTATTTCCCCAGCGTTTGTGATAAAGGTTGAAAAACCGGTGGTATTTGAAACAGGTACAGGAATGATCTGGTCCTTACTATTTGATTTATACCAGGTAAAATCAAGACCAAGACGATTCTCAAAGAACCTAAGATCTGTTCCCAGTTCTATTGCAGTTGTTCTTTCGGGTTTTAAATTTAAATCCCCATATTGGCTAAATCTGGTAAAACCAACCTGACCGTTCAAAGGATAAACCGTTGGTGCGGTATACGTTTGCCCAATTAAATATGGATCTGTATCCTTTCCTACTTCAGCATAGGATGCTCTTATCTTTCCAAATGTAAGAAAGTCCGGATTTTCTAAAGCCTCTGTAAATACAAATCCAAGGTTTACTGAAGGATAAAAAAACGAGTTGTTACCCTGGGGCAAAGTAGAAGTCCAGTCATTTCTTGCGGTAAGGTTCAAAAACAGCATATTATCATACTCAAGGCTTAGATCTCCATAAACACCCACCAACCTTTTTTTGCGCTTATCCTGTGAGTTTGATATTTGGTTTGTATAACTTAGATCATAGAACCGGGGAATTACAAAATCAGTTCCCGTAGCATCAATTCTTTCAAGGTTTCTCTCAAAAACATCATTACCCATACGCAAGACAGTACTAAACTTCTCACTCCAGTCTCTTGAAAGGGTAACAAAAAGATTGGAGTTAAGATCTCTGCTGTTAATACGCGTTTCGGTAATAAACCCCCTGCTATCCAATGGAAGTTCTCCCTGAATACCCAGCGGACCTGGAGTAATTGAGGTGCGGGCATCACTAAAATAATCTGTTCCAACAATATAATTCACATTTAACCAATCTAAGGGACGGTATGTAAAATTAAGATTACCCGTTACCCGGTTCACTTCATCTTCAAATGTACTAAAGCGGGCATCGTAAATAGGATTGGTGTTACCACCTCTTTGGTTCATTGTTCCGTCCTCATTTATGTAATCTCTAATATCTTTATTAGGAGTATTATAAACCAGCCTTTCCATAAACCTGTCATGTGGAACCCTGTTTCCGCCAGAAACCACATAAGCCATATTTCCCGCAACTGTAAATTTCTCATTAAATTTAAGTTCCCCATTTAAACGGGCTGTAGTCCTGCCCCACGTACTAAATGGAAGAATTCCTTCCTGGTCAAGATTACTAACCGATGCATAAAAATTTGCATTTTCGGTTCCGCCTGAAATATTAAAAGAATTATCATATTGAACACCGGTATTCATAGCATCTCTCCAAATATCGTAAAATTGAGCATCGGGGTCTATTTGTCTTATCTCATCCATTGAAGGACCCCAATTTGGCCAAAATGAATTAGGATCATAAACCCCACCAAAACCTTGTCCATAAACTTCCTGAAATTTGGGATATTGATTCACTTCCTCAAAACCTACACTACTACTTACATTTACTTTAACAGCCCCTGCTTTTCCTTTTTTAGTAGTAATAATTACGGCACCATTTGCTGCCCGCACCCCGTAAAGAGCTGTTGCCGCAGCGCCCTTTAGCACGTTCATAGATGCTATATCATTGGGATTAATATCGGCAGCTCTGTTTGATAAACCTCGAGGCGTACCTCCAGATTCGGTGGTGGAATTATCAATTGGCACCCCATCAATTACAAATAAGGGTTGATTGTCTGCATTGGGGTCTAGAGAATTTACTCCCCTAATAATGATACGGGCACTTTGACCCGGTGCACCTCCCGAATTGGTAATTTGCACCCCAGCTGCCTGACCCTGCAGGGCACTTACAATATTAGGTTGTTTTGTCCTTGTTATTTCTTCAGAAGTAACTTCCTGCACAGCATAACCCAGAGCCCGGGTTTTCCTTTCAATACCGAAGGAAGTAACTACTACTTCATCAAGGCCCTCCAAATCTTCAACCAATGCCATATTGATTACAGTTTGAGTTCCTACCTGCACTTCGCGTGTTGCAAAGCCTAAAGAAGAGAAAACCAAGGTCGCGTTATCTGCCACCGAAATTGAATATCTCCCATCCATGTCTGTCACCGTTCCCTGATTTGTACCTTTTACAATAACATTTACTCCGGGTAGTGTCATGCCGTCTCTCGAGGAGGTAACTGTTCCTGTTACCCTCTTTTCCTGGGCAAGCATCGCAGTAAACTGGAATAATGCCATAAAGACTAAAATCGTAATTTTGTTTTTCATATATTAGTTTGTTAAAAATTTATGAAATGTTTTTAAATATAAAGAAAATCTTTACACAACAAACCCGGATCTGAAAAACTTTATAAACCATCTTTTAAATTAACTTAAGAGCAATGGGACCTATTCATCTGTGTATGAATTATATCACCCTTATCAAAAACACCGTACTATCTTGAAAAAAAAATTCGCAATCAGGCTTAAATTTACTTTGATACTGCTTACTTCTTTGTTGATGTTCACATCCTGTACCACCTACAAAACTGTAAACAAAACTTTTGAAAATTCAACAGCATTCCGGCAGGGTTTTTCGGGTCTGGTTGTTTATGACCCGGAAACTAATAAAACACTATATGAACACAACGCTGAAAAGTATTTCACCCCGGCTTCAAATATTAAATTATTTAGTCTTTATACGGGACTGAAGATCCTGGGGGATTCTGTTCCTGCCCTGGAATATTTTTATAATAATGACACCCTGGTTTTTTCGGGCACGGGAGATCCCTCTTTATTGAATCCAGACCTTCCGGACTCCCGTGTGCTACATTTCTTAAAGAACATAAAAGCACCACTGGCTTATATTCCTCCTGTTACAGAAGAAAAAATTTTTGGGCCCGGTTGGGCGTGGGATGACTATAATTCTTATTATTCAGTAGAAAGAACCCCTTTACCTATCTATGGTAACAGGGTGAGCTTTCAGCAAAAACAAGGGAGTGAAGCCATGAAGGTTTATCCCGCAAGTTTTAAGGATTCGCTTTTTACAGAAACACCGGCAGGGGCTTCCCAATCCGGCATTAAAAGAGACCAGGGCAAAAACAGGTTCGTTTTTTATCCTTATCAAAAGCCCGGATTCCTTAACCAGGATGTCCCCTTTAAATTCTCTTCAGAATTGCTCGTAAAATTACTCTCAGATACCCTGCAGAAAGAAGTAAGGATTTTTACCGGTGCGGTTCCCGCATCCGCAGAAAAAAATACGGTTTACAGCATCCATGTGGACAGTATGTATAAAAGGATGATGGAAGTAAGTGATAATTTTATTGCCGAACAGATCCTTTTACTTGCTTCCAAAACTATTTCAGATACCCTAAATGCGGGAATTGCAATTAGGCATATGAAGGAAAATTTTTTAAGAGATCTGCCGGATGAAGCTTATTGGGTAGACGGTTCAGGTCTTTCCAGATACAATCTTGTTACCCCAAGGTCTATGATTAAATTGCTTTCTAAAATAGAAAAAGAAGTTCCCCGGGAAAGATTATTCAACATGCTGGCTACCGGCGGAAAATCTGGCACTTTAAAAAACAGTTATATAGCTGAGCCACCTTATATTTTTGCCAAAACAGGTACTCTTAGAAATAATCATAGTTTAAGTGGATTTTTAAGGGCTAAATCTGGGAAGATCCTTATTTTTAGTTTTATGAACAGCAACTACACTGTCCCTACTTCAGAGATAAAAACCCAAATGGAATTGATCCTAAGAAATTTTTATGAAGTAAATTAATTCACCCGGAACACAGAAAACACATAAGATGGAAAGAAGGAATTTTTTAAGAAATATAGGGGCCGGAGGCCTCGCCCTATCACTAAGCTCATTTATCTCATCCCAAGAAACTCCGGGGACTTTTCATATTGAGGGGCAAATAATTCCCAACCGGCTGAAAGCAGGGGATACAATTGGAATAGTAAGCCCCAGCAGTGCTATTTTTGAATCTGAACCCTACGAAATAGCAATTGAAACCTTTGAAGCTATGGGGCTTAAGGTGAAACTGGGCAAATTCGTTAACAACCGTTACGGGCACCTTGCAGGCACAGATGAGGAAAGAGCCGGCGAGTTAAATGAAATGTTCAAAGATCCGGAGATCCATGCCATCATCGCTCTTCGTGGTGGTTCAGGTGCTGCCCGCATCCTGGATAAGGTTGATTACCAGACAATAGCAAAAAATCCCAAAATATTTGTAGGATACAGTGATATAACTGCGCTGCATATGGCAATTTATACAAAAACCGGGCTCATTACCTTCCATGCGCCATTGGCTGTTTCTACCTGGAACAATTTTAGTTACCCGCTTTTTCGAAAGATCATTTTTGAAGGGGAAATGGCCTTATTTGAAAACCCTGTTGATAAAGGACCCAATCTTACTGTAACCAAAAACAGAATAAGAACCATTTCTCCGGGTGTAGCTACCGGTGAACTATTGGGTGGAAATCTCTCTGTGCTCACAGGAATTATGGGATCGCAGTATTTCCCGCAACAATGGGAAAATAAAATACTATATTTAGAGGACGTGGGAGAACAGATCTATGCGGTAGACAGGATGATGTCGCAATTACAACTTGGGGGCGTATTGAATAAGATCTCCGGATTTGTTTTTGGGAAATGTACTGACTGTAAACCCGGGAGCGGTTATGGTTCCCTTACTTTGGAGGAAGTGATAGATTATTATATAAAACCCCTGGGGATACCGGCATATTCAGGGGCTATGATTGGTCATATTGATGATAATTCAACAATACCAAATGGACTTAAAGTACAATTAAACGCAGATAAGGGAACCCTGCAAATGTTAAGTCCCGCCGTTAAATAACATATTTGGAAAAAAGCCAACATTTATTAAACATGGAATTTTGAAAAAATAATGGAAAAACAACAGGCTTTTATAGATCATATTCAACAAGGTTACGCCACTAAAGGGGATTACATCTTTATGGGTGCGGCTATGCTCGATGGGCAACCACTTGCTGAAGCTCAGGTAAAGATACCCCTTAAAACCCTAAACAGGCATGGGCTTATAGCAGGAGCAACCGGAACGGGAAAAACAAAAACTCTCCAGATCCTTGCCGAAAATCTTTCAGAGAAAGGGATTCCGGTCTTGTTGATGGATATAAAAGGGGATTTAAGCGGGATCGCTATGCCTGCAGAGGATAATGTGAAACTTAAAGAGCGACATAAGAAAATTGGATTTGATTTCACCCCATCCCACTCCCCCGTAGAACTTCTTAGTTTGTCTGAACAACCCGGTGTGCGGCTTAAAGCAACCGTAAGTGAATTTGGTCCCGTGTTATTGTCAAGAATTCTGGATTTAAGTGAGACCCAAACAGGAGTTATGGGCGTGATCTTTCAATATTGCGATCACAACCACTTGCCTCTGCTGGATTTAAAAGACCTGAAAAAGATCCTGCAATATGCGACCGATGGTGGGAAGGATGAATTTGAAAAACACTATGGAAGAATATCCACCGGGTCAACCGGTGCTATCCTTCGTAAAATAGTTAATCTTGAGCAACAGGGAGCCGACCTGTTTTTTGGAGAACCCTCTTTTGAAGTTCAGGATCTTGTGAGAAAAACCGCAGAAGGGAAGGGATATGTAAATATTATCAGGCTTGATGATATACAGGACAGACCCAAATTATTTTCCACCTTTATGCTAAGCCTTTTGGCCGAGCTTTATACAACTTTTCCCGAGAAAGGTGACAGCGACAAACCTGAACTGGTGTTATTTATTGATGAGGCGCATTTAATTTTTAAGGAAGCCTCAGGCGCCCTGATGGATCAAATTGAAAGCATTGTGAAATTGATTCGTTCAAAGGGAATAGGACTTTATTTTGTCACCCAGAATCCAACAGATGTACCAAAGGAAATATTGAGCCAGCTGGGTTTAAAAATTCAGCATTCTCTTCGAGCTTTTACGGCAAATGACCGGAAGGCTATAAAATTAACTGCAGAAAATTATCCTATTTCAGAATATTATGATACCAAAGAAGTCCTAACCTCGTTAGGTATAGGGGAAGCTTTGATATCTACCCTGGATGAAAAAGGGAAACCAACTCCTCTGGCAGCGACTATGATGCGCGCGCCAATGAGCAGGATGGATATTCTTACATCACAGGAAATAACTGGAATTAACAACAACAGTAAACTTGTTTCCAAATATAACAAGTCGATAGACAGGGAAAGCGCATATGAGATCCTGAATAATAAAATAGACCGCGCAGAAAAAAAAGAAGCAATTGAAAAGGCGAAAAAGGAACGGGAGGTCATAAAACGATCCTCTTCCCCCGAAGGAGAACAAGTACAGCTCAAAATCCGGTTATCAAGGTGTTGACGAGTGCAACCTTTATAAGAGGAGTAATGAGCATTTTAAATAAAACATTTAAATAATTGCCATTTTAAGACTATGAAACAATTTAGCCTGTTATCTCTTGTCCTTCTTTTATTAATTTCCTGTGGCAGTGAAGACAGCCCATATTTAATTGATAATACCCGGGTGGGACCTTTAACAAAGGACATTAAAATAAGTCAGTTGGACTCTGTATTTAAAAATGATTCTATTGTGCGAAATTCCTCCGGAGACAAGCAATCCAACGATTTTGAGATCTTTGACCGGGATGGTACCCCCTTATTGATTTTAGAGCCCATTCAACAATTTGACTCCACTAGTACAGTAGGTTATATACAGGTATTGGATTCAAGATTTGCAACTGCCAAAGGACTAAGTCCAACAAGTACGTTTGGTGAAGTGGTTAAACATTATTCCATTTCCCGAATAGAGAACACCCTTAATTCGGCAGTGGTTTTCATTGACGAGTTAAATTTATATTTAACAATAGACAAAAAAGAACTTCCCTCCAGCCTGAGGTTTGATACCGACAGCCGAATTACCGCATCCCAGATACCGGATAATGCTAAAATCAAATATTTCATGATAAGCTGGTAAAATTTTAAGGTAAATATTGCTGAATAATCATATTATGATTTGTTTAGGAAATGTTAATTCAATTTCCTGTTAAAATTGTTTAGCTACCTTTACACCATAACCAAAACTATAAATTATGATTAAGATCTTAGCTGTTATACTATTAATTGGGGGCGCAATTGCCCTTGTAATGGGAGTTTTAGGTATTTTTGGAAGTGTAGCTTTAATGATGAGTCCCTGGGCGCTGGCCATATTAGGATTCGTTTTCTTTATAGCGGGAATTTCAATGTTGAAATATAGAAAAGATACAGATGAAGTCGCAGTAGAGAATAAAAAAGCCGATTAATAATATTTTTAAATTATATAAAGGGTTGCATAGTTTTAGAATTTGAGCGCACTTTCTGTGTCCGGATTTTCTAACTTTGCAACCCTTTAACTTTAGTCTTCATTTCATGGAACTTACCCGAATAAATAAATATTTAAGCGAAGCCGGATATTGTTCCCGGCGGGAAGCAGATAAGCTCATTGAGCAGGGAAGAGTGACCATAAATGGAAAAGTACCCGAAATGGGCACAAAAGTTGGCACGGGCGATACAATTGCTGTAGATGGAAATCCTGTTGCCGTTACAGAGGAAAAGAAGGTTTATCTGGCCTTCAATAAGCCGGTAGGAATTGTTTGCACAACAGATACCGGTGTAGAAAAAGATAATATCATAGACTTCATAAATTATCCTTCACGAATATTCCCTATAGGCCGCCTGGACAAAGCGAGCGAAGGGTTGATCTTTTTAACAGATGATGGTGACATTGTAAATAAGATCCTTAGAGCGCGGAATAATCACGAAAAGGAATATCTGGTAACCGTGAACAAACCTGTAACCTCAACCTTTATTGAAAGAATGGGAATGGGAATTCCAATTCTGGATACGGTTACAAAAAAATGTGAAGTAGAACGCCTGGGAAATTTTGACTTTCGAATAGTCCTTACCCAGGGCCTTAACAGGCAAATAAGGAGAATGTGTGAATACCTGGGTTATGAAGTAGTGCGTTTAAAAAGAACCAGGATCATGAACGTAACGCTGGATGTGCCAACCGGCCAATACAGGGAGCTCACTGCAGAAGAATTAAAAACTATTAAAACGATGGTTTCAGATTCAACAAAAACCCATTCACCTCAACCACAGTCTGCTTCCGGAAAAAAATCCAGTGAATTGCTAGCCCGAAAAACAGATTCGGGAAAGGATAAAAAGAATAGCAAATTTAGGGGCAAAAAAAATCTTAACAGATAATTAGCGGTGAAACCCGCATTTCTTTCAGGATATCTTTCTATTTTTAATTTAAATGCGGAGATCAGGTTTAATCCTTTTTATTTTTCAGGAACTTTAAATCTTCTTCCTTCAAGCGATTATTATTAAAATAGAGGAATTAATTAATGAGTACACTTCAACCTTTTCATTTAGCCATACCTGTCAATAATTTAGAGGAAAACCGAAAATTTTACCGGGAAACTCTTGGATGTGTTGAAGGCAGAAGCAGTGATCATTGGGTAGATCTAGACTTTTTTGGCCATCAATTGGTACTACACGTGCAGGAACCCCAACCCAAACCTACTGGAAAAGGTAATCCTGTAGATGGAAAGGAGGTACCAATACCCCATTTTGGTGTAGTGCTGCAATGGGAAACTTTTGAAGAATTTGCAGCCCGCCTAAAAAGCTTGAATATTGATTTTGTAATCGAGCCCTATATCCGGTTTGAAGGAAAAACGGGAGAACAGGCAACTATGTTCTTTAAAGATCCTTCGGGTAATGCTTTGGAATTTAAAGCCTTTAAAAATATTGATCAGCTATTTGCTAAATAAAAATTAATTAATGGACACTTTAAAACCCTCGCTGGTAAGACAATTATTTGTACTGCTGGTTCTTATTTTTCTGGGTTTTTTGATCTTCAGGGAAATGCTCCCCTACCTCTCCGGAGTTCTTGGTGCTATTACATTATTTGTGATCTTAAAGGGTTTTATGGCAAAGCTCCTTGCAAGAGGGTGGAAAAAGTCGCTTGCTGCAGGAACCCTTTTACTTTTATCCTTTATTGGTATTCTAATACCTGTAGGGGTAATTATTGTCATGCTTTCCAATAAAATAGGGAAAGCTGTAGCCAATTCAGAAAGAGTGATAGCGGCTATCAAAGACAATGCTAATAAACTTGAAACTTATTTGGGGTATGATCTAAGCAGTGGTATTGACAGCACCTCTATAGCCGGCTGGCTTACTTCCAATTTACAAAATCTGGCCGGAGGCACTTTTAATGCGGTAATAGCCATTGGTGTCATGTATTTTTTGCTGTATTATATGCTGGTAAACAGAGAAAAACTTAATACTACCTTAAGATCCTATATTCCGCTGGATGAAGATAATATTGAGTTAATTGAAAAAGAAGGTGATATCTCTGTGCGGTCTAATGCACTGGGGATACCATTAGTAGCTTTTTTCCAGGGAATCATAGCGTTAATTGGATATGTGATCTTTGGAGTGCCGGATCCCTTTTTCTGGTTTGCTATTACTGCAATAGGATCCATGGTCCCCTTTATAGGATCTGCCCTGGGATTTATTCCCGTAACAGTTCTATTGCTGGCCAGCGGACAAAACTGGCAGGCCATTGGGGTTTTGCTTTATGGTATTGTGATTGTGGGCACCACAGATAATGTGGTAAGGTTATACATCCTGGAAAGAATTTCCAGTGTACACCCTTTGATCACTTTAATTGGAGTAATTGTAGGGGTGCAGCTTTTTGGATTTATAGGGCTTATTTTCGGCCCCCTTTTAATTTCATTATTTTTACTCATCGTAAAAATTTATAAGAAGGAATACGGAAATGAATTAAATAATATTTAAATATTAACCATAAAACAGTAGATATGTTTAGTAAGAAGAAAACAATTGATGAAGATTATGTAAGTGGTGAAATAACCAAAATAGAAGGAGATGATGTAGAAGTGGTCATGGACAACGAAGAGCAGATCTCAGAAAAAATGACCAGCAGCAATGTACTTAAAAAATATACCGAATTAGGTAAAGTTATGTTTGGAATGCTGAAAGATTACCGCAAAGGTGTTTATACGAACGTGCCATGGTTTACCATTGCTGCCATTGCTTTCGGATTTTTATATATTCTTAATCCATTTGATATGGTCCCGGATTTTATTCCGGGAATAGGCTATATAGATGATTTCGCCGTATTTACCTTTGGCTTAAGATTTATTGAGACAGATCTCCATAATTATCTTGACTGGAAGCTTGAGGAAGAAGAATAAGAATTTAAAAAGAGAGTAAACAAAATGACCGCCAAAGAGCGGTCATTTTATTTTTATATAAGAATGCTACTTACATCCCATGCCTATGGTTGTCGCGGGCAAGCAGCGTATTTTTTAGCAACATTGCAATGGTCATTGGTCCTACTCCTCCCGGAACCGGAGTAATAAACGAAGCTTTTTTGCTCACCGCCTTAAAATCTACATCCCCGGTAATTCTATAGCCTCGTGGATTTGTATCATCTGCCACCCGGGTAATTCCCACATCAATAATAACCACATCATCTTTCACCATTTCGGCTTTAAGAAATTCGGGGTTCCCCAATGCGGTGATTATAATATCTGCCTGGGAGGTGATCTGGGTAATATTTTTGGTAAAACTGTGGGTAAGGGTAACCGTAGAATTTCCCGGGAAACCTTTTCTTCCCATAAGAATACTCATTGGCCTTCCAACAATATGGCTTCTTCCAATTACTACAGTATGTTTTCCTTTAGTTTCCACCCCATGGCGCTCCAGCAATTCAAGGATCCCATATGGTGTAGCCGGGATAAAACAACTCATATCCAATGCCATTTTTCCAAAGTTTGTGGGATGAAAGCCATCAACATCTTTCTTAGGGTCAACCGCAAGAAGTATTTTTTGGGTATCAATTTGTTTAGGCAAAGGCAACTGAACTATAAAACCGTCAATATCAGGGTCTTCATTTAATTGTTTAATTTTTTTGAGCAGTTCAATTTCACTTGAGCTACTGCTCATTCTTATGAGGGTAGATTCAAATCCTACCCGCTCACAGGCTTTCACTTTGCTGTTAACATACGTTAAGCTAGCCCCGTCGCTTCCAACAATAATGGCGGCAAGATGTGGCACCTTTTCTCCGCGGCTTTTCATTTGCTGAACTTCTTCAGCAATTTCATTTTTTATATCGTTGCTAATTTTGGTACCGTCGAGAAGCGTCATTGAAACTTTGTTTAATTAATATTAGTTCAGCTTTTTATAATCTGGCTTTGTGATCAAGCTTTTTATTAGCTCATTCCTTTCATCATCTGCATCATCTTTTTTCCGCCGCCACCCTGCATCATTTTCATCATTTTTCCCATTTGATTGAACTGCTTCAACAATTGGTTCACCTGTTGCACAGAGGTACCAGATCCTTTTGCGATCCTTTTCTTACGGTTTGCATTGATTACTGTGGGAGTGCTTCTTTCTTCAGGGGTCATGGAATAAATGATCGCTTCTACATGTTTGAAGGCATCATCATCAATATCTACATCTTTCAGCATTTTACCTGCTCCCGGAATCATTCCCATAAGGTCTTTCATAGACCCCATTTTTTTGATCTGGTGTAACTGATTAAGGAAATCATCAAATCCAAACTGGTTTTTAGCTATCTTTTTCTGAAGCTTTCTTGCTTCTTCTTCATCATATTGTTCCTGGGCTCTTTCAACAAGAGATATAACATCTCCCATTCCCAGGATCCTGTCGGCCATACGGTCCGGATAGAATACATCAATGGCATCCATTTTTTCTCCGGTTCCTATGAATTTAATAGGCTTGTTTACAACAGATTTTATAGAGATAGCAGCTCCTCCACGGGTATCCCCGTCGAGTTTGGTAAGGATAACCCCATCAAAATTAAGACGCTCATTAAAAGTTTTGGCTGTATTCACCGCATCCTGACCCGTCATAGAATCTACCACAAAAAGGGTTTCCTGTGGTTGTATGGCAGCACGTATATTGGCGATTTCGGTCATCATGGCCTCATCAATAGCCAATCTACCCGCGGTATCAATTATTACAACATTGTGTCCGTTTTGTTTAGCGTGGGCAATAGCGGCCTGAGCAATTTTTACAGGATCCTGGTTGCCTTCATCGCTGAAAACTTCTACCCCAATTTGGTCTCCAACCACGTGGAGCTGATTTATTGCAGCGGGACGGTAAACATCACAGGCCACCAAAAGAGGAGTCTTATTTTTCTTGCTTTTTAAATAGTTGGCAAGTTTACCCGAGAAGGTGGTTTTACCACTACCCTGTAAACCGGACATTAAAATTATAGAAGGATTTCCTGAAAGGTTTATACCTTCTGCCTCTCCACCCATTAACTGGGTAAGTTCATCCTTAACCAGTTTTACCATTAATTGACCGGGCTTCAATGCAGTTAATACATTTTGTCCCAGGGCCTTTTCTTTAACAGTACCTGTAAAATCCTTGGCGATCTTATAGTTTACATCGGCATCAACCAATGCCCTTCTTACCTCCTTTAAAGTTTCGGCGACGTTTACCTCCGTAATTTGCCCATGCCCCTTAAGGATGTGTAAGGCATTATCTAACTTATCACTTAAACTATCAAACATAATCTTAACTTATTTTAAACCTTATTTCCAGGTAGATTGCAAATTTAATGATTTATAGCCAAGGTTAAAAGTTTATTTCCCAATGAAACCAAGCTCATACCCTGATGCTTTTTTTTAGATATTAACCCTTATAACACCGTTGCTGCCAGTTTCATCCCAGTCAAAATCACGCACATTGAAATTACTAATATAATAGGTTGTACAATTTTCCTCACGCGAGCTAAGTGTTATTTCAAACTCTACCGCGGTTTCATTATCTGGTTTCATCGTGATGATCTTATCTCCCGTCTCAAAATTAAGATTTACCTGTATATAAGTTCTATCCAATTCTGTAATAAACCGGTAGTTGACCAGCTTATTATCTTCATCTGTCACCCGTAATTGGGAAGGCTGGAAACGGTTGGTCCTGTAAACATTTTCTCCACTTACAGCATCAATAAATTCGACATTGAAACCAACAGGCCCCGTAACACATAATTGGTCATCATCAAAACCACAGGAAATGAAACTTAAAAATGACAGAATTAAAAAACTTCAATTTATCCAATTTTTCATAAAAATATCAGTTTAAACAAAATTACATTCTTTCCGGCACCTGTATACCCAGCAATCCAAATGCCGATTTAATTACATCTCCCACTACTTTGGACAATTGAACCCTAAAGCGTTTTTCAACCTCATCTTGAGTGCCCAGAATGGTTACATTTTGATAAAAGGAATTAAATCCTTTAACCAGCTCATAGGTATAATTGGCAATTAAGGCCGGACTATGATTTTGGGCTGCCTGCTGAACGGTTTCAGGATATAACTGGATTTGTTTTATTAATTCCTTTTCCTTCTCATGTAGTTCATAATCTCCTGCCTCCAGATATTCTGCTGTGAGATCAAAATCACTTTTTCGAAGAATGGATTGAATCCTGGCGTATGTATATTGAATAAAGGGGCCTGTGTTTCCCTGAAAATCAACCGATTCTTCGGGGTTAAAAAGGATCCTTTTTCTGGGATCTACCTTCAGGATATAATATTTTAAAGCTCCAAGTCCTATTATCCGGTATAATTCGGCTTTTTCTCCTTCATTATAATCATCCAGTTTCCCCAGTTCTTCAGAAATTTGTTTAGCTGTAAGGGTCATTTGTTCTATTAGGTCATCTGCATCAACCACAGTTCCTTCACGGCTTTTCATTTTTCCAGTTGGAAGGTCAACCATACCGTAACTTAAGTGGTAAAGGTGATTGGCCCATTCAAAGCCTAATTTTTTCAGGATAAGGAACAGCACTTTAAAATGGTAATCCTGTTCATTTCCAACCGTATACACCATTCCGTTAATATGAAAATCCTTTACCCGCTGGATCGCAGTGCCAATATCCTGGGTCATGTAAACAGCGGTCCCATCACTTCGCAATACAATCTTTTCATCGAGACCTTCATCGGTTAGATCAATCCACACACTGCCATCTTCCTTTTTATAGAAAACCCCTTTCTGCAATCCTCGTGCAACAACATCCTTCCCAAGCAAATAAGTTTGGCTCTCGTAATAATTTTTATCAAAATCCACTCCCAGGGATTTATATGTTTTCTCAAATCCGTCATACACCCACTGATTCATTTTTTCCCAGAGGGCCATAACCTCAGGATCACCAGCCTCCCACTTGAGCAACATTTGCTGGGCTTCCTGAATAATAGGAGCTTCGGCTTTGGCTTCATCTTCAGTTTTACCGAGCACCATCAATTCTGCAATTTCCCTTTTATATTCCCGGTCAAACTTCACATAATAATTACCAACCAATTTATCACCTTTAAGTCCGGCTCCTTCCGGAGTTTCGCCCTCTCCATATTTCTTCCAGGCAAGCATTGATTTACAGATATGAATTCCCCGGTCATTAATGATCTGGGTTTTATAAACTTTTTTTCCACTGGCTGTCAGTATTTCAGCCACAGAATATCCCAATAAATTATTTCTTATATGACCCAGGTGTAAGGGTTTGTTGGTATTAGGCGAAGAATATTCAACCATTATGGTTTCAGCATCTCGTGGAGGTTTCAGTTTACCAAAATTTGGTGTATTGCCTATCTTTATAAATTCTTCAATGAAAAACCTGTCGTTTATCACAATGTTCAAAAACCCCTGAACAACATTGAACCGTTCGACCTCGGCTACATGTTCCACAAGGTATTCCCCAATACTTTGCCCCAGTTGAACAGGATTCGTCTTTATTTGCCGTAACATGGGAAATGTTACAAGCGTAATATCACCTTCAAAATCCTTGCGGGTGGGCTGAAATTCCAGGGTATCTAAATTAATACTATAAACCTGGGCCACTGCTTTTTTTACCTGCGTTTCTATGGTATTTTGAATATTCATTTTAAATTGTTGTAATTAGGATATATGGTAAAATTCAGGTTCCAAAGATAAGAGATTTTAACCGCAAGGGAGGAAGCATTATTCTCAAATCCCTATCTTTATAAAAAAAGAGTTATGTTGTTGAATATAAGTTATAACCGGCCTGATATTAAGGAAAAAATTAATGCGGAAGTGGGAAAGCCATTTACCCTGGTAGAAAGGTTCCGGCTAAATGGCACAGGTTCACCCAAACTTCATATTACAAGCACCAGCCTTGACATTCATAACCTCCTTGTACTGGACAATAATATGAATACCTGTAATATAGAACTCAGGCCTAAAGGTATTATCATTATGTTCCGGTCTTTGCTGGAAACCTTTGCATTAGTGATACCATTCTACAAACTCCATTTATATAAAGGTAAAGCACGGGAATATTCTTTTTACCGGGATCATTATTTTATTAAAGTAAAAGCCGGGGACCCCTCTGTTCATAAATTCATGATGAAGATCCTGAATTACAAGGCTGAAAATGCCCCGACCCAGGTTGAGGACCTATAACAGGAGTAATTGATCTGCAGGCCCGTTAACAGAGATTTACCTCTTGTTAAATGCAACGCCTCCCACAAGCGCCAGGATACCTAAAACTATCATGGCATAAGACTGGGTATTGTCGCCCTGGGCTTCAACTTTAAGCGGTCCCGCCTGCATTGACACCTCAGGGGTGAAAAGAGTATATAATCCATACGCTACCAAAAGGATCCCAACAACCAGTAAAACTATTTTTAGTGTGTTATTCATTATATAAAGATTGGTTAATTAGCGTGAAAGTAATCATTTAATCCCTAAATTATTCCTGAATTAGCTTTATCACATGAAAATATTACTCACCGGGGCCAACGGGTATATTGGTTTAAGACTTTTGCCGCAATTGCTTGAACTTGGCCATGAAGTAATTTGTGCAGTGCGTAACAAAAACAGGTTTTCTGCCAATAAAGATGTGATTTCGAAAGTAAAGATCGTAGAAATCGATTTTTTGAAAGACACTATTGCACCAGATATTATAAAGGAAATTGATATTGCCTACTATCTCATTCACTCTATGACTGCTTCCACCAAAGATTTTGATGAACAGGAAGCGCTGGCAGCCGAGAATTTCAATAAAATAATGGCTGGTACAAGTGTAAACCAGGTAGTCTATTTAAGTGGGATCGTAAATGAAGAAAAATTATCCAAACACCTCCAATCCAGAAAGCAGGTTGAGGATATACTTTATAAAGGAAATTTTAATATCACCGTTTTAAGAGCTGCTATTATAGTAGGCTCAGGAAGTTCATCCTTTGAGATTATAAGGGATCTTTGCGAGAAATTACCCGTAATGATCACTCCAAAATGGGTAAGCACCAAATGCCAGCCCCTGGCAATTCGGGATGTCCTGAATTTTCTTACAGGGGTTATTGCAAATGAAAAATGCTATAATGAATCCTTTGATGTGGGCGGTCCGGACATATTATCTTACAAAGAAATGATGCTGCAGTATGCTGAAGTGAGAGGGCTAAAACTTTATATTATTGAAGTTCCCGTTATGTCGCCAAAATTATCCTCCTATTGGTTATATTTTGTTACCTCAACTTCCTATAAACTGGCTTTGAACCTGGTAGACAGCATGAAAGTTGAAGTAATTACCAAAGATACACGACTTCAGGAAATCTTAGGGATTAAACCCATTGCATATAAAGAAGCGATTAAACTTGCATTTTATAAAATAGAGCAAAACCAGGTGGTTTCCAGCTGGAAGGATTCTATGAGCAGCGGAAGATTCAAGAATGAATTAAGTAATTATGTACAGGTGCCTACCTACGGCTGCCTCAAAGATGAAAAATCTGTCAAAATAAAAGATCCGGAATTGGTCTTGAACAGAATATGGGCCATTGGCGGCCTTAACGGATGGTATTATGGCAACTGGTTGTGGAAAGTGAGAGGATATCTGGATAAAATGTTTGGCGGGGTAGGTTTGCGCCGGGGCCGTACACATCCATCTGAGATCAATGCTGGAGATTCCCTTGATTTCTGGCGGGTTCTTTTGGCCAATAAGGAACAAAAACGTTTGCTCTTGTTTGCTGAAATGAAAGTTCCCGGGGAGGCCTGGTTGGAATTTGAAATAGATGATGAAAACGTATTACATCAAACTGCAACTTTTCGCCCCAGGGGAATTTGGGGAAGGTTGTATTGGTATACAATGCTCCCCTTCCATTATTTCATTTTTGAAGGAATGTTGAAGCAAATCTCCCGGGGACCGGATGGGTTATCCAAATCATAAATTCAGAGTAGCTTTATGATAAATTCGGGTTCTTTAAAGCCGGAATCTTAGTACATTATTATTGCTTTGGTAAAAAAACTTCAGCCATCATACAACGGGTACTGCCACCACCACAGGTTTCAATAGTAGTAATATTTGAATTTAAGATTTCACAGTGCTTTTCTATTCTCTCAACCTGGTCTGGGTTAAGACTATTATAAGCTGTACTGCTCATAACAAGATATTTCCTCTCATTTTTCCCTTTTACCTGTAACATATTACCGGCAAACTGATGCATTTGAGCCTCTGTGATCTTAATGATCTCTTTGTTATCTTCTTTTAAATGTTTTACAACATTTTTCTTTTCCTTAGGATCATCAATACTATCCAGGCAAATCACCGCAAACTCATCGGCTACACACATCATCACATTGGTGTGATAAATAGGTTTTCTTTTCCCATCTACATTTTGGAAGGCTCCAAATATCACCGGGGTGTACTCCATATCTTCACAGAATTCAATAAAAAGATCCTCATCGGCTCGGGGAGATAATGCGCAATAGGCTTTTTGATTAACCCTGTCCAGAATCATACTTCCTGTTCCCTCAAGGTAAACTTCCTCTTCCTCGGCCTGTGTATAATCAAGAACTTCTTCTATTTTAAAACCGCGGTTTTCCAATTCTTCAAAGATCTCCATACGGCGTTCCCTTCTTCGGTTTTCAGCAAACATAGGATATATAACCGCCGTTCCATCTTCATGAAAGGAAACCCAGTTATTGGGAAATATTGAATCTGGGGTATCCAGTTCGGCTCTATCATTCACAACAATAACCTCAACCCCTACCTCTTTTAACTGTACTACAAAAGCGTCAAATTCCTGTTGCGCTTTTTTATTGATTTCATCATTTTTAATTTGAAGGTCTTCCTGGAAATAATTATTTACCGCCGTTTCCTCATTCATACGAAATGCTGCCGGCCTCACCATCAAAACGGTATTGGTAATTTGATTTGTCATATAATTTATTCTCGTATTAAGGGTAGAGTTGTACAACGCAAAAGACCTTCCTGCTTGGAAATTTCAGCATAGGGAACTTCCTCGACCGTGATTCCCTGAGCTCGTAACCAGGCATTAAGACGGGTAAAGTTCTTTTCTGAAATGACTACTTCTTCAGAAATTGAAAAAATGTTGGAGTTCATGTTATACATTTCCTCCCGGGTGATCTCAAAAATATTTTCTCTTCCAAAGAGATTAACCAACCAGTTATATTCCTCTTCAATTAAAAATCCATCCTTATAAATAATGGCTTTATCTTTTCCCACGGGCTGAAAGCAACAATCTAAATGGAGAGCATTGTCCCTGGGTTCGGTATTGGATTTTCGAAGGCTGAAGGATACTACTTCTCTATGTGGAAAAAGTTCCTGAAGTGCTTCAACCCCTTTCATATTGGTTCTTGCAGTAATAAAATTCTTATAATCTTTTCCCTTATAGGTTCCTACCAAAATATAATTCTTATAAGGCATTACGTCGCCTCCTTCTACATGGGCATCTTCGGGAAGGGTTAAAACCTTTTCAGGATCAATTTGTTCAATTACGTGGTTTATTGCCTCAATCTCCTCATCACGGTCCGGCAGAATATTGGCCTTGATAAATTTATCCTCAATTACAAACGCGATATCCCGGGTAAAGATCTGGTTATAATCTTCAATTAACTTAGGACGATATACTTCAATATTATATTTCTTAAAAACTGCTGCCACCGCTTCCATTTCGGCAACCATATCTGCCTCCACAGGATAGGTGCCGGCTTTGATATGTTCAGCAGATTTTGGATCATAGGCATCTTCAAGCGCAGGAGTAGGACCATTGCTTACTGCTGTACCCAGAACCACTGCCTTGAGAGGTGCAGTTTCATTAATAATATTTAATTGTAACATAAGTTGTATTTGTGCAAATATAAAAAAAGCTCCCTCGAAAAAGTATGTTTTAAAGCTAATTCAGCCCCCTGCAGAATATGAATTTTATATTGATGGTTAAAACAATTTTTTATATTTTTCCTAACTATACACAATTATAATCTTTAGCTATATTTGCCACATCCTCAAAAACTTGCACTTAAATCTCAATTTTCTGAAAATATATAAAATATTTCTTATTGGCGTATTTTTCTTAGTGTGCTGTACATCCTGTAAAAAAAAGGAGGAAACAATTTCCCCAAAGCCTACGGTGTATATTGATAAAACAGATTCTGGTTACCGTTTAATGCGCTATGGAAAACCGTTTTATATACATGGTGGTGCGGCTCATAGTAATTATCTGGAACAACTAAAAATGGCCGGTGCCAATACTGCAAGAATATACGACACCATCAATTTAAGTAATACCCTGGATAAAGCAGAGGCTTTAGGCCTTGCAGTGGTGGTAGATATTCCTTTGCCTAAATATAACAATGCGCTGGTTTACTATGAAGATGACGCCTTGTTTAAACTTTTAAAAGTCAATGTGGAAAGAGTTGTGCAAAAACACAAGAACCACCCTGCATTGTTATACTGGAATTTAGGAAATGAACTGTATTACCCCTATTTCTATACCAGGACAGTATTTTTTGATAGGTTTAATACATTAATAGATATAATTAAGGAAACAGACCCCAATCACCCTGTAAGCACGGTGACAATTGGCGCCAATAAATTAAGAGTGCTTTCAATTAAGAGGAAAAGTCCGCGACTGGATTTCATCTCCTTTAATTCATTTGGAACCCTTAGCAAGTTTGCAAAAAAACTAAAACCTATTTCCCCCATTTGGGATGGTCCTCATGTAATAACCGAATGGGGAGTTAACGGGCCATGGGAAGCCAACTTAACAAACTGGAATGCTCCTATTGAAGAAACGAGCACCAAAAAAGCTGAACAGATAAGGCAGCGCTATAACGATTTTATTGTTCCCCTTAAATCAAATAATTCTTTTGGCAGCTTTGTGTTTTACTGGGGCCAGAAAAATGAAGTAACTCCCTCGTGGTACAGTCTTTTTAGTGCCGACGGCAAGAAAACCCAACCCATTTTTGAACTCACTAAAATCTGGAAGAAGGATTCAACCGCCATTTATCCCGGGCCTTACCTTGATTATATTTTGCTGAATAAAAAAGGAGGGTTGGACAATATTATACTCAATGCCGGCAGTCTTGCCCAGGTTAATATAATTTTACCTTCTAACCAACAGAAAAATCTTCAATATGATTGGGAAATAAGACACGAATCCTGGTACAATTTTCATGAAAGCTTTGTAGTAGATGATATTAGTTTTAAAATAAACGGAGAAACAGCTATGTTTAACGCTCCGCTTCACGAAGGGCCATACAGGGTTTTTCTAACTATCTCCAATGAAAGTGATTATATTGCAACAGCAAATATTCCCTTCTACGTTCTAAGCTCAAAGGATGGAGAGTAAGATAAAGGCACCTACTAAGAATGAATCGCGGATTATAAAATTTATGATCCTTTTAGGCATTTTCAGTATTATTTATTTTTTACAGTTCTTCTTTCACCCGGAGCATATTGGTAATCCGTATTTATACGCTCTTCTTTCCATATCTATACTATATAGCTTAGTTAAGAAATTGTATATGTGGTACAATTACTCCAACATCTCTGTTCCCGAAAGCAGTGGAAAAGTCCCCGCACTAAAAGTTGATATTCTAACTACCTATTTCCCGGGGGAGCCCTATCAAATGACGATCACCACCCTGGAGGCAATCAACCAGATCACCTACCCTCATACCACGTATTTGTGTGATGAGGCAAACGATCCTTATCTACGCAACTTTTGTGAAGAGAATGGGATAATCCACGTAACAAGAGATAACAGGATAGATGCCAAAGCAGGGAATATAAATAATGCCTTAAAAAAATATGCCACAGGGGATATTTGTGTAGTTCTGGATCCAGATCATATTCCCGAACCTAATTTCCTGGATCCAATTCTACCACATTTTGAGGATCCTGAAATAGGTTTCGTACAAATTGTTCAGTCCTATTATAATATAAAGGAAACCCTTGTTGCCAGAGGCGCAGCCGAACAAACCTTTCAGTTCTACGGCCCTATGATGATGACCCTTAACTCCTACGGGGCAGTGAACGCAATAGGTGCCAATTGCGTTTTTAGAAGAACAGCGCTGGATAGTATAGGAGGTCATGCCCCCGGGCTTTGTGAAGATATGCACACTGCAATGCTACTTTATGCTAAAAACTGGAAAGCGGTGTATCTACCCGAGGTTTTGGCAAAAGGCCTTGCTCCTTCCAACCTTACCAATTTTTTCAAACAACAGTTAAAATGGTCCCGGGGAACCTTTGATCTTCTGGTAAAGGTTTATCCGAAGATATTTTCGAAACTCACCGGGAGGCAAAAGATCCATTTTGGCATCCTGCCATTGCATTACCTTGGCGGAGTAATAAGTTTGATTAATTTTTTGATCCCCGCCCTTTCTCTTTTTTTCGCAACAACGCCATGGAAAGGAAATATAATAGACTTTGCATTTGTCTTAATTCCGGTTGCTGCAAGTTCGGTTTTGATACGCACCTTTATTCAAAAATGGGTAATAGAAAAAAAAGAACGGGGATTTCATATTATTGGCGGCCTGTTACATATTAATACCTGGTGGATCTATATAGTGGGATTAGCCTATACCCTCATAAACAAAAATGTCCCCTATTTACCAACTCCCAAAGAGAATGAATGGAACACCAATTATAAAATAATTATTCCCAATGCCATAATTGGAATTATTTCTATTACAGCAATAATCTACGGCTTACAGAAGGATCTTACCCCTTTCTCCATTGTGATGGCAGGTTTTGCTTTTTTCAATGCTCTTATAATGGCGTTTGGAATATATCTGGCAAATAAAGTTACTAATCAAAACAGAATCCTTAGAAGCAATCTGGCATTTTCAAAGATCTCTTCCCTTTGGAGTTTTAAGCATGCTTTTTATAAAGGAGCCAATTCAACTTTTATGGTAACCAGGGCAATTGCACTTCCCTTACTTCTGGTGCTGTTGATCTTTTCAATGAACTTTAAAAATATGAATGATCTTGCACGATGGGAAAACGTAAGTGTTCCTCAACATACACCATTAAGTGGGAAATACCTGGGTATCTTTCATCCTTATCAGGAAACAGGACTGTCTGATATTCAGGAAATCACTTTTATAGAGAATCAACAAGATGTTAATTTTAATATTGTCTCCCTTTATCTGGCCTGGAACAGGCAAAGCATAGAAAGCTTTCCCCATGACCTTATGACCGATATTTTTGAGAAAGATGCCATTCCAATAATCACCTGGGAACCATGGACTGCAGAGTTGGCCACCCAAGATTCTGAACCCGAACTTCGGGAAGGAAGAAAGTCGTTTAAACATATTGCTAACGGAACTTATGATAATTATATAAGGGATTTCATCCAAATCCTGAAATCTTATGATCAACCCATATTCCTGCGATACGCCCACGAATTTGACAATCCGCAATATCCCTGGTCTGCGGTTGGAGGTAATACTCCTGAAGAATTTATTGCAGCCTGGAAACATGTTCATGAACTTATAAAAGCGGAAGGAGCCAATAAGATCATTATGGTTTGGAACCCCTGGAAAGCCCATAATATGGCGGGATATTATCCGGGAGATGATTATGTAGACTGGATAGGAATTACTCTTCTAAATTACGACGCTTTAAACAGTGATGGCCAATACCATCCTTTTAAGGATCTATATAAACCATTTAGCGATGAATTTTTTTGGTTTACCCGGAAACCGGTTATGCTCGCCGAATTTGGTTCTCTTAAAATTAAAGATCGCCAGGAGGAATGGTTATTGGATGCTATGACTTCTATTAACAGAGAATTTGATGAAATAGCCGCTATTGTAATGTTCAACAGTGCTTATGATAAAAACATTCCTGAAAATGACTGGTATGATCAAAGGTACCTGGATTGGACCACAGGGTCCATGAAAGAAATAAGTACAAGATTTAATCCTAACCCTCCAAGAAACGGTAATATCTTAAAACAACTGACTTTGGAGAATCCTGCAACCAATCCGATTTCACAATTTGACATAAAAGGGGTTCATTATAAGAAAGGGAAAGATTGGAAAAACAATTATTATGTGCTCACCCGTGAAGAGCTTCAGAATGACCTGGAAACAATTAAAGCATCCGGCTTAAATACAATACAATTTAAGGGCAGTGATATTTATGATTATAATATTCGCTCCATTTCTGAGGATGTGGGCTTACAATTGATCTATGAGTTTGACATAGATGCCTCGCGGAATTACCTCGGTAATAATAAGAAAATACAAAAACTTGCAAAGCAGATAATTAATAAAACCGAAAGATTTAAAGATGATAAAAACCTAATAGCTTATTCTTTTAAATTTAATCTTGAGCAGCAATATGTAAAGCCCCTATTATTTGCACAGCGAACCGCGTACTTAAATTGGCTTAATTCCCTTATTACTGAAATAAAGAAAATTGATCCTATCCGGTCTATAGTTATTGAAGTGCCTCTTAACAATGAAACTATGGATCTAATTCAACAGATGCATAATAGCTTTCCCGTAGATTCCTACGGACTGATTATGGTGGAGAATAATATGGAACAATTATATGAGGTTATGAGATATTCGGCTAAAGCAGGTATTGACGTTTTTGTAAGCGATATTGAACCAAAGGTGCTACTTCAAAATGCAGCTTCATTTAAAAATGATAATTTCATTCTTTCCAATTGGCAAAATGAGCGCTACAGTAACTGGTTAAATTATGACGGGTTGGTAGATTTTAATGGAAACAGAAAGCAGGAATTGAGGGCAGTTAAAACATTACTTACCGGCTTAAGTCCGGAGGAAAAAATGGCTGAGGTAAGGATCCTAAAACCGGCTGTGCCTTTAACACCAAATTCTTCCCTGGAATATAGTGCCGCGATAAGAGCAGGTGGTCAATGGCTCACCGCCGCTAAACATGTCCAAGATTTTTCTTTTGACTGGAGTCTTGTAAAAAATGACCTATACGGGAATCCCTTGGCGCTCAAAAATCTTGGTTCAGGGAACACAATTAAAGTAACTATTCCCAGGGACTACGAAAATTACGAATTGATTGTCACCGCAAAAAGAAAAGGTCTAAATTATTCCACCAGTAACCGGAGTCTTCTTCACACCAAACTGGAGGAATAGCTTTAATAAACAAAGGCAGAAATAACCAAGAGGGGAGGTTATTACACCGCAAATAAAAAGCCCCATTGGGAAATGGGGCTTTTAGTATCTGGTAAGATATATTTTATCTATTATCTACTTCTTTAAAACTACGTAAAGGCTCTCCCACATAAACTTGTCTTGGTCTTCCAATAGGTTCTCCACCTAATCGCATTTCCCTCCATTGAGCAATCCATCCCGGTAATCTACCTACTGCAAACATTACGGTAAACATTTCTGTAGGAATTCCCATTGCACGGTAAATAATACCTGAATAAAAATCTACATTAGGATATAATTTACGCTCTACAAAATATGGATCTTCCAATGCTGCTTTTTCAAGTGATTTGGCAATATCCAGAATTGGATCATTTACGCCAAGAGCATCGAGCACCTCATCGGCTGCTTTTTTAATGATCCTGGCACGTGGATCAAAATTTTTATAAACCCTGTGGCCAAAGCCCATCAATCTAAAAGGGTCGTCTTTATCTTTGGCTTTATCTATAAACTTGGACGTATCTCCTCCATCTGCTTTGATCTCTTCCAACATTTCAATTACTGCCTGATTGGCTCCCCCGTGAAGTGGCCCCCATAATGCCGATACACCGGCAGAGATAGATGCAAAAAGACCAGCATGAGAGGATCCAACGATCCTTACTGTTGAGGTGGAACAGTTCTGTTCGTGATCTGCATGCAGTATAAGGAGCTTATCAAGTGCATCTACCACAGTTGGGTTAAATTTATATTCTTCCCCCGGCTTCTGGAACATCATTTTAAGAAGACTTTCAACATACCCCACATTGGTATCCCGGTTTTCCAAAGGAAGGGTTTCCTTCTTTCGTAAGGTCCACGCAGCAAGAGTAGGGAATTTAGCAAGTAGTTTAACAATGGCCTTATACATATCCTCTTCTGAACTAACGTTTACAGATTTTGGATTAAAAGCAATTAGGGCGCTGGTCAAGGAAGACAACATCCCCATTGGATGAGCGGTAGATGGAAACCCGTCTATCACCTTTTTCATATCCTCATTCACAAAACTTTGCGCAACTATATCCTGCCTGAATGTGGTAAGTTGTTCTTTATTTGGCAATTCTCCAAATATAAGCAGGTAAACCACTTCAAGAAAATCGGCTTTTTCAGCGAGCTCTTCAATCGAATAACCTCTGTATCTTAAGATCCCTTTTTCTCCATCCAGAAAGGTTATGGCACTCTCACAACTTCCGGTATTTTTATAACCGGGGTCCAGAGTAATTGCTCCTGTTTCACCCCTAAGATTTTTAATATTTATGGCAACTTCATTTTCAGTTCCAATGGTCACCGGGAATTCATATTTTTTCCCTTCTAATTCTAGCGTAGCAACTTTTGACATATATGTATTACTTTAATTTCAAATTATTTTCGTGATTGCTAAAATACGAAATTATAAAGAAAAAAGACGCTAAAACAGGGCTGTAATTTCAGGTTTCAGCAGCTATATTAAACGATTTATGATTTATTTTAAATAAAAGATCCCTGCCGGTTACCGGCAGGGATCTTCAGGTTTTAAATAAGATATTTATTAGATCTTAAAAGCCTTTTCCTGAGGAAAATAAGCGGCACTTCCAAGCTCTTCTTCTATTCTTAATAGTTGGTTATATTTTGCCATCCTGTCGCTACGTGAGGCCGAACCAGTTTTGATTTGACCGGTGTTTAAAGCAACTGCAAGATCTGCAATAATACTGTCTTCTGTTTCCCCCGAACGGTGAGACATGACGGAAGTATAACCGGCATTTTTAGCCATATTTACCGCAGCGATAGTTTCAGTAATTGTTCCAATCTGGTTAAGCTTGATCAATATTGAATTTCCAATTCCTTCTTTAATACCGCGGCCTAATCGCTCTACATTGGTCACGAAAAGATCATCTCCTACCAACTGTACTTTGTCGCCAATTTTTTCAGTTAAATATTTCCAACCTTTCCAGTCATTTTCGTCCATCCCGTCTTCTATGGAGATAATAGGATATTTGGAAGCCAGTTCTGCGAGATAATCTGCCTGTTCTTCACTACTTCTTACTTTACCTGCCTTCCCTTCAAATTTGGAATAATCATACTTGCCTTTCACATAAAATTCGGCAGCTGCACAATCAAGTGCGATCATAACATCCTTTCCTCCTTTGTAACCGGCTTTTTTAATTGCAAGCAAGATCGTGTCCAGAGCATCTTCGGTCCCATCTAAGGTAGGCGCAAATCCACCTTCATCACCCACCGCCGTACTTAAGCCACGGTCGTGAAGAACTTTTTTAAGATTATGGAAGATCTCAGTACCCATTTTAAGGGCTTCAGTGAAATTCTTTGCTTTTACCGGCATGATCATAAATTCCTGAAAAGCAATAGGAGCATCACTGTGGGAACCTCCGTTAATTATATTCATCATAGGCAAAGGCAAGGTATTGGCACTTACCCCTCCCAGATACCTGTATAATGGCATATTCAATTCATTGGCTGCAGCTTTGGCAACGGCCATAGAAACACCCAAAATAGCATTAGCTCCTAGTTTTGCCTTATTAGGAGTACCATCCAATTCTATCATGGCCTGGTCAATAAGATTTTGCTCGAACACTGAATATCCCAACAGAGCTTCAACAAGGGTTGTATTTACATTTTCAACTGCTTTTGAAACTCCTTTCCCCATATAGTCCTTTCCTCCATCCCGAAGTTCTACGGCCTCATGTTCTCCTGTTGAAGCACCTGAAGGTACTGCTGCCCTTCCCAATACACCATTCTCTGTAGTAACATCTACTTCAACGGTGGGATTTCCTCTGGAATCGAAGATTTGACGGGCATGAATATTTATAATTATGCTCATAATTTATAATTTAATGTTTTTTGATATAAAGGTTACCAAGATACGAATACAGGAAGGAAATTACGAGAAAAATGCAGGTTTTCGTCCTATTATTTACGATAACGATTTCGGCTCCCAAAGCCTGAAGATCCCTGTTTTCAGTTACATTTTTATTAAAACTTTTAGATGGGAAGAATTATTAATCCAAAATAACCCAACCCAGGCGGAACCCTAACAAAGGAGTAATATAGGTATCTCCAATTTCATTGAAACCAAACCCTGCCCCCAGATTTAAATCGAGTTTAAAGCCTTTACCATAAATGCGTTGCAAACCCCATACTGGGCCAATTTCTACGGAATAATCCGATTCAAATTCCAGATCTCCAAAAATGGGCTGTCCCCCATAAATTGAAGAATGTAAGGCAAGATAGTTACCACTATTGCGGGTTATATTTTTTCCCTTATCAATACGTTTTGCCAAATTATAGTAGCGGCGGTACTGCGCGCTAAAATTTGGAAAAATCCCGAATTCAGTTCCATTTCTTAGCTCTCCTCCCACCATCGCAAAACCAAGCCCAAATCTAAAATCAAGGGTTGTATTATCGGTTATACCGGTTTCATATTCAATACCGGGAGTAAGAAAATTAATTGATATAAGGTCATTTGCAACCTCTGGGTTTGTTTGAGCATTTAAATTGAACACTACAAGACATAAAAATAATAGGGGGGAAAATTTCATTGTAAGTTTTCATTAACAATAAGGGTAGGAAATGAATGAGACTACCACCTAAAGAAGAATTTTAAAGTTTAGAAAAACCTGTATCCAACCATAAGGGTTACGGCAGAATATTTAGTCCTCCAATCCAGGTAGTAATTTTCCGGAACTTCTAAAAAACCATTAAATTCCTGGTTGATACCATATCTTGCTTCAACAAGATATTTATTTTTAAAATTAAGCCCTACACCTACGTTAATACTTGGTGATGAATTAAAATCTGTAAGAACCGGATCCATATTGCGATTGGTATTAGCAAATAAAACTTCAGACCCCACAGGTACATCGTAAACGTATGCAAGGTTTAAAAAGAGTTTCGAATCTTCATTTAGGAAAAAATAATGTCTTACTCCCAGGCCAAGTTCTACCGAAGAGTATTGTGCTGAAAGATCTGCATTAAATACCTCTGTTAATTTCTTTTCCCCTGAAAATGTTCTGTAGGCTGGTTCAAAATAAGCTGCCCATTTATTCCGGTTAAAGGGGAATACATACTCAAGTTCAACACTTGCTCTATATCCCAAACCACTCATTTCAACTCCTTTTGCATTGAGGCCTCTTTCCACTGTGAGATTTGCAAATTGCACCCCACCTTTGAAATAAAAATTGAACTCCCCCTCTCTTTTTATGCTTTCAAAAACATAGGAGTTGTCCACACACGTATTGTATTGTACAAAATAATTGATAAGTGACTCTCTACGATAATCGAGATGTTGCACATCAGATAAATTCATGCCCTCACATTGTAAACCGGATAATAATTGTTGACGAAATTGATTATTGCGTGCAATTCTTCCATTTACATTATACCTTTTAGATATAAGCTGCTCAATTGGTTTTTCTCGTGTACTATAAAAATACCTGATATTACTCCCATCTATTACAAAAAGATTAGCAGGCCCCTCCACCAACTTCCTTAAAAAAAGTGTTTCCTCCTTAAACTCAGGATTTCTATCAAAACTTAAATCTTTTGTAATGTGACTTGATTGGTCAACATTTACTTTGACACCCACATAATGAAAATTGCCTACCTTAAATTCTTTAATTTCATTGACAGTGCCTTTTCTAACATCAGCGTTAAGATTGGTTTTATAATTTACAAAGGAGGGATTTGCCTTCCACTCTGCATTTTGAATAAGCACGTCGCTTTTATTTCCGTTATGATCAATAATATAACCTTGTTCATATTTTATTTGAGAATGCACGGTAGAAAAAACTAACAAACAGAAAGTAACTAGCAATTTTTGAATCATGGAATGATTAGGTTAGGAATTATGATTGTTAAGGTCGAATTTTCGGTATTAATTTAGAGAAATTAAAATTTACCAATTTTAATCCTCTCTATGAACTCATCAAAAAGATAGGTAGCATCGTTGGGTCCGGGGCTTGCCTCGGGATGATATTGTACTGAAAAACAGTTTTTACTTTTCATTTGTAAACCGCCAATAGTATCATCATTAATACAAATATGAGTGATCTCCACATCGGGATGTGCTTCTGTTTCTTTCCTGTCTACAGAAAAACCGTGATTTTGAGAAGTTATCTCTCCTTTTCCGGTTTTAAGGTTTAAAACCGGATGATTTATACCACGGTGGCCGTGATGCATCTTATAAGTAGAAATACCATTTGCCAGGGCTATTACCTGGTGGCCCAGGCATATTCCAAATAAAGGATGATTCTTCTCTATAATCCTTTTTGTAAGCTCAATAGCGTCTTTCAAAGGCTTGGGATCTCCGGGTCCATTAGAAAGAAAATATCCGTCTGGTTTCCAGGAACTCATATCTTCATAAGTTGCATTGTAAGGGAACACTTTTATAAACACATCCCTTTTCGCCAAATGGCGTAAAATATTCTTTTTTATACCAACATCCAGTGCAGCCACACGATAGGTGGCATTCTCCTCACCATAATAGTAAGCTTCTTTGGTCGAGACTTTTGATGCGAGCTCAAGGCCGTTCATATCCGGTACTTCAGCAAGCTCAGCCTTAAGAGCATCGATATCATCGACCCGGGTAGAAATTATAGCATTCATAGCCCCATTCTCCCTAATATATGTTACCAGGGCACGGGTATCTACATCAGAAATGGCAAATAGATCACTGTCAATTAAAAAGTTTTCCAAAGAACCATTAGCTGCAGGTCTCGAATAATTATAACTAAAGTTTTTACAAATTAGGCCTGATATCTTTGCTTTATTTGATTCATTCTCATCATCATTGACCCCATAATTACCAATGTGCGCATTGGTGGTCACCATAAGTTGACCATAATACGAAGGATCTGTAAAGATCTCCTGGTAACCGGTCATACCTGTATTAAAACAAACTTCTCCTACTGCAGTTCCATCTTTATTCCCTACAGATTTCCCATGGAATATGGTACCGTCTTCAAGAAGTATAATTGCCTTTTTTCTTAACTGGTATTTCATGTGTATTTATAAATAAATGTAATTGACTTCTTTAATCCAATTACGGGTGATTGTGCAAAATTAATTAATTGATGCGGAATAATTCCTTTCTAACCATCTTTAAAACAAATACGAATTTTAGACCTAAAAAAAAAGGATAAACCTTAACGGCCTATCCTTTTTAAATTATCGATCAAAAAAGCTTCATTATTAGTCTTCTTTTTTGTCTTCGTTGTTTTCAGATTTCTTATCCTCTGTTTTAGCCTCCGCTTTAGGAGCTGCTTTCTTTGCTGCTTTTGGTTCAGCAGTTTCAGCAGTATCTTCAGCAGCTTTTTTCTTACCGGCTCTACGAGTGGTCTTTTTCTTCTCTGGCTTAGTAGTGTTATAAGTTTCGTTATAATCTACAAGCTCTATAAGCGCCATATCTGCATTATCTCCAAGACGGTTACCCAATTTGATGATCCTTGTATATCCTCCCGGACGATCTCCCACTTTTGGAGCTACATCCCTGAACAATTCAGCAACAGAATCTTTGCTTCTTAGTTTAGAGAAAACCAAGCGGCGGTTATGAGTAGTATCTTCTTTAGACTTTGTTACCAAAGGCTCTACAAACAATTTCAAGGCTTTTGCCTTTGCAACTGTAGTATTGATGCGTTTATGCTCAATTAGGGAACAAGCCATATTTGCCAACATGGACTTACGGTGGGCTGTCTTTCTACCTAAGTGATTTATTTTTTTTCCGTGTCTCATTACTATTCTCTTTTAGACCTAACTCCAGTTAAACTGAAACTAGTCTTTATCTAATTTATATTTTGAAAGATCCATACCAAAGTTTAAACCTTTGTTGTTTACAAGCTCTTCGAGCTCTGTCAAAGATTTCTTACCGAAGTTACGGAACTTCATCAAGTCGTTTTTATTGTAGGATACTAAATCTCCAAGGGTATCAACTTCTGCAGCTTTAAGGCAGTTTAATGCTCTTACTGAAAGGTCCATATCTACCAGCTTGGTTTTAAGCAACTGTCTCATGTGAAGGGATTCTTCATCATAAGTTTCAGTTTGTGCTATTTCATCGGCCTCAAGAGTTATGCGCTCATCGCTGAACAGCATAAAGTGATGGATCAATGTTTTAGCAGCCTCAGTCAATGCTTCCTTAGGGTGTATAGAACCGTCGCTTACTATTTCGAAAACAAGTTTCTCGTAATCTGTCTTTTGTTCTACACGATAGTTTTCAATACTGTATTTTACATTTTTGATTGGGGTATAAACCGAATCTGTAAAAATAGTACCAAGAGGTGCGTTGGCCTTTTTATTCTCTTCAGCAGGAACATATCCTCTTCCTTTTTCAACAGTAAGCTCCATATTGAAACTTACTTTCTTATCAAGGTTACAAATAACCAGATCAGGGTTTAATATTTGAAATCCTGAAATGAACTTCTGGAAATGTCCGGCAGTAAGCTGCTCTTGACCGGAAACAGAAATGGTAACGGCTTCGTTGTCTATTTCATCAATTTGCCTTTTAAACCTTACTTGTTTCAGGTTTAATATAATTTCTGTTACATCTTCAACCACGCCTGGGATTGTAGAGAACTCGTGGTCAACTCCTTCAATGCGAACTGAAGTTATTGCGAATCCTTCTAATGATGATAACAGCACTCTTCTTAAAGCGTTACCAACGGTTAATCCATATCCTGGTTCCAAAGGGCGAAATTCAAATTTCCCTTCGAAATCGGTTGAATCAATCATTATAACTTTATCGGGCTTCTGAAAATTTAGTATTGCCATATTACGACTTCTGTGAATTATTACTTCGAATATAATTCGACGATGAATTGTTCATTAATATTTTCCGGGATTTGAACTCTTCCGGGTACTGAAACAAAAGTTCCTTGCTTTGTTTCATTATTCCAGGTCATCCACTCATAGGTTGCACTATTGTTGGATAAAGATTCCTGTATTGCAGATAGAGATTTAGATTTCTCTCTTACACCTACAACATCTCCTGGCAGTAATTGATAAGAAGGAATGTTTACCACCTCACCGTTTACTGTAATATGCCTGTGTGAAACCAATTGTCTTGCACCGCGACGAGAAGAGGAAACACCCATTCTATATACAACGTTGTCTAAACGTGATTCACATAACTGTAAAAGCACCTCTCCGGTAATACCCGAAGATCTTGTTGCTTTTTCAAACATATTCCTGAATTGACGCTCTAATATACCATAAGTATATTTTGCTTTTTGCTTTTCCATTAACTGGACAGCGTATTCAGATTTTTTACCTCTTCTACGGTTATTACCATGTTGTCCCGGAGGGTAATTTCTTTTTTCGAAAGATTTGTCATCTCCGAAAATTGCTTCGCCAAACTTACGGGCGATTTTAGTCTTTGGACCAGTATATCTTGCCATTGAAAAATTGATTATTAAGAAAGCGATCAGGAATTAAGGTCACTGTCCTTCGCAGATCTTCTTGCTTTCTTTGTTATACTTATTATTAAAATTTATTAAACTCTACGTCTCTTTGGAGGACGACAACCGTTATGTGGCATTGGAGTAACATCAATAATTTCAGTTACTTCAATTCCTGCATTGTGAATAGATCGTATTGCAGATTCCCTTCCGTTACCCGGTCCTTTTACAAATACCTTTACTTTGCGCAATCCTGCTTCGTGTGCAACTTTAGATGCATCTTCAGCAGCTAATTGAGCAGCATAAGGAGTATTTTTCTTGGATCCTCTAAAGCCCATTTTACCGGCTGAAGACCAGGAAATCAAATCTCCTTTTTTATTTGTAAGAGAGATAATAATGTTGTTGAAAGAAGCAGTAACATGCGCTTCTCCATTTGACTCAACGATTACTTTACGTTTCTTTTGAGCTGTTTTAGTTTTTGCCATCCTACTTATTATTTAGTTGCTTTCTTCTTGTTGGCAACTGTTTTTCTTCTTCCTTTTCTCGTTCTGGAATTGTTCTTTGTGCGTTGTCCTCTTAAAGGAAGTCCTGAACGGTGGCGAATACCACGGTAGCTTCCAATATCCATTAGACGTTTAATGCTCAACTGAACTTCTGAACGTAGTTCACCTTCAATTTTGAAAACTCCAACAGCATCACGAATACGACCAATTTGATCATCATCCCAATCTGATACTTTTATGCTTTCGTCAACATTTGCTTCCTTCAGGATCTCCTGAGCTCTGCTTTTTCCGATTCCGAAGATATAGGTTAATGCTATAACTCCGCGTTTTTGTTTTGGTATATCTACCCCTGCAATTCTAGCCATAACTTATCCTTGTCTTTGTTTGAATTTCGGATTTTTTTTGTTAATCACGTAAAGTCTGCCTTTTCTACGTACAATTTTGCACTCGGCACTTCTTTTTTTAACTGATGCTCTAACTTTCATCTTAATTAATATCTGTAAGTTATTCGAGCCTTAGATAGATCATAAGGACTCATTTCTAATTTCACTTTATCCCCGGGTAACAACTTAATGTAATGCATACGCATTTTACCCGAAATATGGGCAGTCACAACGTGACCGTTCTCCAGTTCTACACGAAACATCGCATTGGACAATGCCTCAATGATCGTTCCGTCTTGTTCTATTGCTGATTGTTTTGCCATAGTTTACGCTACTGCTTTTCTATTCTTACCAGATTTCATCAATCCATCGTAATGCCTGTTCAGCAAGTATGAATTCACTTGTTGAATAGTATCAATCGCAACCCCTACCATAATTAACAGGGAGGTACCTCCAAAGAACAACGCCCATCCTGCTTGCACACCTAACAGTTGAACTACTATAGCAGGGAACACTGCTATAAGAGCCAGGAATATTGAACCCGGAAGGGTTATTTGTGACATGATCCTGTCAAGAAATTCTGAGGTTTCCCCTCCAGGACGAATCCCGGGAATAAACCCACCGCTTCTCTTAAGATCATCGGCCATTTTATTGGTTGGTACTGTGATCGCTGTATAGAAGTAAGTAAATACTATAATCAATAAAGCGAAAACCACATTATACCAGAAACCAAAAATATCACTAAAAGCTGCTGCAATTCCCTGAGAGGTTTCCCCATCAGACAGTCCTGCTACTGCAGCCGGTATAAACATAATTGCCTGGGCAAAGATAATTGGCATTACCCCGGAAGCATTTAATTTTAAAGGAATGTATTGTCTTGATCCAAATACATTCTTCTCGTATCCGCCAGAGGCGGTTCTCCTGGCATACTGAACTGGTATTTGACGTACCGCCATTACCAACATTACAGAAGCCATTATGATAGCAAACCAAATTACCAATTCAATTAAGATCATGATCAAACCACCGTTTGATTCAAAAACTCTTGATGCAAATTCCTGAATAAAGGCCTGCGGAAGGGTGGCAATAATACCAACCATAATCAACAGGGAAATACCATTTCCAATTCCTTTATCTGTAATTTTCTCACCCAGCCACATAGCGAAGATGGTTCCTGTAGTTAATATAATAACAGAGGAAACTACGAAAGTTACAGTACTTCCAAGCATAAATGCACTTGGAGGCAACGTTGCAAACAGGTTATAAATATAACCAGGCCCTTGAACAAGGGTAATTGCTATGGTTAACCAACGGGTGATCTGGTTGATCTTTCTTCTACCACTCTCGCCATCTTTTTGCAGTTTTTGCAGGTAAGGAACCGCAATTCCCATTAACTGCACCACAATAGAAGCAGAGATGTATGGCATAATTCCCAATGCAAAAACAGAGGCGTTTGAAAAAGCACCTCCGGTGAAAGCATTAAGAAGGCCAAGAAGACCTCCGTCTGTTTGATTGGCTAAATTGGCAAGCTGCGATGCATCTACCCCGGGAAGTACTACCTGTGCACCAAAACGGTACACCAATAATAATCCAAGAGTAACTAAGATGCGGTTCTTTAGCTCCTCAATTTTCCAGATATTCTTAAGAGTATTGATAAATTTCATCGTTTATCTATTATAAAGTAACAACTTCACCTCCGGCGGCTTCAATAGCTTCCTTAGCTGAGGCAGTAAATTTATGAACAGATATTTTCAACGTTGCTTTTAATTCTCCTCTACCCAATATCTTTACAAGTTCGTTTTTTCCGGCAAGACCGTTTTCAACCAACACCTGCATATCTACAGTATCTGTAATTCTACCATTATCCACTAACGCCTGAAGTGTATCAAGATTGATACCCTGGTACTCTTTACGGTTAATGTTGGTAAAACCAAACTTAGGCACCCTTCTTTGAAGCGGCATTTGTCCACCTTCAAAACCAATTTTCTTGGAGTAACCAGAACGGGATTTTGCCCCTTTATGCCCACGGGTAGAAGTTCCTCCTTTACCGGATCCTTCTCCTCTACCTACACGCTTACTGTTACTTTGAACTGAACCTTTTGCAGGTTTTAAGTTACTTAAATTCATTTGCTGTATTATTTTGTTTCTTCAACAGAAACTAAGTGTTTAACTTTGTTTACCATACCAAGGATATTTGGTGTGTTCTCGTGTTCTACCACCTGGTTTAATTTCTTAAGACCAAGGGCCTCTAAATTAAGTTTTTGGTTTTTAGGGCGTTTGATCGCGCTTTTTACCAATGTAACTTTTATCTTTCCCATCTTATCCTTTATTAACCTTTAAATACTTTATCCAATGATACTCCACGTTGCTTGGCTACAGTTTGTGCATTTCTTAATTGCAACAAAGCGTCAAAGGTAGCTTTTACTACGTTATGAGGGTTGGAAGAACCTTGATTCTTAGAAAGTACATCATGCACCCCAACAGATTCCAGTACGGCACGTATTGCACCACCGGCTATAACCCCGGTTCCTGTTGCTGCTGGCAACAATAATACTCTTGCTCCACCATATTTCCCTTTTTGCTCGTGAGGTATAGTTCCTTTGTTCAAAGGAATTCTAACCAAGTTCTTTTTGGCGTCTTCAACAGCTTTGGAAATAGCATCAGCAACCTCTTTAGATTTACCTAATCCCTGTCCAACAACTCCATTCTCATCTCCTACAACAACAATTGCAGAAAATCCAAATGCTCTACCACCTTTTGTAACTTTTGTAACACGTTGTACACCTACCAAACGATCTTTTAATTCAAGACCAACCGGTTTTACAAGTTCTACATTTTTATAATCTTGATACATATCTTAATTAGAATTTTAGTCCGCCTTCACGGGCACCGTCGGCCAATGATTTAACTCTTCCGTGATATAAATACCCGCCCCTGTCAAAGGAGATGGTTTCAATTCCGGCTTGTTTCGCTTTTTCTGCAAGGGCTTTACCAACAAGAGCTGCTTTTTCAATCTTGTTACCTTCTGCAGATGTTACGTCCTTATCTCTTGAAGAAGCTGATGCCAAAGTTTTTCCTTCCACATCGTCAACTATCTGGGCATAAATTTCTTTATTGCTCCTGAAAACTGCCAATCTTGGACGGCTTTGGGTTCCCGTAATATCTTTACGGATCCTCTTCTTAATCTTGTTTCTTCTATTTGTTTTCGAAAATGCCATATCTAAACTCTATTAAGCAGATTTACCTGCTTTTCTTCTTAATACTTCTCCTACAAATTTAATTCCTTTTCCTTTGTAAGGTTCCGGAGCGCGGAAGGAACGAATTTTAGAGGCTACCTGGCCTACCAGTTGTTTATCGTAAGAAGACAATTTCACGATAGGGTTCTTACCTTTATCTGAAACTGTTTCTACGGTGATCTCAGGAGCCAGTTCAAAAACAATATTGTGAGAGAATCCTACGGCCAGATCCAGCTTTTGTCCCTGGTGAGAGGCACGATAACCTACTCCTACAAGTTCAAGCTGTTTTGTGAAACCATTGGAAACCCCTTCAATCATATTGTTTACCAAAGAACGGTATAACCCGTGCTTTGCTTTTTGGTCCTTCTTATCAGAATTTCGCTCAAAAGTAATGATTCCATCTTCAATTTTAATGTCGATGTCACTATATTCCTGAGATAATTCTCCTAATTTTCCTTTTACCGTCACAATTCCGTCCTTAACGTCAACAGTAACGCCTTGTGGAATGGTGATTGGGTTTTTACCTATTCTTGACATTTCTTAAGTCTTTAGTATTAGTAAACGTAGCAAAGAACTTCCCCACCAACTTTTTGAGCTCTTGCCTGCTTTCCTGTCATTACTCCATGAGAAGTAGAAACAATAGCAATTCCAAGACCATTAAGGATACGTGGTACTTCGTTTGCACCGGCATATTTACGTAGACCGGGTTTACTTATTCGTTGAATGTTCTTTATTACTGACTCCTTAGTAAGTTTGTCGTACTTAAGCGCTATTTTGATGGTACCCTGAGCGGTATTGTCCTCAAATTTGTAACTAAGAATATATCCCTGATCGAATAATATTTTAGTGATCTCCTTTTTAAGATTAGAAGCTGGTATCTCAACCACTCTGTGGTTTGCAAGTACCGCATTTCTAATTCTTGTTAAATAATCTGCAATAGGATCTGTAGTCATTTGTTTTTATTTGCGAAAGTGGTTTTTCAAACCCACTATTGGGTTGAAACCTTCCTCCTGTTAAATCTTAATTACCAACTCGCTTTTCTAACACCAGGAATTAATCCGTTATTTGCCATTTCCCTGAATGTAACACGGGAAATTCCAAAAGTTCTCATATAACCTCTTGGTCTTCCTGTTATTTTACAACGGTTGTGCAAACGAACTGGAGAAGCATTCTTCGGAAGTTTTTGTAAGCCTTCAAAATCACCGGCCTCTTTTAAAGCCTTTCTTTTTTCAGCATACTTCTTTACCGTTTCCTGTCTCTTCACCTCTCGGGCTTTCATTGATTCTTTAGCCATAATTAATTCTTTTTAAAAGGTAATCCTAGTTCCGTTAATAGTGATTTTGCTTCTTTATCTGTAGCGGCGCTGGTCACAAAAGTGATGTCCATACCGTTAATTCTATTTACCTTATCGATATCGATCTCAGGAAATATAATTTGTTCTGTAACACCAAGGTTATAATTACCTCTACCGTCAAAACCAGTTGCTTTGATACCGTTGAAGTCACGAACCCTTGGAAGGGCACTTGTGATCAAACGGTCCAGGAACTCATACATTCTCTCTCCACGCAAAGTAACTTTTGCCCCAATAGGCATTCCTTTACGCAATTTAAAAGAAGCAACATCCTTTTTAGAAATGGTTGATACCGCTCTTTGACCGGTGATAGCTGTTAATTCATCTACCGCATGGTCAATTAGCTTTTTATCTGCTACAGCTGCTCCTACACCACGGCTCAAAACTATTTTTTCAAGTTTTGGAACCTGCATGATGTTTGAGTAACTGAATTCCTCTGTAAGAGCTGAAACTACTCTGTCTCTGTACTCTTGTTTAAGTCTTGGTACGTATGCCATAACTAAATTACTTCATTTGATTTTTTGGAAAATCTTACTTTCTTTCCATCTTCGGTTCTGTATCCTACACGGGTAGTATCTCCTTTTTTATCTATTAAAGATAAATTTGAAAGGTGAACCGCTGCTTCCTTCTTTACAATTCCACCCTGTGGGTTCTTTGCACTTGGCTTCTCATGTTTAGAAACCATGTTCACGCCTTCCACAATGGCTTTGTTCTTTTCACGGAGAATTTTTTGAATTTTCCCCTCCTGACCTTTATGGTCACCAGCGATAACCCGTACGGTATCTCCCGTTTTTACTTTAAGCTTTGTCATAATATAATGTATTAAAGCACTTCAGGTGCTAATGATACAATCTTCATGAATTGCTTATCACGAAGTTCTCTGGCAACCGGACCAAATACACGGGTACCGCGCATTTCTCCGGCCGGGTTCAAAAGAACACATGCGTTGTCATCAAAACGAATATAAGATCCGTCTGGTCTACGCACTTCTTTCTTGGTACGAACTACGACTGCCGTTGAAACTGCACCTTTTTTAATGTTTCCATTTGGTGTAGCCTCTTTTACGCTGACAACTATTTTGTCCCCAACAGAAGCGTATCTTCTTTTTGTACCTCCCAATACACGAATGGTCAAAACTTCTTTTGCCCCGGTATTGTCTGCTACTCTTAATCTAGACTCTTGTTGTACCATTATTTAGCTCTTTCTATAATTTCTACTAGTCTCCAACACTTGGATTTACTTAATGGACGAGTTTCCATTATCTTAACTGTATCACCAATGTTGCAGTCATTTGTCTCGTCGTGTGCCACATATTTTTTCGTTTTCAAAACGAATTTTCCATACATGGGGTGTTTTACCTTTTTAACTTCAGCAACCACTATGGATTTCTGCATTTTGTTACTGGTAACTACACCTATACGTTCTTTTCTTAAATTTCTTTTTTCCATCTTTCAGCAGAATAACACTTATTGTTGTTCTCTTTTAGTTAACTCTGTAGCAATTCTCGCTATAGATCTTCTTACAGCTCTAAGCTGTACCGGGTTCTCTAATGGCGAAACTGCGTGAGCCATTTTTAAATCTGAATAAGCTTTTCTGGTTTCCCCAAGCTTTTCCTGTAATTCTGCTACAGATGATTCTCTTACTTCTGATTGTTTCATAACTTCTCTTAATTAAGCTTGATAATCTCTAGCTACGATAAACTTGGTTTTCACCGGAAGTTTCTGGGCTGCAAGGCGCAATGCCTCTTTTGCCACATCATAAGGCACCCCTCCTATTTCAAAAAGGATCCTTCCCGGTTTTACAACTGCTACCCAATATTCTACGGCACCTTTACCTTTACCCATACGTACTTCAAGAGGCTTCTTTGTGATAGGCTTATCTGGAAATATTTTAATCCATAATGAACCTTCTCTTTTCATATAACGGGTAGCGGCGATACGCGCTGCTTCTATTTGACGTGCAGTAAGGAAATTTGAGTCAATAGATTTGATCCCAAATGTACCGTTTGAAAGTCTATGTCCTCTTTGGGAGATACCTTTCATACGGCCCTTTTGCATCTTACGATATTTTGTTCTTTTAGGCTGTAACATTTTTCTTTACTTTAAAAAATTACTTTCTACGACGTGCTTTGTTGTTACCACCTCGTGCGGGACCGGCTCCTGGCTTTCCTCCTTTTTCCTGCTTCTTGGCCATACCAACAAGCGGTGAAAGTTCTCTTTTACCAAATACCTCACCTTTCATGATCCATACTTTAACACCTAATCTACCATAAGTAGTGTGTGCCTCAACTAAAGCATAATCAATGTCGGCTCTAAAAGTTGACAAGGGAATTCTACCATCTTTGTAGCTTTCAGCACGGGCCATTTCAGCACCATTCAATCTACCTGAGATCTGGATCTTAATCCCTTCAGCATTCATTCTCATGGCAGCTGCGATAGCCATTTTAATTGCACGACGGTAAGAGATACGATTCTCAATTTGTCTTGCAACACTTGAACCCACCAGGTGAGCGTCAAGTTCAGGCCTTTTGATCTCAAAGATGTTAATTTGAACTTCCTTATCGGTAATTTTCTTAAGCTCTTCCTTCAACTTATCTACCTCCTGACCACCTTTCCCAATAATGATACCGGGACGGGCAGTGGTGATAGTAACGGTTATAAGTTTTAGGGTACGCTCAATAATTACCCTGGATACACTCGCCTTAGATAAACGAGCATGGATGTATTTTCTAATCTTATCGTCTTCGGCCAATTTATCGCCGTAGTCATTTCCTCCGTACCAGTTGGACTCCCATCCTCTAATGATACCAAGGCGATTCCCGATTGGATTTGTTTTCTGTCCCATACTCTACTTGCTTTGTGTATTATTGTTCTCTCCAAGCACTATTGTAACGTGATTGGAACGTTTTCTTATTCTGTGAGCACGGCCCTGTGGTGCAGGGCGCAATCTTTTTAACATACTTCCACCGTCTACACGGATCTCTTTTACGAACAATTCAGCATCTTCGATACTTGCATCTTCATTCTTGGACTGCCAGTTGGCTATTGCACTAAGCAATAATTTCTCAAGTTTTCTGGATGCATCCTTAGAGCTAAATTTCAATACCTGAAGCGCTCTTTCTACTTTTTCACCACGAACCAAATCTGCAACTAATCGCATTTTCCTAGGCGAAGTAGGGCAGTTATTCAGTTTTGCAAAAGCTATTGACTTTTTAGCTTCTTTAGTTTGCTCTGCTTTTTCTCTTTTACGAACTCCCATAGCTTCAGTTATCTTTTTCCTTTATTTTTCGCACCTGCATGACCTCTAAAAGATCTTGTTGGTGAAAATTCTCCTAATTTGTGACCTACCATATTTTCAGTAACATAGACAGGTACAAATTGCTTTCCATTATGAACAGCTATTGTTTGCCCAACAAAGTCTGGAGTGATCATAGAAGCCCTTGACCAGGTTTTAATGACCGTCTTTTTTCCAGATTCCACGTTGGCGGCAATCTTCTTGTCTAATTTGAAATGAACGAAAGGTCCTTTTTTTAATGAACGTGCCATATCTTATTATTTCTTTCTACGTTCTACAATATATTTATTACTCGCTTTCGTCTTAGATCTGGTTCTGTAACCTTTAGCAGGTAAACCTTTTCTAGAACGTGGGTGACCTCCGGAAGCTCTACCTTCACCACCACCCATTGGGTGATCTACAGGGTTCATCGCAACTGGTCTTGTTCTTGGTCTTCTACCTAACCATCTGCTTCTACCAGCTTTACCAGATACAATTAACTGGTGGTCACTATTTGAAACAGCTCCAATGGTAGCCATACAAGTAACAAGTACTCTACGAATCTCTCCTGAAGGTAATTTAATAGTAGCATACCTTGCTTCCCTTGCAACTAACTGTGCAAAAGCACCTGCACTACGAGCCATTACAGCTCCCTGTCCAGGACGAAGTTCAATACAGGAGATCACAGTACCCAACGGGATGCTGCTTAAAGGCATTGCATTTCCAATTTCAGGAGCCGCAGCTACTGCATCAGAAACAATGTTTTGATCTACCTGTAGCCCGTTTTGAGCAACAATGTATCTTTTCTCGCCATCCTGATAATTCAATAATGCGATAAAAGCCGTTCTGTTTGGATCATATTCTATAGACGCAACAGTAGCAGGAATACCATGCTTGTCACGTTTAAAATCTATAATACGGTAACGTCTTTTGTGACCACCACCCTTATAGCGCATGGTCATTTTTCCTTGACTGTTTCTACCACCTGACTTTTTAATCGGAGCTAATAAACTCTTCTCCGGCTTATCAGTAGTAATGGCGTCAAACCCATTTACTACTCTAAAACGCTGACCAGGGGTGATTGGTTTTAATTTTCTAACTGACATTTTTTAATCTTAAAGATTACTATACAAATCAATAGTTTCACCTTCCGCCACCTGTACATATGCTTTCTTGAAAGCACTTGTTTTACCAGTGATCACACCTGTTTTTGTAAAACGGGTTTTACGATCTGGACGGACATTAACTGTGCGAACTTTAGTAACTGAAACACCATAAGCAGACTCTACAGCCCCTTTAATTTCAATCTTATTCGCCTTATTATTAACAACAAATGCGTAGCGGTTGTTCAACTCACTATCGGCCGTTGCTTTTTCTGTAATAATAGGTTTTATCAAGATACTCATAGCGCTTATTTACTTAAATTCAACTCAATTCCTTCTAAGGAGCCCTCTACGAACACAATATTATTTGCGTGTAGTATTTTGTAAGTGCTTAATTCTGAGCTACTTACAACATCAGAGCCCTTTAAATTGCGTGACGACAAATATACATTTTTATTTGAGTCACCCAACACTATTAAAGATTTTTTATTCTCAATACCCAATCCCTTAAGAACTTCGATAAAATTCTTGGTTTTTGGAGTGTCAAATTGAAAATCTTCAACTACCATTATAGCTTTGTCATTTGCTTTAAGAGATAAAGCAGATTTTCTAGCCAAACGCTTCAAATTTTTATTCAATTTGAAACCGTAATTTCTTGGTCTTGGACCAAAAACACGTCCACCACCTCTAAAGACAGGAGACTTAATACTACCGGCACGAGCGGTACCAGTACCTTTTTGCTTCTTGATCTTACGGGTACTACCTGTGATCTCTGCACGCTCTTTTGCTTTATGCGTTCCCTGGCGTTGGTTGGCCAGATATTGCTTTACATCAAGATATACTGCGTGATTGTTAGGCTCTATTGCAAAAACAGCATCAGAAAGGTTCACCTTTCTTCCTGTTTCTTTTCCTTTGATATCTAAAACTGCTACTTCCATTACTTCTGAATGATTACATATGAGTTGTTGTGACCTGGAACAGCACCTTTAACAACGATAAGGTTCTTATCTGCAACCACTTTTACAACCCTCAGGTTTTCTACTTTCACTTTTTCACCTCCCATACGGCCAGCCATACGCATTCCTTTGAATACTCTTGCAGGATAAGAAGCGGCACCAATAGATCCCGGAGCTCTTAACCTGTTATGCTGTCCATGGGTAGCTTGACCTACACCACCAAATCCGTGTCTTTTTACAACACCCTGAAAACCTTTACCTTTACTTGTTCCGGAAACATCTACAAACTCACCTTCCCTGAACATTTCAACAGTAATGGAATCACCTAATTTGTGTTCCCCTTCAAATCCCTTGAATTCAACGACTTTGCGCATTGCTACGGCTCCGGCTTTTTTAGCGTGCCCAGTGGCAGCTTTATTAGCAGTCTTTTTGTCATCGAAACCAAGTTGAAGCGCTTCATACCCGTCAACCTCTTTGGTTCTGACTTGGGTAATTACACATGGACCTGCTTGAATAACGGTACAAGGAATGTTCTTTCCGTTCTCGTCAAAGATGCTGGTCATGCCTATTTTCTTACCTATTAACCCAGACATAATTATTTGTTATTAATTAATTTTAGTTCCCTGTTCGTTTTCATTTTTTCCCTCCAGGGACGGGGAAAAAATTCTCTATAAAAATTCAGGATTGAAAATACTTCCAATCCTGAATGTATTTTTCACCGTTTTTCCCTCGCCAACTGCTCAGGACATGTTGCAACAAGGCATTGCCTTATTGTTAACCTCTTCGAGGATTCAGGATCACACTTTGATCTCTACTTCAACTCCACTTGGCAATTCAAGTTTCATCAAAGCATCGATGGTTTTAGAAGACGAACTGTAAATGTCTAATAACCTTTTGTAAGAGCTTAACTGAAATTGTTCTCTGGACTTTTTATTAACGTGCGGAGAACGCAATACTGTAAAGATCTTTTTATGAGTAGGAAGCGGGATTGGCCCGGTTACTACAGCTCCCGTAGTTTTTACGGTTTTTACGATCTTCTCGGCACTTTTATCTACCAGGTTGTGATCGTAGGATTTCAATTTTATTCTTATTTTCTGACTCATATTCCTAGTAATTAATCGTGAGATGATGTGCCTTTAGCTGCTTTTATAACTTCTTCTGAAATGTTAGAAGGAGTTTCAGCATAATGAGCGAATTCCATAGTTGATGTTGCTCTACCTGATGATAATGTTCTTAATGTGGTAACATAACCAAACATTTCAGAAAGCGGCACTTCAGCCTTTATAACTTTAGCTCCAGAACGGTCTGACATATCGTTAACCTGACCTCTTCTTCGGTTCAAATCTCCTACTATGTCTCCCATGTTTTCTTCAGGAGTTACAACTTCTACCTTCATAATTGGCTCAAGGATAATTGCTCCGGCTTTTTTAGCTGCAACTTTATATCCCATTCTTGCTGCCAATTCAAACGAAAGTGCATCAGAATCTACAGGGTGGAAAGATCCGTCCAATAATTCAACTTTAAGAGTATCCATTTTGAAACCTGCCAATGGCCCGTTTCTCATAGCTTCTCTAAATCCTTTTTCTACTGAAGGAATAAATTCCTTAGGAATACGACCACCTTTAACTGAGTCTACAAACTGAAGACCCGGTCCTTTAAAGTCCTCATCTGCAGGGGACATTTTGAAGATAATATCTCCAAATTTTCCACGACCACCAGATTGCTTTTTATAAACTTCTCTGTGATCTGCAGTTTTGGTAATGGTTTCTTTATATTCAACCTGAGGCTGACCTTCATTCACTTCAACTTTGAACTCTCTTTTCAAACGATCCACAAGGATCTCAAGGTGAAGTTCACCCATACCTGAAATAATAGTTTGCCCTGAAGCTTCATCAGTCTTAACCTGGAAAGTTGGATCCTCTTCAGCAAGTTTTGCCAAAGCCATCCCCATCTTATCAACATCAGCCTTGGTCTTAGGCTCTACAGCGATACCAATTACCGGTGCAGGGAAAGACATAGACTCAAGTGTTATTGGGTGTTTCTCATCTGTAAGCGTATCTCCGGTCTTAATTTCTTTAAAACCAACAGCAGCTCCAATATCTCCAGCTTCAATTCTATCTATAGGCTCCTGCTTGTTTGCATGCATCTGGTAGATACGTGAAATACGCTCTTTCTTACCTGAACGATTGTTCAATACATAAGAACCAGCATTTAACGCACCAGAATACACTCTAAAGAAAGCCAGACGTCCTACGAAAGGATCTGTAGCGATCTTAAATGCAAGAGCAGAAAATGGAGAATCAACATTAGGCTTACGCTTTTCTTCTTCTCCTGTTTCTGGATTAATACCCACGATAGCTTCTACATCACTTGGAGCAGGTAAATAACGCATAACTGCATCCAACATAGCCTGAACTCCTTTATTCTTAAAGGAAGATCCACACATCATTGGGATAATAGACATATCTATTGTAGCAGCTCTAAGTGCAGCAATAATTTCATCCTCGGTAATGGAATCTTCATCTTCGAAGAATTTTTCCATCAAAGCCTCATCATAATCTGCAACAGCTTCCACTAAAAGAGTTCGGTATTTGTTCACATCTTCCATAAGCTCCTCAGGGATCTCGATGGTTTCATATGTCATTCCAAAATCTTCTTCATTCCAAACAATTGCCTTTTTAGAAATAAGATCTACCACCCCTTTAAAGTCAACTTCGTCACCAATAGGTACTTGTAATGGAACAGGGTTACCACCTAACATCTCTCTAACCTGATTGCACACGTTAAAGAAATCGGCGCCCTGGCGATCCATTTTATTTACAAAACCTAATCTTGGCACTCTATATTTATCTGCCTGTCTCCATACGGTTTCAGACTGCGGCTCTACTCCATCAACTGCACTAAACAAAGCCACCATACCATCAAGTACACGCAGGGAACGCTCTACCTCTACGGTAAAATCAACGTGACCCGGTGTATCAATAATGTTTACGGTATATTCCTGATCCCTGTAATTCCACTTACAGTGCGTGGCTGCAGAAGTAATGGTAATACCTCTTTCCTGCTCCTGCTCCATCCAGTCCATAGTTGCTGCACCATCGTGCACCTCACCTATTTTGTGGCTTACTCCGGTATAGAACAAGATACGCTCTGTAGTTGTGGTTTTACCGGCATCAATATGCGCAGCAATTCCTATATTTCTTGTGAATTTTAAATCTCTTTGTGCCATTTTTTTTAGAATCTAAAGTGAGAGAATGCCTTATTGGCTTCAGCCATTTTATGAGTATCTGTTCTTTTCTTAACGGCAGCACCTTCTTCCTTAGCAGCAGCAATGATCTCTCCGGCCAATCTCTGGGCCATTGATTTCTCATTACGCTTCCTGGAGTAAGAGATCAACCATTTCATAGCGGTTGAAACCTTACGGTCCGGACGAATTTGCATAGGGATCTGGAATGTTGCCCCACCTACACGTCTGCTTCTCACTTCAACGTGAGGCATAACATTAGATAATGCATCTTTCCAAACTTCCAAAGCTGTTTTCTCTTCGTCTTGTTTCTTTTCTTCTACTATTGCGATTGCATCATAGAACACTTTAAAAGAAACTGATTTTTTACCATCCCACATCATCATGTTAACGAAACGGGTCACTAACTGATCATTAAACTTTGGATCTGGTAAAATAGGCCTCTTTTTTGCCTGTCTTTTTCTCATGTCTTTTAATTAAAAATGTTTAATTACTTCTTAGGGCGTTTTGCTCCGTATTTTGATCTACGTTGAGTTCTACCTGCAACACCGGCAGTATCCAATGCTCCACGAACAATGTGATATCTAACTCCCGGTAAATCTTTTACCCTTCCGCCTCTAACCAATACTATCGAGTGCTCTTGTAAATTGTGTCCTTCTCCAGGGATGTATGCGTTTACCTCTTTACCATTTGTCAATCTAACCCTTGCTACTTTACGCATTGCAGAGTTAGGTTTTTTTGGTGTAGTGGTGTAAACACGCGTACAAACTCCCCGTCTTTGAGGGCACGAATCTAAAGCAGCCGATTTACTCTTCTTGGTTATTTTGGCTCTTCCTTTTCGTACTAATTGTGAAATTGTTGGCATAATTTCTCTTACACTAATTATTGTTAAAAATTACCTCCCTATTTTTTAGGGTTGGCAAAGGTAGAAATAAAAACTAATTAATCAAATGATAATACATTAATTTTCAAGCAATATCCCTGCACAAAAAATTATTGTATAAAATAATAAGACACTTTTTTAAAAACAGATCTCCCTGACTCATAAAATATCTCAAACTCTTTTATTTATTGAAAATTTTGACATTTGCCATTTTTAGTTAAAAGTCAGCGTTTTACCCTATTTTATTAACACTATATTAACACCGGTTAATTTTTTTGGCTAAAATAGTTTGCATACTTAACCTTTTCTTAGCACTTTTGGCGTTGGCTAATTCAAACAAATTAAACAATGAAAACAAAATTTAGTAAAATTCTAACGCTATTGCTAGTGTTAGTTGTGCAAATAAGCTTTGCGCAAGAACAACGTACGATAACGGGTACCGTTACGGACGACTCAGGTTTGCCGCTTCCGGGGGTAAACATTATTATTGAGGGAACCACCACCGGGGTTCAAACAGATTTTGATGGTAATTATACTATCCAGGCTCAACAAGGCAACGTTTTGGTATTCACTTTTGTGGGTCTTGAAACTGCTCGTTACACCGTTGCACAAAACAATCGTATTGATGTAACTATGGCCGCAGATGCTGCACAACTTGATGAAGTTGTGGTAACAGCACTTGGTATTCGTCGTGAAAAGAAATCATTAGGTTATGCTACCCAGGAGGTAGACGGATCTGAAGTTTCTGATGTTCCAACTACTAACTTCATGAATTCACTTTCAGGGAAAGTAGCAGGTTTAAACATTAGAAATTCTGGTACTATTGGTGGATCTTCTAACATTGTAATACGTGGTAACTCTTCCTTAACCGGAAACAACCAGGCATTATTTGTAGTAGATGGAACGCCTATTAGTAATGACAACTCCAACTCTTCAGGTCAAAGAACCGGTAGAGGTGGATATGACTACGGTAACGCGGCATCAGACATTGACCCTAACAACATTGCTTCTATAAACGTTCTTAAAGGTGCGGCTGCAACTGCATTATACGGTTCAAGAGCAGCAAACGGGGTTGTGATCATTGAAACTAAAAAAGGAGCCAAGAAAAAAGGAATTGGTGTTTCTGTTTCTACAACTCTTACCGTTTCCAATGCTGACAAAGAAACTCTTCCTGTTTACCAGAATGAATACGGTGCAGGTTATGGAGCTTACTATGCATCAGATGACGGGTACTTTAACCTCTATGATGTAGATGGGGATGGAGTTCTTGATGAAACCACTCCTTTTACAGAAGATGCTTCTTTTGGAGCAAGATTTGATCCTAACAGACTTATTTACCAATGGAACTCTATTTATCCACAATTGGATACTTACCAACAAGCCACTCCATGGGTTGCCGGAGCTCATACTCCAAATGATATCTGGAAAACCGGATATACTTCTATCAATGCAATTGCTTTAGATGGTGGTAGTGATACAGGTTCTTTTAGATTATCGCTTAACAATATGTTGCAGGAAGGTAACCTTCCAAATGCAAATATTAAGAGAAACACTATCTCTTTCAGCGGATCTCAGGATTTAATGGACAAGTTAACTGCATCTGCGAACATGACTTTTACAAAAGCCGACGGTAAAGGAAGATATGGAACAGGATATGACTCAGAGAACATCATGCAGTCATTCAGACAGTGGTACCAGACTAACGTAGATCTTTTTGAGCAAAGAGATGCTTATTTTGCAACCCGTGAGAACATCACCTGGAACCCAAATAGCCCTGATGATCTTACCCCAATCTATATGGACAACCCATACTGGACCAGATATGAGAACTACCAGACTGATACCCGTAACAGGTATTTTGGTAATATGAACCTGGAATATGAAATAAATGACATTTTTAGTGTTCTTGGACGTTTTGCTTTTGATACTTACGATGAATTACAGGAAGAAAGAAGAAACGTGGGAAGCTCTGGAGTATCGGGATATTCAAGATTCAACAACCGTGTTGCTGAATACAACTATGATTTGATCCTTAACTTCAATACCGATATTGCTGAAGGCTTAAACCTGGATGGTAATGTTGGGGCGAACTTAAGAAGGAATAACAGAACTTCTATTTTTGCTTCTACCAATGGCGGACTTAATGCACCTGGTTTCTATGCTTTAAGCAATAGTGCAGACCCATTAAACCCACCACAGGAATATGATGGTACTTCAAGCGTAGACGGTATTTACGCCAGAGCAGGTCTTGGATATCTAGGAACCTATTATGTAGAAGGAACTGTAAGAAGGGATCGTTCATCAACTTTACCGGTTAGTGATAATACTTTTGTTTATCCATCGATATCTACAAGTGTTATTTTATCTAATGTGATAGATGCTGAGTGGTTGAACTTTATGAAAGCCAGAGCTAACTACGCAGTAGTTGGGGGCGATACAGACCGTTTTAGAGTATTTAACACCTATACTGTTTCTGCACCATTTGCCGGAGCAGGGGTTGCTGCGAACAATCCAACTTTAAACAATCAATTATTGAAGCCTGAAACTTCTTACTCTTATGAATTAGGTTTAGAGGGTGATTTCTTTGATAGAAGAGTTGGTTTTGATGTTTCTTATTACAACACGCAAACTGAAGACCAGATTACTCCTATCCCGGTTTCAACTGCTACAGGTTTCTCTCAAAAGATCTTAAATGCAGGAACTGTAGAGAATAAAGGTTTTGAAGTGTTATTAAGATTAAATCCAATAAGAAGTGAAGATTTCAATTGGAATATCACTGCTAACTGGGCACAAAACAGAAGTGAAGTTCTTGAACTTGCTGATGGTATTAACAACTTACAGCTAGCTGCTGTTCAGGGAGGTATTTCTATTAATGCTGCTCCTGGACAACCTTATGGAGCAATAAGAGGTAGAGACTACATTTATGATGATAACGGGAACCGCGTTGTTAATGCTTCTGGTTACTATTTAAGAAGTGCTACCAGTAACGAGATCATTGGTAACATTCAACCAGACTGGACAGGAGGAGTATCTAACTCTTTACAATACAAAAATGTAAGCTTAAGCTTCCTTATTGATGTTCAAAAAGGTGGAGATATCTTCTCTCTTGATACCTGGTATGGTTTTGCAACCGGACTTTACGACAGAAGTGTTGGAAACAATGACTTGGGGAACCCTATAAGAAATCCTGTTTCACAAGGTGGAGGGGTTATTCTTCCAGGAGTGACAGAAGATGGACAACCTAATACTACCAGAGTAAGAGCAGATTATTATGCCACTCCATTTGGTTATGCAAGAGATGCCAACAAAGGACACGTTTATGACGCTTCTTTCGTTAAATTAAGAGAGGCTAGTCTTTCTTATGTATTCTCTGAAAATGTTTTAGGTTCTTTACCTATTACCAATGCATCTATTTCCCTTGTAGGAAGAAACCTGTGGATCATTCACAAAAACCTTCCTTATTCAGATCCTGAAGCCGGTCTTAGCTCGGGTAACATTCAGGGATACCAGTCCGGAGCATACCCTGCTTTCAGAGAGATTGGAGCTAGTGTGAAATTTAACTTTTAATAATTAAAAAAATGAAAAAATATATTTTAACTATTATCGCACTCGCTACGCTTTGGTCTTGCCAGACTGATGAAGCATACGAGCGCCTTAACAGGGATCCTAAGAACCCGACGCAGGTAAGAGCAGATTTCTTGTTTACTTCTGCAACTGTTAGCCTGGGAGATCAAATGGCTTCCCCTAACGTGAACCTGAACATTTTCAGATTTCTTGCTCAGTATTTAACGGCAACTACTTATCTGGATGAACCAAACTACGATTTAAACAACCGTAATATTCCTCAAAATCACTGGACTATCCTTTATAGAAATGTGATTTTTAACCTACAGGATGCAAAATCCATCGTGATGGAAAATGCAGAACTTAGTGAAGGTGCAAAAAGAGCGAGAATTGGCCAGATAGAAGTAATAGAAGTATATGCGTGGCATGTACTTGTAGATTCTTTTGGGGACATTCCTTATAGCGAAGCTTTGGATGCAGATATCTCATTGCCTAAATATGATGACGATGCAGCTATCTATGATGACCTGTTAAACAGACTTTCAGCTGTTGTTGCAGATCTTGAAGCAGGACAAGGATTCACCGGTGCAGATGTGGTTTACGGTGGTGATATGGAGGCCTGGGTTAAGTTTGCCAACTCTTTGCGTCTTCGTTTAGCTATGAGAATATCTGATGTTGATGCTGCAAAATCTGTGTCACATGCAAATGCTGCTATTGCAGGAGGTGTATTTGAATCAAATGCAGACAATGCTTTGATCCAGTACCAGTCTTCTCCACCTAACACGAACCCATTATGGAGTGACCTGGTACAAAGCGGTCGTTCAGATTATGTTGCTGCCAACACTATTGTTGACGTAATGAATGATCTTGAAGATCCAAGAAGAGATGATTATTTCCGTCAAAATCTTGGTGCAGGAGTATACGAAGGTGGAATTTATGGAGCGAGTAACTCTTTTCCACTCTATACCCATGCGGGAGATGCTTTCCACGATCCAACTCATCCTGGAATCCTTTTAGACTATGCTGAAGTGCAATTCCATATGGCAGAGGCTGCTCAAATTGGAGGCTATAACACTCCAATGGATGCAAAAGGCCACTACGAAGAAGCAATTCGTGCCTCTATTCTTTACTGGGGAGGAACCGAAGCTGAAGTTACAGCTTACCTTGCCAAATCTGGTGTAGCGTATAATGGTACAGAGGAGCAACTTGGAACACAGTTTTGGATCGCTATGTATGACAACCCATTCCAGGGATGGTCTGTTTGGAGAAAATTTGATGCTCCAACCCTGAACATTGCTGAAGCATCAGGATTGCCAGTACCTTTGAGATATACCTATCCGGTAAATGAGCAAAACTTAAATGTTGATAATTACAATGCTGCTTCATCTGCCATTGGTGGTGACGACCAACAAACCCAGGTATTCTGGGATGTTGACTAACATTGTATTATTATAATACCTTAAAAGGCTGCCCGAAAAGGCAGCCTTTTTTTATGGGATATAGTATCAATATTCCCTTTTATAAATAATCAACAAATATTACAAACCAGCCTGCGGAACAAAAATCCTAAAAACCTATCTTTGCCGTTATGGAAGATAATTTGACAATTTTTGGGATACGCACCGTTATAGAAGCAATTCAAAGCGGAAAGAATATTGATAAAATCTATATTCAAAAAGGCCTTTCCGGCCCGCTGTTTATGGAACTTATGCAAATAATGGGCAAACGGGGCTTTAACCTTTCCTATGTTCCTGTTGAGAAACTCAATAAACTTTCTAACGGTAACCACCAGGGGGTAGTTGCAAAGATATCTCCTGTTAAATTCAGGGAGTTGGAAGAGGTAGTGCAGGAAATACTGGAAGATGAGACAAAAACTCCCCTATTCCTATTACTGGACCAGATCACAGATGCCCGTAACTTTGGTGCTATCATCCGTACCGCAGAATGTACCGGCGTGCACGCTATTATAGTTCAAAATAAAGGGGGTGCACCAGTAAATGCTGATACTGTAAAAACTTCGGCGGGAGCTGTGTTTAATATTCCACTTATAAAAGTAAGCCATATCAAAGATGCCATTTATTATCTTCAGGCATCAGGAATTAAAATTGTAGCAGCTTCAGAAAAAACTGAAACCTCTCTTTATGCTGTTGATTTTACCCAACCCACTGCCCTGGTTATGGGAAGTGAAGAAAAGGGGGTTAACCCTTCAGTATTAAAACTTGCAGATCAAAAGGTGAAGCTTCCTATGTACGGTACAATTGCCTCGCTGAACGTTTCAGTGGCCTGTGGCGCGTTCTTATACGAAATTGTAAGACAGAGACTCTAGGTAGACGGTAGACGGTAGACGGTAGACGGTAGACGGTAGACGGTAGAAAGTAAAAAAAAATTAAAAGTTCTAAATGAAACTTTGTTACTTATATTTCTATTTAACCGAAGTAAATTATATTAATTAGATTGATTATCACCTTTCCCCGAAGATCGTTTATAGACATACTGATATAATATTTTATCCTCAGATTTATTTTCCTTAGGGTCATCAATTTCCGGCTCAGGGAGCTTTTCAATGAAATTTCCGTTTTCATCAAAATGCTTCATAAATGGATCCTCCTCATGATTATAATCAGGTTTTTCCCATTCATATTTTGGAGGTTGGGCGATATCCTGTTTATAAACAAAAGCAAATACCAATCCTACTATTAGCCCCGATAAATGTCCCTCCCACGAGATCCCGGGTTCCACAGGAACTACAAACCATAACAACCCCCCGTACAGGAACACCACAACAAATGAAATAGCAATAAGCCTGTAATACCTGGAAAAGATTCCTTTAAAGAACAGGAAAGAAGCAAGTAAATAGATGATCCCGCTTGCCCCAATATGATTTGCAGGACGTCCAATGACCCAGGTTAGCAACCCTGTTAAAAGCAACCCAAGCAATAAAACTCTCCAGCTTATTTTCCGGTAGAAATAAAACAACGCCATAGAAAGTACAAAGAGCGGAATGGTATTATTGAACAAATGTTTGATATCTGAATGTATAAAAGGAGAAAAAACTACCCCTCTTAATCCCAGGCCCGTTCTGGGTCTTACTCCAAGATAATTAAAATCAAAACCAAACCGTATTTCAAACCAGAACACCAGCCATATAGATAGCACAAAAAGTATAGGATACCCTATAACTCCCGGAGAAAAGGTAAATGGTTGCGACGGTTTCAAAATATTTATTTCTTTAATAAATTTAAGCAATTAGAAGCTTTGCTGAAGTATATAAAGGCAAAACCCGTGCTATAAAATTTTCCCCGACAAAATGGCAATTGGGAATATCAAAAATAATTCCCTGTCAAAAAATTCTATGCTAATACATACCTTTGTAATATGAATGAACCATTGGCAGAACGGTTAAGACCAAAGAAGATTGAAGACTATTTAAGTCAGCAACATTTAATTGGACCTAAAGGAGCTTTGCACCGGCAAATTAAAACCGGTACTATTCCCTCATTAATTCTGTGGGGACCTCCGGGCGTGGGAAAAACCACACTTGCCAACATTATAGCTACAGAGAGCGGAAGGCCTTTTTACACCTTAAGTGCAGTAAGCAGCGGCGTGAAAGATGTGAGGGATGTAATTGACCGGGCTAAAAAGAACGATGGTCTTTTTACCACCAAAAATCCTATTTTATTCATAGATGAGATTCACCGCTTTAGTAAATCCCAACAGGATTCATTGCTGGGTGCTGTTGAAAAAGGCTGGGTAACCTTAATTGGAGCCACTACTGAAAATCCCAGTTTTGAAGTGATCTCTGCCCTCTTATCCCGTTGCCAGGTTTATATACTTAAACCATTTACAAAAGAAGACCTGATTGCTTTGTTGCACAGAGCTATGAAGGAAGATCCTTATATAAAACAAAAAGAGGTTATTCTTAATGAAACCGAAGCCCTGCTTCGATTAAGCGGGGGGGATGCCAGGAAACTGTTGAACATTTTTGAATTGCTGGTAACTTCAGCTGAATCCCCTGTAAAAATCACCAATGAGATGGTGCTGGAACAGGTTCAGCAAAACACTGTTTTGTATGACAAGACAGGTGAACAGCATTATGACATAGTTTCGGCATTTATAAAGTCTATACGTGGCAGTGACCCCAATGCAGCCGTATATTGGTTGGCAAGAATGATTGAGGGAGGGGAAGATGTGAAGTTTATAGCCCGCCGTCTTCTTATTCTGGCGAGTGAAGATATAGGTAATGCAAATCCTACTGCTTTGGTTATAGCCAACAACACCTTCCAGGCAGTAACCACTATAGGATTTCCTGAATCCAGAATAATTTTAAGCCAGTGTGTGATCTACCTGGCAACATCGCCAAAAAGTAACGCTTCATATATGGCAATAAATCAGGCTCAAAGTCTGGTAAAGAAAACAGGAAACCTGCCGGTACCACTGTCTATAAGAAACGCCCCAACCAAATTAATGAAGGACCTGGGATATGGAGATAACTACCAGTATGCCCATAATTATGAGAACAACTTCGCAGATGCAGAGTTCCTACCCGAGGAAATAAAAAATACCACCTTATATTCCCCGGGAAATAATCAACGGGAGCAGGCCCAGCGGGAGTTTTTAAAAAAACGCTGGAAAAACAAATATGGTTATTAAGGCTGCGCCTTATAAAGTACAGTTTCAAGGGTATTTGATTGGGGATTGAGCACCTCTACTACAAGATTCCCATTTTCATCAAAATACGCCATTCCTTTTGAAGTAATTGAAGAATAAATAAAATTATTCCCTGTAGAAGTTTGAATGAGCGCTGCAAAGGGTTCAGCCATTCCCTTTTGGAAGAAACTATAGCCGTTTGAGGTTTTTTCAAGGAAGAACAAATTATCTCCTTTTGTGAAATTAAAATTGCCTGCCTGAGCGTTATCTACAGTTGGTTTTACTACAGGTTTAGGATTGACCCTTACTTCAGCATGCGGACTAATATCAACTTTTTCTGAAACCTCCTTTTTGGGGGTTTCAGTTTCCGGAATTCGGTTAATTTCGGGTCTTCCCGAAACTATGGTCTCTCTATAATTATAATTAAGGTTTCCAAGAGGACTGAATGCATTGCGCAGCGCCTCATGATACGCGGTTTGAAAATCCTTTTCCGCACTGGTTCCTTCAGGAGAAGTATACACTACCCTATTGTTACAATCTTTGAGAGTTAAAATAAGACGGGTTCGAAATAATCCCGACTCATTGGCCACATTGGCTAATAGTCCCTCACACCTGTTTTGTACAAATTCCAAGGGCATCTCCTCCCCTTCTATAAAGGCTTCAAAACCATGTTTTTCAAACAGGAATTTTGCAAGCGAATTTAACTGGTATTGATCCGCTTCTTTTAGGAATTCAAATTTTTCGGGCACAATTACATATCGGTAAGCATTAAGATCCTGAGCCTTTGATATATATATACCCGCAAACAGAATTATGAAGGTGATAAATTTTTTCATTATTTATTTAGTATAAATTGGAACCCAAGTTGTAACGATTGATAATTGGATTTGGCAAGGTTAAAATAGCCAATTAAATTATCGGCTGCAAGGTAAAAATTAAAACTTTTGAACCGTGTAGAAAGCAGCAATCCAACATTGGTATAGGAATAATCATCCAGTGTATAGGAAACTTTCATTCTGAAGTTAGAATTAAATTTCCTGTCATAATAGGTGGTAAGCGCATATTTAACATCCTTGGGCCTTTTAATACCAAAAAGGTGAACACCCAGTTTGCTGTGATGTTTTCTATTGGTTTCAACCCTGTAATCGCAGGGTATAAATGTTTCTCCAAAGATAAACTCTACGGCCGCATTCATTTTAAATGGCCGCCAGGTTACATAAGATTCCTGCAAGGTTTCATCTACCAGATTTCGGTCTATATCATCTTCAAAGATATCCCAATATGGAATAGCTTTACCATCTGGCCCCAACTCGGGAAAAAGGGGCTCAAGACCATCTGTTTGGTAACTTCCTTTATAAGTGTAGTTCTCCACATCATCTCGTTGCCACATTAGACCCAGATCCTGTACAGAGCCGCTTATTACAATATTATCTCTTACTTTATAAGTACCCCCCATATCTACCCCCACTCCCACATTTCCTCCAAAAAACGCCCTTCCTATGAGGTCTTTAGTCGCCTCCTGCACGGTAGTATTATTATCTTGAAGGGAAGCAAAGCCGGAGGTGTTCACCCTTATATCCACATCATTGGCAAAATGGCGATAATAATTAGGGCCATCAGGAGTGTTAATAGTTAAAAATGTTCCGGTATTATTTACACTTTCCACATTAAAAATTCCGGAGTAAAGTTTTAGCCTGGCGCCCACCGTAATGCGGTCATCCATTTTCCGGTTAAGACCAATGTGATATACCGTTAAAACCTCGCCTGTAAAAGATACGTGAGAAAAATCGAAGGGCACGCCAATGTAATCGTTGTTTCCTTCTCTGGCCAGAATTGCAGGATCCTTCGGAAAGTATGAAAAAGCATCTGCTTCCTGATATATTCCTGTGGAAATATATTTATCCCTTCCCCATTTCCAGCCCAGGGAAAAGATCTCCAGTTGTTGATGAAGGGTAAAATAATCCTTATGAGTAAGCCGCCGCATGGTATTTGTGATGCGCTGATTGATGTTAGGGGAATCTTCAAAGACATCATAAGCGGTAACGCCCGAGGAGCCAATTGCAAAGTGAATCCCGGAAAAAAAAGGAATCCCTTTGTGACCATCAAAATCTATATTTGCACCCGGGTTAAGCAACAGGGTTTGAGGTAACCCGTTGACGTTATAAAGAAGTTGTTTATTTTGGCCCTGGCTATTAGATATTATTAAAAAAACCGCCAGAGTAAAAAATAATCTCATGCGCTAAAATTGAAAAGAGAACAATCCCTTAGATTCAAAATTGAGTTTTCCTGTAAATGGCTCATTATTGGGCAGCACTTCTATTTCAACTACCATTTTAATAGATCTTTTTATAATTTGAATCCTCTCCGGCCCTATCAATTCAATTTTTTCGGTTACCGCGGGATTCCCGGCAGATCCTCCCCCAATATAAAAAGAAACCTGGTGTTGAAGTGCATTATTTTCTGAAAGAAAAGAAATTTTATTGAAAAAACCCTGGGAAAAAGCATTGCGGTATTTAAAACTAAATTCTACCTGCTCAAGGTCATTTTGAATATAACTGTCATCAAGAAATTCCAGGCGTACCGTATCCCTTATTACTTGTTTTAAGCGATTGGTTACAGGATCTACAAAATCTTTCTGGTCAATCTCAAATATTAAAAGATCTGTTTGGATCTCCGGCTGCATCGTAATTTCACCAGCCTGATCAAAATCTATATCTTTCATACACGAAACATTCCCCATGAAGAATAGGAAGGCTAAGGCCAGATAAAGAATAGTTTTAATGCGCATAGCGGGATTGATTCCTTTTAGGGAAACGAAGTTAAGAATTCTTTATTGCTATAAACAATCCAGCAACTCTTTTAACTTTTGAATTCGAGGAGTTTGCGAGTCCGGCTCCTTTCGGTAATAATCAAAAAACAAGGATTGCATGCCGGCTCTCTGCGCTCCCAAAATATCGGCCTCATAACTATCACCAATCATAAGACTATTGGCTGGACTAGCATTGGATTTCTCCATCGCTTTATTGAAAATTAAAGGATGCGGTTTCTTCACCCCGGCTTCTTCTGATGTTGTTACGGTATTAAAAAATTCGGAAATTTGGGAATTAACCAATTTTGTGTTTTGCACTTCCTCAAACCCATTGGTAATAATGTGCAATTTATACTTTGAGGTAAGATATTGAAGTACTTCAATAGTATCTTCAAGCAAATTACTGAAGCCAGGTAAAAATTCTATATAGCGATTGGACAAATTTTCGATTGTTACAGGAGTAACCGGAACATTAAGTACCTCAAAACAATCTTTTAGCCTGCCTGTACGCAGGGACTCTTTTGAGATTTGATCTTCCCGGTAAAGCCTCCAGTAATTTTCATTTATTGGTACATATGCTTTAAGAAAGCAAGCCAGGTCAATTTCAAGTTTTTCCTTTTTAAAGATAACTTCAAAGGTAAGTGCCGAGTTTTTGTCAAAATCCCACAGGGTATGATCAAGATCAAAGTAAATATGTTGAATATTACTGAATTTCATTGATCTGTTTTAATAATGAGTAGAAATAGGCCGGGTTAGAATATTCAGAAAAATCCCTGTTCTTAAAAACTGCACGAAATGTACCATCAACTTTTTTTAATTCAGAAATAAGAACTTGAATGGTCTTTTCAACGTCAACCGCATTTCCAGTGTGGCATAGTTGGGTATGAAACACGTAGGGATGAATTGTAAGGGGAGTGGTAACTTCCATATTAATATCATAAAATAAAAAGGAAGTTCCTGTGCCAGCCCTAAAACCTATGGATTCCGGAAAACCCATAGAGAAATCGTTTGGAATTTCAAGTTCATTTAGATACCCATAATGCAATGGTAGCATAAGGTTGTATTTAGGATTAATGACATTTTGCAAGGGGCCATGGATTATATTTTCAAATCGCTTTTTTTCCCTTTTTAAAACATCCTCTTCCAAAACTGCAAAATAACCAAGTCTGAGCCCAACCTGTGAATAATCTGCAACATATTTTATTATAGAACTATAATTCTGGCGGTTATAATTAATGTTCTTATCGTATGAATTATAATCGCTTAGCTGAAACATAAAAACCATTTTGGTCTTATATTCTTTTATAAAATATATAAGTTCATCAAATATGTTATAAGGATCCTTTTTTAACTTAAGCAGTACCTTAAACCTGTCCCTCACCCGTGAGAATTTTAAGTTAACCAAATCCAGAACTGTACCGGTAAGGCTTCTTAAGAAGCCTTTATTTTTAAAGTTAAATACATGACTTACAGATATTATATTCACGGTTTGATAGTTCCTGGTCCTGAATTCTATATTAGGAAACCTGTCCTTTAAAAGCCTTTTAAATTTATATGCCCAAATATCTACAACGGGTTGCTTTAAAAATCCTTTTTTATAGGCAAGACTTTCAGAAGAAGGAAACCTTCCAAAATCATCTTTTACGTGGGGTAAATATTCTTCGTATCTGGAAAGAAGGAAAAAAGATGCCGCAAAAATATCATATGGCAAGTCACTATTCTCTGAAACCGCAAAAAAGCATTTGGTGTCTTCCCAGTTCTGGACCTTAATGTCCAAATCACTTAATCCCTGTTCCAGGAGCAGATCTACATTCTGCACAAAAAGCTCATTCCCCAAACGTTTTCTTCCGTAGGAAAATTTGACGTCTTCATGCGCAATAAATTCTTCAATCTTGGTTGTGAATTTAAGATCAAGGCCCAAAATATGTGTACACACATGTTTAAAAACATATATTATGCGGGAAGTAACTTTGGGAGTATATATTAAAAGCATCTTATGTGTAATTATAACAACCCTTCATCGGCAAAGCTAAAATAGGATTTTTCAGTCACTATAAGATGGTCAAGCACTTTTATATCCAGACTTTCACTGGCAGACTTTAGTTTTTTGGTGAGTTGCTTATCTGCCTCACTGGGATTTAAATTTCCTGAAGGATGATTGTGGGCAAGGATTATAGAAACCGCACCAAGTTCAAGCGCCTTTCTCAGGGTGATACGTACATCTACCAAAGTTCCTGTTATACCGCCTTTACTTATCTGAAATTTTTCAATGATCTTATTGGAGTTATTCAAATACAGGATCCAGAATTCCTCGTGATCCAGCTCGCCTATTAAAGGTTGAAGTAACTCAAAAACAGAATTGCTTGAAGTGATCTTAACTTTTTCTACAGCTTCCTCAGTTCTACGCCGACGCCCAAGTTCCATAGCCGCAATAATGCTTACCGCTTTTGCTTCACCAATTCCTTTAAAGTTGGTAAGTTGCTGGAGGGATAGCTTTCCCAAATGATTTAAATTGTTCCCGGTACTTGAAAGTATTCTTTTGCTGAGTTCTACTGCGCTTTCTTTGGTGTTACCTGTGCCAATAAGGATTGCGATAAGCTCGGCATCACTAAGTGCCAATTTTCCTTTAGAGATAAGCTTTTCTCTTGGCTGGTCTCCTGAAGCCCAATTTTTAATAGAAAAAGGCTTTTTTTCATTATCCATACAGCTGCTTTACTGTTAAAGATAAAAAACCGGGTTGAAAAAAATAATTCTAAAAACCCAAAACCTTCATAAAATTATTATTAGATCCATGTTTTAATCTGTTCAAAATCAAGACCTCCAAAGGTTCCACTACTCATAAGCAGCACCACGGAATTTTCATACTTAAGCTGCTCCAGGTATTGTTGAAGTTCGGTGGCATCTGTAATTACTTTTAATCCTTCATTTTGGAAAGCATTTCTTATAGACTCTTCTGAGATTGGCGCCATCTTTTTTTGCTCTAGGGCTTCTGCAGAATAAAACACAACGGTCTCATCTGCAAGATCCAGAGTCTTCTTATACTGACTTAAAAATTGAGGTGAAAGACTGCTGAAGGTATGGAGCTCAAGGCAGGCATATAGTTTTCTAAGTGGATATTGCTCCCTTACTGCGCGGGTAGTTGCTGTTACTTTGGAAGGACTATGGGCGAAATCTTTGTATACGAGGGTGTTTCCCTCTTCAACAATTTTTTCAAGCCGTTTGGACGCTCCCCTGAAACTTGCCATAGCTTCATAAAAATCGTCTTCATCTACTCCCATATGCTGGCATATCCATTTTGCGCCGGCTAGGTTGCTCATATTATGTGATCCTAAAATTTCCAGGGTTAAGTCGCCCTCTGGGGTATCCAAAACCGTTATACCATTTTGGATTTTATAATCTGGCGTAGAATATGGGTGTTTTCTAATTTGATTTGTTGTTTCTTCAACCAGTTTAGTGAGTTCTTTATCTTCCTCATTATATACCAGTATTCCCCCACTTACAATTGAATCTATGAAGATCCTGAATTGGTCCACATAATTTTCGAATGTTGGAAATACGTTTATATGATCCCAGGCAATCCCGGTAAGCAATGCGATATTAGGCCGGTATAAATGAAATTTGGGACGACGATCTATGGCAGAAGATAAATATTCATCCCCTTCCAATAAAATAAAATCATTCTCCTCTGTAAGATGCACCATATTCTCAAAACCTTCCAGCTGGGCCCCTACCATATAATCCACTTGTCTATCATTATAATTGAGGACATGCAGGATCATAGACGTAACCGTAGTTTTACCGTGAGAACCTGCAATTACAACCCTGGTCTTGTTTTTTGACTGTTCAAAAAGAAATTCAGGATAAGAATATATTTTTATTCCAAGCTCTTGCGCTTTAAGAATTTCGGGATTATTCTCACGTGCGTGCATCCCCAAAACAACTGCATCAATTGTAGCGTCGATTTTTTCTGGAAACCACCCCATTTCAGCAGGGAGAAGCGATTGTTTTGCAAGGCGCGAGCGGGATGGCTCATAGATAGCATCGTCACTTCCCGTAATGTAATAACCTTTTTCCTGCAAGGCAATGGCGAGATTATGCATAGCACTACCTCCAATCGCTATAAAATGAAGCTTCATTATATCTAAATTTGGGCAAATATAAATAATTAGAATCCCAAATTGCATTGAGTTTTTAAATACTTCAAAGCTGCTGAATCTTCTTTTTTTCCAATCTTGCCTCCTCAAAATTTTCCCGTAAACTGAGGGCCTTATTGATTAATTTTTGAGCTGCGAGTTTATTCCTTAGGTGGGTTTGGATCTGGGCTTTTCTGTAGTAGGCCCATTCCAGGGTATGTATATCTCTGTAATTATAATTTGTAATATAAAAATCCAGAAACTTCAAACCTTTTAATGGTTCTATATTATTTTCAGCAGCGATTTTGCCCATTTCATAATTGAGATAATTATTTTCTGGATTTGAATCGGGGGATTTCATAAGAGAAAAGGCCTTTTTAAATTGCAATTTCGCCTCCTCCTCAGTGCCACTTTCCTTCATAATAAATCCCTGCGAAATGGCGGCTTGAAGTGCACTCACTTTTTTCAACTCCCCGGCATATAGCCGTGCTTTTGTAATACTACCCCCAAAAATACCTGGTAATTGCAGGTATAATTCCACTAGAGCCCGTCTGGATTTTATATGAGTGGGGTCAAGTTCGGCAGCTTTTTCGAGATACTTTTTAATCTCAGGAACATACACCATCGCCTGTATTTTGGAAACATTTAACGCTTTAAGACCCAATGCGCCGCCATATTTGAAATTGTAATCGGCACTTTCAGCATTTGAGGCAAGTAAATATTTATAATGGGAAAGGGCTGCATCATATTTATTTTCAAATATTGCGATATCCCCTAATAAGGAAATAGCTTTCAGGTCATTAGGATGGGACTCCAGATGTGTAGTAAGAACTGCTTTGGCCTGGTAAGTTTCGTTGGCCTGTAAATGGCCGTGGGCAGTGGTAAGTGCAGCTTGAGCCTGAGCAAAATAGCTTCCCAACAACAGTAATATAACGGGGTAGAATTTCATACAAATAGAAAGAAAATTAATTTATAATACTCCCATTTGGGAAACATTTATCTCACAGCCAGAAGGGTTAATTTTGATGAGGATTACGGTCTTCCATTTTAAGCAGATTTCCCTTTATTGGGATAAATGTTTTGTGAATTAACTAAACATTAACTACTTTGGTAGTGTTTGTTAAATTAATGCTTAAATGCACCGCTATTGTTGAAAATTATTGCAATATTTGCGTAGCCTATAATGGCTACCTCACAACAAATTTTATTAATGTCAAATTTAACACCTAGCCTATGCGAAATTTTACTTTAGGAAAGAAAGGACTACCTATGATCCTTTTTGCCCTTATTTTATTAACCACCAGTTTCTCCTCCTTTGCTCAGGAGAACTGCCCCACCGTAGCTGATACGACTCAGGATTTTTGTTACCTGGCTACGGTTTCTGACCTAGAGGCGACTGCCAATGGTGATGCCGTAAGATGGTATCGTACAGCAACGTCTGTAAATCCTATACCTGAAAATGAACTTCTTGAAACCCGGACTTATTTTGCCGGAAATGCTTCCGGGACTTGTACAACAAGGACTGCCGTTAGTGTAACCGTTGATAACGCGGGTGCTCCGGAACCACAATTTGGAAACATCTTTGCTCCTTGTGTTTACGGAAGCACTGGTGCCGATGTTAAAACAGTTCAGGACCTAATCAATAACATTGATGGTTTTCAGGTTGAGATTTATGCAGAACAATTCAGCGGAGATCCACTTCCTTCAAGCACACCTCTTAATATTGGCGAGAGCTATTATGCAGGTCAAAGAAATGAAGACACAGGTTGCCCAACAAGCAGGGTTGCAATTCGTTATGACCCGGTATTTGCTCCTGCCCCTACAGCCGAGCCTACACAAACATTTTGTGAAGGAGCTACGGTTGCAGATCTTGAAGCTCAGGCCACAAGTGAATATACTCAGGGATTTAGATGGTATAGTACTGCTACATCACAACCGCCCCTATCGAGCTCAACAGAGTTAATTGATGGTGAAACTTATTACGTTAGCCAGATTGTTAACCGAGATGACAGAAATGAGCCTCCATGTGAAAGTAGAAACAGGTTTGAAGTAACTGTAGTAGTTCAAGGGCCAGTTGATCTGGGAGAGCCTGCAACAGGGATTGTTTGTGAGTCTGATGTACAGGAAACTTTCCCTGATTTTGAATCAATAGAGAATTTTTACTTAAGCCTGCTTCCGGAAGGAACTCCTACAAACGGAACTTTTAATCCAACTGCTGAGGAAATTGCTCAAATATATCAAAATGATGAAGATGGTCTTGGAGATTTTACAACTACATACACTGTTGGTGTAGATGGCTGTGAATCTAGCGTGGAAATAACAATCACTATTGTAGCAGAGGAAGAAGCAAATGCTGGAACCATAGAAGATATTGTTGTAGAATGTGAAGATGAAGAGATCGTTATTCTCGATGATTCTATTTTAAGTGAAGATGCTACCACCGGTGGAACTTTTACCGGTGAGGGTGTTAATGAAGAAGGAAACTTTGATCCTGCCATAGGACCTGGAACATATACCATCACCTACACTGTAGATGACAATGCAGATTGCGTTATGGAAGGAACTTCAGATTCTACCACCTTTACCATAACAGTTCAGGGAACAGAAGAATTGGGACAACCTATTGTAATGGAAATGTGTATTACAGAGGTACAGGCATTATTTTCTGACCCTTCTCAAGCAGAAGCTTTCTTTCAAAATATCCTTGAAGAAAATGGAATTAGCAATTTTGATGGGACTTTTGAACCTTCAGAGGAGGTTGTAGGTAGCGAAATTTATGCTTACATAAACAGTAATCCAACTGCACCCGCAACATTTAATACAACTTACACTGTAACCACAAATTGTGGAGAAGAGTCGGTAGATATTACTTTAACTATAAATAATACTGAAGAACCAAACGCAGGACCTATAAATCCTGCTCCGGTTTGTTCCAGTGCAACTCTTTTTGACCTTAATACTTTATTAGGTGATAACAATGATGCTGGTGGAACTTTCTCTGATGAGGATGGTGTAGTTGAAAACGGTTTATTTGATGTTTCTCAGGTTGGAGAATTCGAAATTACTTATACTGTTACAGCAAGTGATGAGAATTGTACCGAAGGTGAAGATGACTCGACCACATTTACTTTAACGGTAAGTGAAGGATTCATGGCAGAAAGCCCTGCACCTGCTATTGTATGTGAAAGCGATGTACAGGCTACTTTCCCTAGTGTTGATGAAGTTAGAAAATTCTATATTGCCATCGCTCAACAAGCCGGTTTCCCAACTAACGGAACACTTGATCCAACTGCCTCACAACTGGTACAAGAATACCAGGCCGATGAAGATGGTCTCGGAGATTTTACCACTACCTATACTTTTGGTGATGGAGATTGCCAAACATCTGTAGAACTAACAGTGAGAATTGTTGCTGCTGAAGAAGCCAACGCCGGAACTATAGAAGATTTCACAGTTGATTGCGATAGTGAAGAACTTATAGTTTTAGCAGACCGTTTAAGTGATGATGCCACAACTGGTGGAACTTTTAGCGGTGAAGGTGTAGATGCTGATGGAAATTTTGATCCTTCTATTGGACCTGGATCATATGAAATTACTTATAATGTTGATGACAGCGCAAATTGCGTAATCGAAGGAAGTACAGATTCCACAACTTTTACCATTACTGTAGAAGGTTCATTTGAATTAGGAGAGCCAATCGTAATGGAAATGTGTATCACTGATGTTGAGGCGATGCTTACAAATCCTCAGGCCGCAATGGACCTTTTCAATGATGCTCTTACTGAAAATGGAATTGAAGATCTTGATGGAGAATTTTCACCGGCCTTAAATGTTATAGCCGGTCAAATTGCCGCTTATTTAAACAATCCTACTCCTTCTCAAACTTTTGAAACTACTTATAGCGTTTCAAATGAATGTGGTGAGGATTCAGTATTGATCTCTTTAACCATAAATGATACCGTAGCTCCTAATGCAGGACCTATAAATCCCGCTCCCGTTTGTTCCAGTGCAACTCTTTTTGACCTTAATACTTTATTAGGCGATAACAATGACGCTGGTGGAACTTTCTCTGATGAGGATGGTGTAATTGAAAACGGTTTATTTGATGTTTCTCAGGTTGGAGAATTCGAAATTACTTATACTGTTACAGCAAGTGATGAGAATTGTACCGAAGGTGAAGATGACTCGACCACATTTACTTTAACGGTAAGTGAAGGATTCATGGCGGAAAGCCCTGCACCTGCTATTGTATGTGAAAGCGATGTACAGGCTACTTTCCCTAGTGTTGATGAAGTTAGAAAATTCTATATTGCCATCGCTCAACAAGCCGGTTTCCCAACTAACGGAACACTTGATCCAACTGCCTCACAACTGGTACAAGAATACCAGGCCGATGAAGATGGTCTCGGAGATTTTACCACTACCTATACTTTTGGTGATGGAGATTGCCAAACATCTGTAGAACTAACAGTGAGAATTGTTGCTGCTGAAGAAGCCAACGCCGGAACTATAGAAGATTTCACAGTTGATTGCGATAGTGAAGAACTTATAGTTTTAGCAGACCGTTTAAGTGATGATGCCACAACTGGTGGAACTTTTAGCGGTGAAGGTGTAGATGCTGATGGAAATTTTGATCCTTCTATTGGACCTGGATCATATGAAATTACTTATAATGTTGATGACAGCGCAAATTGCGTAATCGAAGGAAGTACAGATTCCACAACTTTTACCATTACTGTAGAAGGTTCAGTTGAATTAGGAGAGCCAATCGTAATGGAAATGTGTATCACTGATGTTGAGGCGATGCTTACAAATCCTCAGGCCGCAATGGACCTTTTCAATGATGCTCTTACTGAAAATGGAATTGAAGATCTTGATGGAGAATTTTCACCGGCCTTAAATGTTATAGCCGGTCAAATTGCCGCTTATTTAAACAATCCTACTCCTTCTCAAACTTTTGAAACTACTTATAGCGTTTCAAATGAATGTGGTGAGGATTCAGTATTGATCTCTTTAACTATTAATGATGTTACAGAAGCGACTACAGGAGAAATTGAAGATTTCCAGGTTTGTTCTGCAGATGGAACTATCAATTTATATGACCGCCTAACCGATGCTAATACTTCTGGAGGAATTTTCTCTGATGAGGATGGTGAAATAGTAGATGGTCTATTTGATGTTTCTCAAATGGGAGAATTCACAGTAACTTATACTGTGTCTGAAGATCAAGGTGATGCCTGTGTGGAAGGAACAGCGAGTACGCAATTCACAATAACAGTAACTGATGGGATCACTTTAGAGAATCCGGCTCCAGGAATTGTATGTGAATCTGATGTTCAGGCAACTTTCCCAAGTAACGATGAAATAAGAAAATTCTTTGTGGCATTACTTCCTGCGGGAGTACCAACAAATGGAACTTTAAATCCAACTCCTGCGCAAATTGCACAGATGTACCAAAATGATGCTGATGGTTTAGGTGATTTCACTACTACCTATTCTGTTACTGTCGGAAATTGTGTTACAACAGTTCAGTTAACCGCAAGGATAGTTGCTGAGGAAGAAGCTACGACCGGTGAAATTACGAATATTGATGTATGTCTTGCCGAAGGTAATATCAACCTTTTTGACAGGCTTACTGACGATAACACTCGGGGTGGAACTTTTTCTACAGAAGATGGTGAACTTGAGAACGGATTATTGGATGTTTCGGCAGAAGGTGTTTTCACGATTACTTATACAGTAAGCGAAGAGGACCCAACAACTTGTTTAACCGGAACTGCTTCCACTGAATTTACAGTAACAGTTTCAGAAAGCAGTTTTGATGCAGGAGCAGATAATTCCAGAGAAGTTTGTAATTCTGACGTGAGGAACCTTAGCACCAATGGTGTAAGAAACCTTTTCTTAGGATTATTAGATGAAGGTGTTTCAACAAACGGAACATTTGAGCCTAGCATAAATGCCTTGATAAATCAGTATAACATGGTAAGCAACTATGGTGACTTTACTACAATCTATACTTTGGGTGAGGGAGACTGTGCAGATTCTGCCGTTCTTACTATAACTGTTCTTGAGGCTAATGACGCAGGAGCTGATATGAACCTTACTTTCTGTGCTACAGAAGGACCGGTTAACTTATTTGATTACCTAAGTGCATTTGCATCTACCAATGGAACATTTAGTGGATTAACCGATGGAATGTTTGATCCTTCTAATGCAGAATTAGGTGAAACTGAGATTACTTATGAAGTTGAAGATGATGAGTCTGTTTGTTCAACCGGTAACTTTACTGCTACCTTTACCATTAATGTTGTTGCTCCGGCACCGGCAAATGCAGGTGGTGACGTAACTGTTACTTATTGTCTTGACCAAAACGAGAACATTCAGCTTAACACTTTACTAGGTGATGATGCCTTAATGACAGGATCTTTTAGTGCTCCTTATGCAAATGGAGTGTTTAATCCTTCCAATGCAGGTTTAGGTGAATTTGTTATTACCTATACTGTTGATGGAGCTGCTGATTGTGCAATAGGAACTGATAGCGCAACTATTACAATTACTGTACTTGAAACAACCGCGACCGCACCGGTAGCTGATGCTGCACAGGCTTTCTGTGAAGTTGATGACGCTACGGTAGCTGACCTGGTTGCAACTGGTGAAGGTCTGATTTGGTATCTTGATGCAGATCTTGAAACTGAAGCTGATCCTACAACAATCCTACTGGACGGAGCTGTTTATTATGTGGTTTCTTCAACCGGGGATTCTGTATGTGAAACTTCAGATGCTGTAATGGTAACTGTTACCATTAACGATTCTGTTTCTCCAACCATTCAGCCGGAAGGAAACGAGTTTTGTAGAAACGACAATCCAACTGTTCAGGATCTTATAGATAACCTTAATGGTGATGGCATTAGAATTTATTCTTCTGCTACAGGTGGAACTGCACTTGCGACCTCCACAGCTCTTCAAAACGGCGTTAATTATTATGCGACTGCAACCAACACTACAGGTTGTGAAAGCTCAGAGAGACGTCTTATTGCAGTTGAAGTTGGTTTCTGCGGAATTCCTGAAGGGTTCTCTCCAAACGGAGATAATATCAACGACCGTTTCGTAATCCCGGATATTGCTGAAGATTATCCTAACTATACTATCGAGATCTTTAACAGATGGGGTAATGTAGTGTTCAAAGGAAATGCAAGAACTCCAGATTGGGATGGTGTTTCGAACCAGTCTACAACTTTAGGTGACAAAGTTTTACCTGCAGGTGTTTACTTCTACATCTTGAATTACAACGATGGACAAACGTCCCCTGTTCAGGGTAAACTTTACTTAAGTAGATAATTAAAGGATAAACATAGAAAGAAATGAAAAACACAATAATAAAATATCTAATCTTTACAGGCATTATCCTTTTCTCTATTAAAGGTATGTCCCAACAAGACCCTCTTTACACTCAGTATATGTATAATATGAGTGTAATCAACCCCGCTTATGCGACCGATAATCCCGGTATGCTTAACCTGGGTGGTATTTACAGATCTCAATGGGTAGGAATTGACGGTGCTCCAAAAACCGCCAGTTTCTTCGCCCACACACCCCTAAGCGAACGTGTTGAAGTTGGTTTATCTATTGTTCACGATGAAATTGGTGATATTATTAAAGAAAATAATATCACGGCCGATTTCGCCTACGTGCTTCCATTGGATGAGAATAACAACAAGTTATCTTTTGGTGTAAAAGGTGGACTAACAACTTTTGACGGGGATTTAACCAGGCTGGAAACAAACCAGCCTAATGACCCGGCATTCCAAAACATAAGCGAAGTTTTCCCTGTGTTTGGAGTTGGTGCATTCTGGTTTGGTGATAATCATTATTTAGGTCTTTCCGCTCCTAACCTTTTTACTGCGAAACATTTAGAAAATGAGCAGGGTTTAAGAGGACTTGGTGAAGAAAATATCCATTACTTCCTTACCGGTGGTTATGTATTTGATCTAAATCCTGATTTTAAACTGAAACCGGCCTTTATGGCAAGAGGTGTTCAGGGAGCTCCTCTATCTGTTGACATTACTGCCAATGTATTAATGTTTAACAGGCTTGAAGCTGGTGTGGGTTATAGATTTGGAGACTCGGTAACCGGATTGGTGAATTTCGCCGTGACTCCGGGATTAAGAGTGGGTTATGCCTATGATTATACTACTTCCAATCTTAGTAACTATAATGATGGTACACACGAATTCCTTTTGTTATTTGATCTGGACTTGTTCGGATTATCTAAAGGATATGACAAATCACCAAGATTCTTCTAAAACCAGAGACAATATGAAAAATTTATATAGTACAATTTTAATAATCCTTATAAGTTTTTCAGGGTTTGCACAAAGCTCTGAAATTAAAAAAGGTGACCGGTTTTTTGCTCAGAGAGCATATATCGATGCTGCCGATGCTTATGAGAAAGTATCAAACAAGGACAAGAAAGTGCTTCAGAATTTAGGTGACGCATATTTCTATACCAATCAAATGGAAAATGCTGCCGAGGTTTACCAGGTACTTTTTCTTAGACATGCTGCAGAAGTTGAACCTCAGTACAAATTCAGGTATGCACATGCTTTAATGGGAGCCAACAATCCTACAGAAGCAGATAAGTACTTCAGTGAATATCACGGAGAGGACTTTAATTTCGAAGAGTTCCGCAAGGAAATGGACACAACTGTATCTCATGTTTATACCACTAATCAGGTAATGAACAATGCAGCGGCCGCTGATTTTGGAATTGGTTATTATGGAGATAAGGTTACTTTTTCCTCAACAAGGAATATGGAAAGACCTATTTATCCATGGAACAAAAAGCCAATGCTGGATCTTTACACTGCAGACGTGGATGATGACGGACAGTTATCAAACATCGTTCTTTTTCCCGGAGCGATCAATACAGACACTCACGAGAGTTCAGCTACTTTTAGCCAGGACGGAATGACAATGTATTTTGATCGTACCAATGATAAAAGAGTGAAAAATGAGGATGACGAGAGGGTAGCACACATTAGAATTTACCGTGCTCAAAACGTAGATGGTAACTGGACAAATATTGAGGCACTGCCTTTTACAAGTGATGAGTATTCAACTGAACACCCAAGCCTGAGTGCAGATGGGAAACAGTTATACTTTGCGAGTGATATGCCGGGTTCATTAGGATCTTTTGACTTGTATGTAGTAGACATTAATGAAGATGGTACATATGGTACTCCAAGAAACCTTGGTCCTGGGGTGAATACTGCTCACAGAGAACAATTCCCTTTTATTAGTGAAGAGAACGTTTTATACTTTTCTTCAGATGGACACCAGGGATTTGGAAATCTTGATATCTACAGCACCGAAGGGAATTTTTCAGAAGTAAAAAACCTTGGAACTTCAATTAACAGTGCCAATGATGATTTCGCTTTTGTAATTCGTGAAGGTCAAAATGAAGGATGGTTTGCTTCCAACAGAAGAGGTACAGATAATTTATACAGCTTCTCAAGAGAAGATTACACTCCTCCAGTTGTTGCAATTGAGGAAAGAGAAACCAATACCGAAACCGGAAGACAGCAATTGAGAGATGTTGGAAATATTTATTTCGACTTTGATAAATCTACCATTAAAGAAGAGTCTAAAGTTACTCTTAATAAAGTGGTAGACATTATGAAGAAATACCCAACTCTTGAGATTGAAATAGGATCTCACGCAGATGCCAGAGGAACGGACAGCTACAACATGGCTCTTTCAGAAAGGCGTGCAGCAGCGACTCTTGAATACCTTGTAAGCCAGGGAATAGAAAGAGATCGTTTAACCTCTAAAGGATTTGGTGAATCAATGCCATTAAATGATTGTACACGACCTACAGGCTGTACCAGCGCGCAATACGCCAAGAACAGACGTAGTGAGTTCACAATAATGAATTAAGGTTTGCAACTAACTAACCAACCAAAGAAAAAGCCCCGGGAAACCGGGGCTTTTTTGATTTTAATAGACACGTAAAAAGGAATAAGAGATTAGGAATGAAAATGGCCAGTATTAATAAAGAATTACCGGGACTACCTGGAAAATATAAAACATTGTTTTTCCTCTAATGATAAATTTAGTCGAGTATTTAGCCCTGGAGGTGTATGCGTTTCATAACAACCTTATATAACCTTTGATAATAAAGCGGGGGACTGCATTAAACTTTTAATCAAAAGCTTTAACCGGCCCTGAATGACCACCTAAAAGCAGGGTAATTTTTTACCTGAGCCCGGAAGATACTGAGATGTTATACGTTGAAATATTTACTTTTTAGGAGGATATCCTTTAAGCGCCTTTTCTATCATTACCCGCAGGCTTTCCTCTCTTTTTTGAGGAGTAGAAGAATTATTAAAAAGACCTTCAACTTCTGCCTGCCAGATAAGGGCATCATTTTTTACATCAATAAAATCCAGTGTTAATCTCAGGTAAGTATCGGCACCTCCTAAAGGAATTCCGCCGGAAACTCCTACTCCAACATTTCGCCCACTACCTCCTACTCCCACCCCTAAGGTGTTGCGGTTGGGAGTTTCATAGATAGATGAATAAAAGTTCACATAGATCTGCGGAGTCTCTGAAGTCCTTAGCCCTTTTTGAGCCAATTTCTCATTAAGAATGGAAATGATCCTTTGATCGTCCAGTTGGTTAAGATTGGTCGCCAGATCCGGATAGATCTGATATGTATTTAAAGTGGTAAAATTTACCTTTTCGTCATAATCATAAACCGCCTGGGGGGTATTACATGAGACCGCTAAGAATAATCCAATGATATATTTTGGAAATTTCATAAGATGATTTTTATTAAAGTTACACAAAAATCATCCCAGGGCTTTGCTGATTAACAAGATTTAAACAGCTTACCTATTGAGCATTTCCCAAAGTTTATCCTTAAGTTGTGTTAATCCCTGCTGGGCAACCGCTGAAATAAACATATAAGGGGCTTTTAGTTTGTTATCCAATTCCTCCTTAAGCTCAGCTTTTAACTCCTCATCAAGCATATCGCTTTTAGAAATGGCTACCAAACGGTCTTTGTCCAGCATTTCCGGATTATAACGTCTTAATTCATCCAACAGGATCTCGTACTGTTTAGTGATATCCGGTGCATCTGCAGGAATCAAAAACAACAATGTAGAGTTCCGTTCAATATGTCTTAAAAAGCGATGACCTATCCCTTTTCCTTCTGCTGCACCCTCGATTATTCCCGGAATATCTGCAACTACAAAAGTTTGGTAATCGCGGTATTCCACAATACCTAAATTTGGCTTCAGGGTAGTAAATTCATAATCGGCAATCTTGGGCTTCGCAGCCGTTATTACTGAAAGCAAGGTAGATTTACCGGCATTTGGAAAACCAACCAAACCTACATCTGCAAGTATCTTTAGTTCCAGGGTAATATCTATCTCCTCCCCTTCCATCCCGGGTTGCGCATATCTGGGGGTTTGATTAGTGGCAGTTTTAAAATGGGCATTACCCTGCCCCCCTTTTCCACCTTTGGCAACTATTATTTCCTGTCCATCCTCTGTGATCTCATGAAGGATCTCCTGGGTCTCAGTATCTCTTATCACGGTTCCCAATGGCACTTCAATATATTGATCGGCCCCATCAGCTCCCGTACTGGTTTGCTTACTTCCGTGCTCTCCATGCTCAGCGCGCACGTGCCGTTTAAATTTTAAATGAAACAGGGTCCAGAGATTTTTATTTCCTTTTAAAATAACATGACCTCCACGTCCTCCATCTCCCCCATCGGGTCCGCCTTTGGCCACATATTTTTCGCGACGCAAATGTGCCGATCCCTGCCCTCCTTTTCCGGAAGCCACATGTATTTTTACATAATCAACAAAATTCCCTTCAGTCATTTTCCCTTATTTACCTGCATTAAAAGCAGTTTCTGTTTAAATATTTAGTATAATTTGTTAAGTTTTTACAGAGTTTATTTCCCCTGCAAATTATCAATCACTTCACTAATACGTTGCGTAATTTCTTCTACACTGCCTACTCCATTTACTCCATAATACTTATCCTCTTTCAGGTAATATTGTTTTAAAATAGCAGTCTCTTCATAATAAACTTTTATCCTGTTTCTAATAATAGACTCATCAGCATCATCAGCCCGACCGGAAGTTTTACCCCTTCCCAAAAGCCGCTCTACCAGAACCTCATCATCAACTTCCAATGCTATCATAGCTGAAACTTCGGTATTCTTTTTAGACATAAGATCTGCCAAAGCTTCTGCCTGGGCAGCAGTTCGTGGAAAACCGTCAAAAATAAAACCTTTAGCCTCCGGATTTTTATCCACTTCAGCTTCGAGCATGCTTATAGTTACATCGTCCGGCACCAGGTGACCTTTATCCATAAAAGATTTTGCATTGCGCCCCAGTTCAGTTGCATTTTTTATATTGTACCTGAAAACATCTCCGGTTGAAATATGTACCAATTGATATTTTTCCTTTAAAACCGTTGCCTGGGTTCCCTTTCCCGCACCGGGAGGGCCAAACAATACCAAATTCGTCATGCGCTCTTGTTTAAGTTTATAAATTTGAGTGAGGTTACGTCCAAGTCCATCATAATCCAAACCATATCCCACAATAAAATCATTGGGAATCTCCATTCCTGTATAATCGATCTTATAATCCTTTTTATAGGCTTCTGGTTTAAAGAAAAGTGTAGCAATCTTATAACCCGCCACTTTTTTGCTTTTCAATATCCTGTCTATTGCAGCCAGTGTATTTCCGGTATCTACTATATCCTCGATCACAATTACCTCCCTCCCTTCTAGGCTATGGCTCAAACCAATAAGGGTTTCCACATTTCCGGAGGTTGAAGTACCTTCATACGACCCAAGTTTAACAAAAGTTACTTCACAATTATCTTCGAATCTTTTAATAATTTCAGAAGCTACCATAAATGCCCCATTTAGAACACCCAGGAAAACGGGATTTTTGTCTTTAAAATCCCTGTTAATTTCCCGCGCCATTCTATCAATGGAAGCGGTTATTTTTTCTTCAGAAATAAATGGTTCGAACTTTAAGTCGTGCAGCTGGATCAATGTAACTTATTTTAAAGGCTCAAAGATAAGGAATCTAAACATTTCGGCGTCCTAAGTATTTGACCGATTTATCTCTGAATACTTCGGCATTCCATCTTAAAAAATTATTTTTGTTGAAATTCGGTAAATATATGGTCAACTATTTTTCTTCAGATTTTAAATTGGGAATTTTAGGGGGAGGTCAATTGGGAAAAATGATGCTCTATGAAACTCGTAAATATGACATCCACACCCTTGTTCTGGATCCAAGCGGGGAAGCACCGGGAAAAATAGCAGCCAATTATTTTGAGCAGGGAGACCTTATGGATTATGAAACGGTCCTGCACTTTGGCAGGAAGGCAGACCTGGTTACTTTTGAAATTGAAGGTGTAAATATTGATGCTTTAAAACAATTGGAAAAGGAGGGAATCAAGGTTTTCCCGTCTTCAGCCACACTTGAAAAAATTCAGGATAAATCTATCCAGAAACAATTCTTTAGTTCAAACAATATTCCTACCGCAGCATTTACAAACTTTGAAGGAAAAGATAATTTTATGGACGCTGTAAACAATTCGCAGCTGAAATTACCCGTAGTATGGAAAAGTACCACCGGTGGGTATGATGGCAGGGGGTTATGGTAATAAAAACCAAGGAGGATCTGCAAAATATTCCTGAAGGACCTTGTATAGCAGAGGATCTTGTTCACTTCAAAAATGAACTTGCGGTTATAGTGGCAAGAAATCCATCAGGAGAAATGATGAGCTACCCTGTGGTAGAAATGGAATTCCATCCCACTGCCAACCAGGTTGAATATGTAATATGCCCGGCCAGAATTGATGAAAAAGTTGCTGCAAAAGCCAGAAAAATTGCTGAAAATGTTTCTCTGGCATTTAACCATGTTGGGTTACTGGCCGTAGAAATGTTCCAGACGAAGGATGATGATATCCTGGTGAACGAAGTAGCGCCCAGACCGCACAATAGCGGGCATTATAGCATTGAAGCCAGTTACACCAATCAATTTGAGCAACATATCAGGGCTATTTTAGATTTGCCTTTGGGAAGCACAGATAGTAAAGTGGCAGGGATCATGGTGAATCTTTCTGGAGAGGAAAATTATTCAGGACCTGTGGTTTATCAAAATATCGACAAGGTCATGAAGTTGCCCGGGGTTACTCCGCACATCTACGGAAAAAAAATAACAAGACCCTTTAGAAAAATGGGACATGTTACCATCATCAATAAAGATATTAGTGAAGCGAGAAAGATCGCCGAAGAGGTAAAGAATTTAATAAGGGTTATAAGCGAATAGATTAAATTAGATCTTCAGGGGGATGTTTCTCCTTTAAAAAACAAATAGCACTATGAGTAAAGTAGCAGTAATAATGGGAAGCACCAGTGATCTTCCCGTTATGCAGGAAGCAATTGATATTTTAAAAGGTTTTGATATTGAGGTAGAAGTTGACATAGTATCTGCCCACCGCACCCCGGAGAAATTATTTGATTACGGAAAAAATGCACATACGCGGGGAATAAATGTCATTATTGCCGGAGCGGGAGGAGCAGCCCATTTACCTGGGATGGTCGCATCCCTCTCTCCCCTACCAGTTATTGGAGTGCCGGTAAAATCAAGCAACTCCATCGATGGTTGGGATTCTGTACTTTCAATCTTACAAATGCCGGGTGGAGTTCCTGTTGCCACCGTTGCACTTAACGGGGCCAAAAATGCCGGTATTCTTGCCGCACAAATCCTGGCAGCTACAGATAAATGCATGATTGATAAGATCCTGGTATACAAGGAAGGCTTGAAGCAAAAAGTAATTGAAGGCGCCGCCAATATGAAAAAATAAAAAAGCCACGCATAGCGTGGCTTAGTGAGTAGTACTATTTGTTTAAAGTTATAATTTATTAACCATTCTAAATATTAATCTAAACTATTTGTAACTACTTTATTTTTAACTTTTAGTTATCTATTTATAAAGGTGAAATATACAATTTTTTAAGTAATTGTCTATTAATCAACTTCCTTTATCTGCAAAAGACGTTAAAATTTATGTTTCTCACAAAAATTTTCTAAATAAAATATAATGAATCCACTGTTGCAAAATTTTGAAACCGCTCCCTTTTCAAAAATTAAAAATGAGCATTTTAAACCTGCAATTCGCCAGGCAATTCAAATTGCGAGGGAAGAAATTGATCTTATTTCAAGTTCACCGGGGGCACCAACCTTTGAAAATACTATTGAAAAGCTGGAATTCTCTGGCCGGCAACTGGATCTTGTAACAAATATTTTTTTCAATCTCAACTCAGCGGAAACCAATGATGAGATACAGAAAATCGCGCAGGAAGTCTCCCCTTTACTAGCTGAATTCAGAAATGATATAATCCTGAATAAATCTTTGTTCGAGAAAGTTAAGGCGGTTTATATGGATAGGAACTCCTATGATCTTAGCGTAGAGCAAAAAATGCTGTTGGATAAAAAGTACAAGGCTTTTTCGAGGAATGGGGCAAATCTCACCGAAGACAATAAGGCCATCCTACGTGAAATTGACAAAGAACTGTCATCTCTGAGTTTAAAGTTTGGTGAAAATGTTTTAGCTGAAACCAATAGATTTGAGCTTCATATTACCAACGAGAAAGATCTTGAAGGCTTGCCTGAAAGTGTAAGAGACGAGGCACAAGAAGTTGCACTTTCCAAAGAGAAGACAGGTTGGATCTTCACCCTTGAATATCCCAGCTATATTCCCTTTATGAAGTATGCCGCGAACAGGGAATTAAGAAGAGAAATGGCATTGGCATTTGGTGCAAAAGGCTTTCATGGAGATGAGCTCGATAATCAGGAAATCGTGCTTAAAACCGCCAATCTAAGATTTGAACGCGCGAACCTTCTTGGTTATCCAAATCATGCGGCATTCGTGCTGGAGGAACGCATGGCTGAAACCCCGGCAAAGGTGGAGGCTTTTTTACAAGACCTTCTGGAAAAATCTAAACCCGCCGCTGAAAAAGAATACGAGGAACTTGAGGCATTTGCCAAAGAACTTGATCCTATTGACCGGCTGGAAAAATGGGATGCGGCTTTTTACGGTGAGAAATTAAAACAAAAATTATTTGATCTGGATGACGAAAAATTAAAACCCTATTTTAAACTGGAAAATGTAATAGAGGGGGTTTTTAAGGTCTCCAATAAACTATTTGACCTCCAGTTCAGGGAAGTATTTGATGTTGATAAATACCATCAAGATGTAAAAACCTATCAGGTAATAGACGGGAAAAATGAACAAATAGCACTTTTTTATGCCGATTTTCATCCCCGGCCCGGAAAAAGAGATGGTGCCTGGATGACGGTTTACAGGCCACAATTTTTATATGAAAATAAAAATATGCGACCGCATATCTCTATTGTGTGCAATTTTACTAAACCCACAAAAAACACTCCCTCCCTCTTAACTTTTAACGAGGTTACAACCCTATTCCACGAATTTGGCCACGCATTACACGGTATACTCGCCGATACCCAATACCCGAGCCTCTCCGGCACCAGCGTGTTCTGGGATTTTGTAGAGTTACCAAGCCAGGTGCTTGAAAACTGGTGTTATGAACCCGAAGCCCTGCAGTTATTTGCAAAGCATTATGAAACCGGTGAAGTAATTCCGCAGGAATTGATAGAAAAAATTAAAAAAGCATCCAATTTTCACGAAGGAATGGCAACCCTTCGCCAAATAAGTTTTGGAATGCTTGATATGAGCTGGCATGGTATTGATCCCACAAATATCAGCGATGTAAAATCACATGAAGACACTGCATTTAAACCTACCCAACTTTATCCGGAAGTGGCTGAAAATTGCATGAGCACCTCTTTTTCACATATATTTCAGGGTGGATATTCAGCCGGGTATTATTCCTATAAGTGGGCAGAAGTGCTGGATGCTGATACTTTTGAATATTTCATGGAGGAAGGCATCTTCAGTAAAGAAATAGCGCAAAAATTCAGGGAACATATTCTTTCGAAAGGGGGAACCGAACATCCAATGACCCTTTATAAAAGATTTAGAGGAAAAGAACCTCAACCCGCTGCATTGTTAAAACGTGCAGGACTTTTACCAAAATAGCTTTAACTTAAGGGTACTATGGCTATTCTAAATCTTATTGTTTTAGAATAGCCGTTAATATCTTCTTTTTCTTATTTTTGGAAATACGCTTTGGGTAATTATGGCAACAAATCAAATAGATCCAACTAAATGGGTCGATAAATATTCAGATTATCTGTTCAATTACACCATAGTAAGGGTAAATGACAGGGACCTGGCAAATGATATCATCTCTGAAACCTTTTTAGCGGGTTTAAAATCCATGAAAAATTTTAAAGGAGAAGCTACAGAACGTACCTGGCTTATTTCCATTTTAAAAAGGAAGATCATTGATTACTATCGCAAAATAAACTCCAATAAAGGAAAAGCGGAAGTTAGATTAAATTACAATGATGTGGATAATGAAGGGGACTGGCTGGAAGAACAGGCCCCCGACAGGTTTGAGCTAAATGCAGAAGATCAAATGGAAAATGAAGAACTGGGACTCGCCATCCTGGAATGCATGGATAATTTGACCGAGAAACAGGCCAGGATCTTTAAAATGAAAACGATTGATGGCATGGATACCGAGACTATATGTAATGAGTTCAATATCACCCCGTCTAACCTTTGGGTGATTATTCACAGGGCCCGCGTAACTTTGGCTGAATGCTTAGAAAAAAACTGGTTTTAGAATGAAAAAATTTAATTCCCTCTTTATGGATTGTTCGAATACTGCTCATTGCTGTGATAAGGCCCAATATGATGAAGCATCCTTTTTTGAAAAGATCCAGATCCATATCCACCTCTTATTTTGCAAGCCATGTAAAAAATATACCGATAACAACAATAAACTTACCGAATTGGTAAAGAAAGCTAATCTAAAAACCTGTTCTGAAGCTGAAAAAAAAGCCTGGAAGGAAGAAATTAAAAATGAGAATCTACATAACTCCGGTAAATCCAATTTGTAAAAATAACCACATTACCGGGATAGCCTCTACCCAGAAAGATGCATAATATTCCCCCTGCTTTATTTGAGATCCCTTCAAAAATAATAGTGTAATTATTCCCACTCCAATCAAACTCACCAAATTCTCCGGCAGAATCTCCTGTTTTAGAAACTCAGCAGAAACCACAAGGCTTACCAGAATATAACCCAATATTTTACTGCGCGCTACACCAATTTTCTGTGGAATAGTATTGAGCTGTATCAGATCAAATTTCAGGTCCCTGATCTCAAAAGGAATTACCAGGGCAATCACCATTAAAAACCGCTGAAGGAATTCAATTAAAATATCTCTTTCCAGCAACTCTTCATATAAAACCAGTGGCATAAGTACGGTGACTATAGAAACCACTAAGCCAATCACATAGATCTTTAACCCGGGTAAAGCCCGTAAATTTCTGTTTTTACTAAATACGGGTAAGGCATATAAAAGTGTAAACCCACCTGAAATTGCCGCAATAAAAAGGATTGCTGGCGGCTGATTAAAAGCGCTAACGATCATTCCCATAAAAATGATTAGCGAGAAGAGCTGGAGCAACTTTAAATTGGGTGGAAGATTCGAGTGGTGAAACTTGGCTATCCCGGCGTATTTTACAAAATTATAACCCGTTACAGTTCCCCAAAAAATAAAAAGGAGAATTGACCCAGATAAGTTATATCCGAAATTTAAAAAGCTTACAGCGCTTAAACATACAACTGCAATAGCGACATGCAAGCTACTGTTTATGTAAAAATTAAAAATACTTTTCAGGATTTTTTTCATGAGATCATTAAGCTGAAAGCGGCCGACAAAAATTCATAAAAATCTTAACATCTCAATGGATTAATTCATTAATAATCACGTTTAAAATACGTAATTTCGCAGCACGAAACACAACAATATTTTAATGAGAACAGATTCTTTTGCCCTAAGACATATAGGCCCCGATGAAAGCGAATTAAAAGATATGCTTTCCACTGTGGGTGTCCCAACTTTGGATCAGTTAATTTATGAAACTTTGCCAGATGACATCAAGTTAAAATCTCCTTTGGATCTTCCTGCCGCTCTTAGTGAGCATGAATATGCAGAACATATTGGAGAATTGGCATCCTTAAATAAGGTTTTTAAAACATACATAGGATTAGGTTACCACCAGGCCATTCTCCCGGCGGTAATTCAAAGAAATATTCTTGAAAATCCGGGATGGTATACTGCTTATACACCCTACCAGGCTGAAATTGCCCAGGGTAGGCTTGAAGCACTGCTTAATTTCCAAACAATGGTCTCAGACCTTACTGGAATGGAGCTTGCCAATGCGTCACTTCTTGACGAATCAACCGCTGCAGCAGAGGCTATGGCCCTGTTATTCGCAGTTAGGGAAAGGGATCAAAAGAAAAATGATGTTGTAAAATTCTTTGTTTCTGAAGAAGTTTTACCACAAACAATCTCCCTGCTTACTACCCGCGCCATTCCTCTTGGAATCGAATTGGTTATTGGAGATCACCAGGATTTCGATTTTTCTAAAGAGTATTTTGGTGCTATTTTACAATACCCAGGAAAATCTGGAAGAGTATATAATTATAATGATTTTGTAGCTAAGTGTAAAGCTTCAGATATTAAGACCGTTGTTGCGGCAGATATATTAAGCCTGGTAAAACTTCAGGCTCCCGGTGAAATGGGGGTAGATGTAGTGGTGGGTACCACCCAACGTTTTGGTATTCCACTAGGCTATGGAGGTCCTCACGCTGCCTATTTCGCTACAAAAGAAGAATACAAGAGAAATATCCCGGGAAGAATCATTGGGGTAACTAAAGATTTAAATGGTAACCGTGCCCTGCGTATGGCCCTTCAAACCAGGGAGCAGCATATTAAACGGGACAAAGCTACCTCCAATATTTGTACAGCTCAGGTGCTTCTTGCCGTAATGGCCGGAATGTACGCAGTTTATCATGGTCCTAAAGGCTTAAAATATATTGCAGATACGGTTCATTCATCCGCAGTAACTCTTGAAAAACAATTAAAGGAACTTGGGTTTGAGCAATTGAATGCTACTTATTTTGACACCCTTCAAATTAAGGCCGATGCCACTGTTATAAAGCCCATCGCTGAAAAAAATAAGATCAATTTCTATTATCCAAATGAGGATACGGTAGTGATCGCTTTGAATGAGACCACCAATATCACCGACCTTAACAGGATAGTTTCAGTTTTTTCTGAAGCTTCAGATAAATTGGTACCCGCTTTGGACAAACTTCAAAAGGGCACTACCATTCCGCAGGAAATAGAAAGAAAGAAGGAATATCTTACCAATGAGGTATTCAATTCCTATCATTCTGAAACCGAATTGATGCGTTACATTAAAAAACTGGAGCGCAAGGATCTTTCCCTAAACCATTCTATGATAGCTTTGGGTTCATGTACTATGAAGTTGAATGCTGCTTCTGAAATGTTACCCTTAAGTGATCCTCAATGGGGAAATATTCACCCATTTGCACCGGTTGACCAGGCTGAAGGGTACCAGACAGTTCTTAAAAGACTGGAAGACCAGTTGACAGAGATCACAGGATTCTCCGGAACTTCCCTCCAACCTAATTCAGGAGCTCAGGGAGAATATGCAGGACTAATGGTTATACGTGCATACCATGAATCAAGGGGTGATTCTCACAGAGACATTTGTCTTATTCCCTCTTCTGCCCACGGAACAAATCCGGCATCGGCAGTTATGGCGGGAATGAAGGTAGTTGTTACTAAAGCCACACCTGAAGGAAATATTGATGTGGAAGATCTACGGGAAAAGGCTTTAAAGCATAAAGATAATCTTGCAGCTTTAATGGTTACTTATCCCTCTACGCACGGTGTATTTGAATCTTCGATTAGGGAAGTTACCAATATTATCCATGAAAATGGCGGCCAGGTTTATATGGACGGGGCCAATATGAATGCACAGGTTGGCCTTACCAATCCGGGTGTAATTGGGGCCGATGTTTGCCACCTTAACCTGCATAAGACTTTCGCCATCCCTCACGGTGGTGGCGGACCGGGAGTAGGACCAATTTGTGTTGCCAAACAATTGCTTCCATTCTTACCCGGTAACCCGGTAATTAAAACGGGTGGGGAAAATGCCATTACCGCAATTTCTTCTGCTCCCTGGGGATCAGCTTTGGTGTGTTTGATCTCCTATGGTTATATCACCATGCTTGGAAGCAAGGGATTACAGAAATCTACAGAATACGCTATACTTAATGCCAACTATATAAAATCCCGCCTTAAAGATCACTACCAAACTCTTTATTCAGGAGAACGTGGAAGAGCCGCTCACGAAATGATCGTGGATTGCCGCCCTTTTAAAGCTAACGGAATTGAGGTTGTAGACATTGCAAAGAGATTGATGGATTATGGCTTCCATGCTCCAACCGTTTCTTTCCCTGTTGCGGGAACTTTAATGATTGAACCTACAGAAAGCGAGAGCAAAGCAGAACTGGATCGTTTTTGTGATGCCCTGATTTCTATAAGGAAAGAAATAAGCGAAGCTTCTGCAGAGAATGAGAACAATGTTCTTAAAAATGCGCCACATACCATGGCAATGCTAACTTCAGATACCTGGGATTTCCCATATTCAAGAGAGCAGGCTGCTTTCCCACTGGAATATGTTGCAGATAACAAATTCTGGCCAAGCGTACGCCGGGTAGATGACGCGTATGGAGATAGAAATTTAATATGTACGTGTGCTCCTATTGAGGAATACATGGAAGCATAAGCATTAATAGCAAAGGCCTGCACCATCGCAGGCCTTTGCTATTTTCTTATTTTAAAGCGCTTAAAATATTGATACCGCATTCAAAAGAGTCAATTCTTTTTGATTCATTAATAAACCAAAATAAACAGTTTTCTCTTAGTTTAGTTCGAAAGCTTTTTATTAATTTAGTTAACGATTTCACAAAATAAGCTGATTCAATGAGCATAAAGATCACAGGAGTTGGAAGTTTTATCCCGGGCTTAAAAAGGAAAAATTCAGATTTTTTAAAGCACGAATTCCGGAATAATGATGGGTCTCATTTTCCTCATAACAATGAGGTTACTATAGAAAAATTTAAAGCTATTACGGGAATTGAGGAACGAAGGTATTTGGAAGAAAACCTTTGCACTTCAGATATGGCAACTGTTGCAGCCCAAAATGCGTTGGAGGACTCAGGTATAGATCCTGAAACCCTGGATTATATCATTGTAGCCCATAATTACGGTGATGTAAAGAACGGAAGTATTCAAAGTGATAGTGTGCCCAGTCTGGCAACCCGTGTAAAACATAATTTGCGTATTAAGAATCCTAAATGTGTAGGATATGACGTTCTTTTTGGATGTCCGGGATGGATAGAAGCCGTAATACAGGCACAAGCGTTTATGCGTGCGGGAATGGCTAAAAAATGTCTTGTTATCGGCGCCGAAGCCCTTTCCCGGGTGGTAGATAAACACGACAGGGATTCTATGATATTTTCTGATGGATCTGGAGCCGTTGTTTTAGAAGTTACTTCCGAAGAAGGTGGAATCCTCGCCCATGAGTCGGCTACCTTTGCATACCAGGAAGCACATCATATTTATTTTGGCGCTTCCAATCATTCAGAAGCAGCAAATGACACCCGCTACATTAAAATGAATGGCCGTAAGATCTATGAATTTGCTTTGACCGAAGTGCCCGCCGCGATGAAGACCTGTCTGGAAAACAGCGGAAAAACCATTAGCGATGTAAAAAAGATCTTTATTCACCAGGCCAATGAAAAAATGGATGATGCCATTATTCACCGGTTTTATAAATTGCATAAAACTCCCATGCCCCCAAATGTAATGCCTATGAGTATTCAGGAGTTGGGCAACAGTAGTGTGGCTACAGTCCCTACCTTATTGGATCTTGTGATAAAGGGAAAAATAGAAGGCCAGGAGTTGCATAGAGGAGACGTCATCATGTTTGCCAGCGTAGGTGCGGGAATGAACATAAATGCTATAGTTTACCAATATTAGCATGTACGAAAACACGTTTCCCGGAAAACGCTTTAAAAAAACCCTTGAATTCTTACAAAATGTAACGCCCCCTCCTGCCAATGTACTGGACCTGGGTATAAGAAACCCATTTTCAGAAATAATGGAAGATCATCGTTATAAGGTCACCAATACCCTAGGAGAAGATCTGGATATTGATTTTCGTGCTGTGCAAAGCAGCGATTATGAACTTGTAACCGCTTTTGAGATCTTTGAGCACCTTGTAGCTCCATATAATATATTAAAGGAAATACAGGCCAAAAAACTGGTGGCTACTGTTCCACTGAAATTATGGTTTTCCAATGCTTACAAAAGCGCTACCGATCCACGGGACAGACATTACCACGAATTTGAAGACTGGCAATTTGACTGGTTACTGGAAAAAGCAGGCTGGACTATAAAGGCTAGGGAAAAATGGACAAATCCCGTTAATAAAATTGGCGTGAGGCCAATACTTCGCCGGTTTACCCCACGCTATTACGCAGTTTATGCGGAAAGGAAATAAAAACCTGCATCAGGCGTATACCTTTACTTTTTACCGCCTGAAAAGTTTATCGTAATTTAGCGTAAAACCCACCTTAACTTGAGGATCTATATTGTTATTCCGGCTTATAATGAAGCTGAATTTATAAGCCAAACCCTTCAATCATTGGTTGATCAAACCTTTCTTCCCGCGAAAATTGTGGTGGTGAATGATAGTTCTACAGATGAAACAGCATCTATTGCCTCCTCCTTCGCTGAAAAATATGAATTTATAAGCCTTGTTCACACTACCTCGAAAAGCGCCACTCATGCACCGGGAAGCAAGGTGATACATGCCTTCAACAAGGGGCTCTCCTGCCTGGACCAGAATTTTGATCTCATTTGTAAATTTGATGCCGATCTAATTTTCCCTCCCAATTACCTGGAAACAATAATGGGGCATTTTAAAGAAGAATCGCGTATTGGCATAGCCGGGGGTTTTTGTACCATAAAAAAAGATCAACAGTGGGAAACGGAAAGTCTTACCGGGAAAGATCATATTCGTGGGGCATTAAAGGCTTACCGTAAGGAGTGTTTTATACAAATTGGAAAATTAAAACCTCATATGGGTTGGGACACCGTAGATGAATTACTGGCACAATACCATGGTTGGCAGATAAAAACCGATGCAAACCTGTTAGTAAAACACTTAAAACCCACAGGGGCAAGTTATACTGTATCTTCTGGTTTTAAACAGGGAGAAGCATTTTATAGATTGAGATACGGATTTATTATAACAACAATAGCTTCGGGAAAATTAGCCTTCCTTAAAAAGGAACCCAAACTCTTCAAAGATTACATTACCGGATATTTTAAAGCAAAAAAAGAAAAGCAGCCCTTTCTTGTTTCAGAAGAAGAAGGCCGCTTTATAAGAAAATTGCGCCGCAAAAAAATGCTCGCCAAATTATTTTAATCCTTTACTTAATCTAATTTTTGGAAGATTTGCTTTCCAGAATTGCGCGTAAAGGTTTTCCTGTAGCTGCATTGGGATTGGAAATTCCCAGCAATGCCGAAATTGTTGGAGCAATATCAATGATCTCTGCCCGCTCATAAGAACTCCCCCGGGGAATCCCTTTTCCGAAGAATAGAAGCGGTGCATGGGTATCATAACTAAATCCGCTACCGTGGGTAGAACCCGTTTCAGAATAAGAAATTACCGAAGGTTTAAGAACCATGATTACATCACCGCTACGTTTTTGATTAAAACCGTTTTGAACAAGTGCGGCCGTCCCGGTTGTAAAAGAACCACTTTCCAATTGAGTTCTGGTAAATACATTGCTCACCTGGGGGTATTGAAGTATATAATGAGCAATAGTATTTTCCAATTCCTGTGCATTAATATCAGCTTCTCTTAACGCATCATAGTTAAAAAATACATTGTAACCGTATATCCTTTCAATAAGCCCCTCTTCATCAAAAATTTCCCTCACATGAGCTTGAATTTTTTCATTAAATCCGCTTTCATCAAAATACCCCGAAGGAATCTTAACAGATTTCATATAGGAAGGTACATCTCCCCCTCCATGATCTGAAGTAAGGAAGATAGTGTAGTTACCTATTCCTACTTTTTCATCCAAATGCTGTAATAATCTTGCAAGTTCAATATCCAGCCTTAAGTAGGTATCCTGGATCTCTTTGGAATTCACTCCAAAATTATGGCCAATATAATCGGGGCTGGAATAGCTTAGGGTTAAAATATCTGTAATATTATCCTGTCCCAGTTCTTCGGCATTAATTGCGGCAATTGCGAAATCTGTAGTAAGGGAATTTCCATAAGGAGAAACCTTTACCAATTCAAATTTCCCCGAGGGACCGGCAAGGGCTGCGAGGTCATAAGGAAAGGTTGTTTGACCATTATAGCCGCCTTCAAATGTATTTTTATCGGGACCACTTTCAATATAGGTTTCTATATCATGAAGGGTGTTCCAGGTTTTTATATAGGAGGTTGCCTGTCCTGATTTATTAAAATCTTTAACCCATTTGGGAAGATCCTTCATATAATAGGTGCTGCTTATCCACTTCCCTTCATCCCTTCCCTGAAACCAATAGGCTGCATTGGCAGTGTGGCCTGCAGGAAGAATTGCCCCCCTGTCTTTCAATCCTATCCCTATTGTTTTTCCCCTCATTTGGGTGAAAAGTCTGTTTTCATCTGCCACGGTGGTGGAGAGCATGCGGTGAGGAGACATTTTCCCTGCCTCGGAAGTCGTTCCTACGGATTCTACACTGTCATCTCCTGCATTATAAACCTCTTTTTTCTCAAACTTATTATACCATCCATTTCCTATGATCCCGTGATTTTGAGGAGTTGTACCGGTGAAAACCGAGGCATGTCCCGGAGCAGTATAGGTGGGAACGTAATTAAAATGGGTGTTTTTAAAATTAAATCCTTCAGAAATAATTCTTTTAAATCCGTTATCCTCATATTTTTCCCAGAAGCGGGTGATATAATCATAGCGCATTTGATCAACTACAATCCCAACCACCAATTTTGGCTTTTCTGAGGTTTGTGCAGTTAACTCAACATTTTGAGCCTGAAAATTAAAATACGAAAAGATTAAGATTAAAAAAACAGGTAAATTTTTCATGATCATTTAATATTTAGAGATAGCAAAATTAAGGAATTTGAGAGGTTAAAGATTAATTCTTAGTTAAATACTTTCCGACTAAAAATTACTATTTTAGCTTTACAAAAATCGCTTAATGGGCTACCTGCATTCTATTGGAGAATATGTAATTATGTTAAAGGGGGTATTTGGACGCATGACCAAGCGTACTGTACTAAAAGAACTAATCTTCAAAGAAATAGACCAGTTAATTATTGGGTCACTTGGTATTGTAGCTTTTCTTTCATTTTTTATAGGAGGGGTTGTGGCATTACAAACGGCACTTAACCTTAATAATCCTTTAATTCCAAAAACCCTTATTGCCTTTGCGGCCAGACAATCTATAATCCTGGAATTTTCTCCTACTTTTATTTCTATTATCATGGCAGGAAAAGTAGGTTCCTTTATTACCTCCAGTATTGGTTCTATGCGGGTTACAGAACAAATAGACGCCCTGGAGGTGATGGGAGTTAATTCATTGAATTACCTGATCTTCCCAAAAATTATTGCGATGCTAACCTATCCCTTTGTTATTGCTATCTCTATGTTCCTGGGAATTTTTGGCGCATATGCTTCTGCTGTATTAGGTGGTTTTGTAGGGTCTGATACTTTTATATCAGGGCTGCAGGAGGATTTTCAGGGTTATCAATTATTCTATGCTTTTTTTAAGACCTTTCTTTTCGCTATTATTCTTGCTACAGTCCCATCTTATCATGGTTATTATATGACGGGAGGTTCTCTTGAAGTTGGAAAAGCAAGTACTACCTCATTTGTGTGGACCAGTGTAGTGATCATTATTACAAATTATATAGTAACACAATTATTACTGGGTTAATGATAGAAATTAAAAATCTTCATAAAGGATTTGGCGAGGAAAAAATTCTGAAAGGGGTTGACCTGCTCTTTGAAACCGGCAAAACCAATCTTGTGATTGGACAGTCGGGTTCGGGAAAAAGCGTGTTAATGAAATGCATGTTGGGACTTTTTACACCTGAACAGGGAACCATAGAATATGACGGTACTGCTTATGTAGATTTTTCTGACGAGCAAAAAAGGGAACTTCGCCAGGAAATAGGAATGCTTTTCCAAGGGGGAGCTTTATTTGATTCTATGACCGTTGAGGAAAATGTGATGTTTCCTCTAAGGATGTTTACTAAAAAAAGAAGAAAGGATTTAATAAAGCGAGTGCACGAAGTCCTTGAACGTGTGAACCTGGAAGATGCCGCTCTCAAATATCCTGCTGAAATAAGCGGAGGGATGCAAAAACGGGTAGCCATTGCCCGGGCTATTGTGAACAAGCCAAAGTATTTATTTTGCGATGAGCCTAACTCTGGTTTGGACCCGCATACTGCCACCATCATAGATAACCTTATCCATGAACTTACGGTAGAATATGATATTACCACAGTAGTTATAACACATGATATGAACTCTCTCCTTGAAATAGGCGAAACTATTGCATTCTTAAAAGATGGTAAGGTGGCCTGGAAAGGAGATAAATCCCAGATCTTTAAAACAGATGACCAAACGGTAACAGATTTTGTTTATTCATCAGATCTTTTCAAGAAAGTACGTGAAGCGCAGAACCAGGGCCTTTAATTCAAAGATCTCACATTAAGCGTATCCAATTGGAGTCTAAGATTTAACCATTTCTGCATTTTTTCAGCATCTGCTCTTTTTACTCTTGCAGGAACATTATTTTTCCAGGTAATTGTAAATGTGGGAATCGTGTCAATTTTTTCAAAATTGGTAGAGATCATAGTTGCAAAACTAAGATTTTCAACATTTTCATAATTAGCCTTAATCTCCCGGCTTAAATTTACAAACGAGAAATCGCCTCTTCTAAATTTTAATAATTCCCGTTCCAGTAGCTCAATACGTGCATCTTTATTCTCTATCACTTCCTGATTCTTCACATAGAGATCTTCCAGAATTCCCGTGCGTACCTGGCTCGAGAGTGTGGCCATATCTCCGGCCTGGGAAGCACCCTGCCTCACTATAAGTTTAGCGTCCTTTAAAACTTCTATCTCCTGCATTTGAGATTGCCAGGTTACAATAGTTGCTTCCGGGACCTGCGCGCCTATAAGAAAAACCTCAATCTCCCGGGTTTGATAATCCTGGCTGGACCTTAATTTTTCAGCCCCTGAATATTGCACTACCTGTGTTAAAAACTCATTGGCACGGGTTTCAAACACCTGTTTTCTTAGCAGGTTTACAAATAGGATCACGCTGGGAATAATTACAATAATTGCAATTGTGGAGGCCAATTGAGCTGTGCGTTTCCTTCTCTTACTGTTGGCGTATTTCACTAAAGGAAACCCAAGTAATTTTGAAACCACAAAAGTAGAAAGAGCGATAAAAACAGCATTAATAGAAAAAAGATATAAAGCTCCCAATGCAAAAGCCCAATTTCCAATAGCAAGTCCATAACCCACAGTACAAAGCGGCGGCATAAGAGCAGTCGCTATTGCAACCCCAAATATTACACTGGCAATTGTACCCCGTTTGGTCTTTGCAACTATTAAGGCCAAACCGCCAAAAATTGCGACGAGAACATCCAGGATTGTAGGATATGTACGGGCAATTAATTCTGGTGTTTGTTCTTTGACGGGGGAGATCCAAAAATAAATAAATGCAGTTAAAACGCTTAACCCCACCATTACCCCCAGGTTTACAAAAGATTTTTTAAGGGTATCTACATCGTTAATGGCAACAGAAAGCCCAACTCCTACAATAGGCCCCATTAATGGTGAGATCAACATCGCACCTATTACAACTGCCGCACTGCTTACGTTTAACCCAATTGAAGCCACAAATATTGAAAAAACAAGGATCCAGGCATTATGGCCTTTAAAGGAAATATCTTTTTTTATAGACTCAACTGTTGTTTCCCTGTCAGTATCATCCTGGATATTTAATAGTTCTGAAACAAATTCTCTTATCCCGGTCCAAATACCGCGGGCCTTAGAAAAATCCAGTTCTGATTCCTTTGCAGGAGGATTGCTTCCTAAATTATCCTGATTCTCCATATATTATCCCAGATTTTCACCATATTTTTCCATGGCCGCAGCTCTCATTTCTTTTATCTCCTGTTCTTTTTCTTTGGGCACAATGAGCAAAACATTTTTATCATCAACCACAATATAATCTTCAAGCCCATCAATGATCACCACTTTATTATTATGGGTATAGATAATATTTCCTTTGGTTTCGAGTGGCATTAAGTGCGCATTTACGACCGCATTTTTTTGAGGATCCTTGGCTAGTTTACTATATAGCGCACCCCAGGTACCCAGGTCATCCCAATCAAAAGAGGCTGGAATTACATATACGTTATCAGCTTTTTCAAGAATTGCATAATCTATTGAAATGTTTTGTGCCTTCGGGAAAACCTCGGTTATAAATTTTTTCTCTCCCTTCTCATTAAATTTTTCCTTTCCGCTTTCAAAAAGCGAGTACATTTCCGGGGATAGTTGCTCAAAAGAATTAACAATACCGGAAGCTTTCCAAATAAATATACCGGCATTCCAGAGATAATTCCCTTCTTCCAGATATTTTCTTGCGTTTCGCAGTGTTGGTTTCTCCGTGAACTTTTCCACCTTGTGCAATCCTATGGCATCCTTACCTTTTCCGGTATTATTCTCAAATCTAATGTATCCATAACCCGTATTTGGGAAATCGGGCTGAATGCCAAGGGTAACCAGAATATCCTCCTGTGACGCAGATTCAAATGCGCTTTCAATATCCTTTTTAAAAGCCTCCCTGTCCTTTATCCAGTGATCGCTGGGTGCCACCAACATAACAGCGTTAGGGTTCTGTTTCCTTATTTTTAAAGCCGCCAGCAAGATACAGGGGGCAGTATTGCGCATAACCGGTTCCAGGATCACCTGTTCCTCTTTAAGCTTAGGAAGTTGCTCCAGGACGATACCTTTATAATTCTCGTTGGTAAGAATTAAAATATTCTCACGCATAACCATAGAAGTTAACCTATTGTAAGTAAGTTGTAATAATGTCTCACCTACTCCCATCATATCCTGAAATTGTTTGGGATGTTCAGCAGTACTTACGGGCCAAAATCTTGAACCTACTCCCCCGGCCATTATAACCGCATAATAATTTTCATTAAGGCTATTCATAAATCAGTCTGTAATTTAACCCAGCAGGAATTCCACCTGGGCGTTAGGTTGAAAAAGATATATTTTACCGCTGGATACTTCCAGACATTTATACCTTTTCCTTAGTTTTTGTCCTTTTTTAAAAACCCTGCCATTATATATTCTAAAAAGGCCACCCGCAGGTACCTCAAAAATATAGTTTTTATCATTCTCAGGATCAAATTTCTTTAAAGCTACTGAAAGGTGAGCATCTGTATCACTGCTCGCTTTAGGATCTTTGAAATGCCTTGCGATCAAGGGAAGTAAATGTTCCGGGAAGATCTCCGGCCGTATATATGGCAGCATTAATTCCTGAAAGGTAAATTTCCATTCTCTCCCGTGAGGCTTAATATTCCTTCCAAACCTTTCAAAAGCCACCAAATGGGCTATTTCATGTATAAGCGTAATGAGAAACCTGAATTTATTTAAATTGGCATTAACGGTTATTTGGTGAACACCTCCCGGCATTCTCCTGTAATCACCATGACGGGTTACCCGTTCATTGACTATTTTAAGGTGAATCCTGTGCTCTTCCACCATTTTAAAAACCGGCGCCACTCCATGACTTGGAAGATATTTCTGTAGGACTTCATTCATTGGGAAACTGGTTAGGGTGTACTATTGGAAACCTGGAGTACTTTTCCATTAAAAAATTTATGCCCTGTTAAACTGAAATTTGCAATATATTCTGCCATTTCAGCCGGTTTTAAGGGTGCAATATAACCGGGGAAAGCTTCGGCAAGCATTTCGGTTTGGACAGCTCCCAGGGCCAGAACATTAAAAATTGGGCCGGTTTCTTTATATTCTTCAGCAAGCATCTCTGTAAGAGTGATTACGGCTCCTTTGCTTGAACTGTATGCTGAAAGACCCGGAAATTTCATACTGCCCTGTATCCCTCCCATGCTACTAATATTTACTACATGTCCTGTCTTTTCCATAAATGGAAGCAGCAGCTGGATGAGCCCGGCAACCCCAAAAACATTGGTTTCATAAACCCTTCTAAATTCCTCAAGAGTGGTTTCAGCAAATCCTTTATTAAGAATTGCGCCTGCATTGTTTATCAATACATCTACTTTGGCTGCATTGTTTTGAAGATATATAAGCACCTGGTCCAGGTCATCCGGTCTGTTAATATCGCATCCTACAACCTCAACCCCGGGTAGGTTGAGTTCCTGCAATGGCCTGAAATTTCGGGAAATTGCCAATACTTTATGGCCCATTCCTGAAAAAATCTTTACCAATTCAAGTCCTATCCCCCTACTGGTGCCTGTAATTACTATATGCTTCATTTTTTATTCATTCATTTTTATTTCCCTGCCAGCCGAATTCACAATTCCGGATATTCCCGGGATCACTTTTTCAATAAGATTTACCATATGCGGATAATTCATCCTGCTAGCTTCATCTGATACATGGTGGTAATACTTATAATTCGTAAAATCAAAGGTGCTTATGGTTTGGGACGGAACCTGGAATTCCAGGTAAAAAGGATAATTATCGCTGCGCTGAAACAAACTGTATTCTTTGGCCTGCGGTAAAAACCCCAGAACTTTAGAATTGGCATATTCATTAAACTTATCGGCCATATTGGAATTCTCATAACCGGTAAGATAGGCCAGGTAGTCATTGTTGGTCATTGGCACTCCTATCATTTCAAAATTCACAAGGCTATACAAGTCCAGGCCTTCACTTTTTAGACGCGAAGAAATATGCTTTGCACCTTGCAGCCCCATTTCTTCAGCAGAGAACAGGATAAAAAGCATACTTCGCTTATTGTTTTTGGCTGCTCCAAAATGTTTGGCCAATTCCAGAACTGCCACAGTTCCTGCAGCATTATCATTGGCTCCATTGGCAATGGAATCTCCATCCACCTTTTTTTCAAAGCCTACATGATCATAGTGAGCTCCCAGGATCACAAATTCCTTTTTCAATTCAGGGTCATTACCTTCAAGAAATCCTACCACGTTATAGCCATTTAACCCCCGAACTTCAAAAGAATCCCGGTAGGTTTTAAAATAGGGCTTTAAGCCTGCCTCATTGAACTTTTCTTCAATATAAACAGCGGCTTTTTCTATTCCTTCTGTTCCTGTTTCCCGCCCCCGCAACTCATTGGAGGCAAGATATTCCATGCTGCTTTTAACCGAAGCTTCAGAGACCTTTGCACTTTCAACGGAGGTAGAAATTTCCTTGATAACCGTTTTTTCCTCAGTAGAATTCTGGGTAAGATTACAGGAAGAAATGGCAATTAATGCAGTGAACAACCCTGTTTTGTAGATGTTTTTTCTCATAAGCTTTAAAGATAAAAAAATCCCGCAAGAGTGCGGGATTTTGAATAATTTATTATGAATTCGACTTGGATTATGCCAGCATGGTTACCGGATTTTCCAGATACATTTTCAAGGTTTGTAAAAACGCTGCTCCGGTAGCTCCGTCTACAGTTCTGTGATCACAGGCCAGGGTTACTTTCATAGTATTTCCTACAACAACCTGCCCGTTTTTAACAACGGGTTTTTCAACGATAGCTCCTACTGAAAGTATCGCAGAATTGGGCTGATTTATAATACTTGTAAATTCAGTGATCCCAAACATTCCTAAATTAGAAACTGTAAAAGTGCTGCCTTCCATTTCCTGAGGCTGCAACTTTTTAGATCGCGCCTTTCCTGCAAGATCTTTTACCTGGGCCCCAATTTGGGTCATAGACATTTGATCTGCATATTTTAATACAGGAACTACAAGGCCATCTTCTACTGCCACCGCAACTCCCATATGAATGTGTTTTGCAATTCTGGTAGCATCGCCAGTCCACTGGGAATTCACTCTTGGGTGTTTTTTAAGCGCCATTGCAGAAGCCTTTATTACCATATCATTAAAAGATACTTTGGTATCCGGCATTTCATTTATCTGCAACCTTGAAGCCATAGCGATCTCCATATTCACCTCTATGGTAAGATAATAGTGCGGAGCTGTGAATTTTGATTCTCCCAGGCGTTTCGCAATTGTCTTACGCATTTGGGAATTCTTAATTTCTTCAAATTCCTCTTCCCCGGCAGGAACATATGGTTTAACAGGAGCAGCTTCTGAAGTTTCAGCCTGGGCTGCTTTTGGTTTTTCTGAAGGTTTAAAGGTCTCAATATCCTTTTTTACTATCCTGCCATTTTCACCAGAACCTTTTACCTGGCTAAGGTCAATTCCTTTATCCTCTGCCATTTTTTTAGCAAGCGGAGAGACAAAAATCCTCGCGCCATCTGCTGTAGCAGCGGGAGTTGAAGTTTCCTTAGACTGTTCCTCTACAGCTTCTTCTTTTTTGGCAGCCTTTGGTTTTGAGGAAGCACCTCCACCTATTCCGGAAACATCAGTCCCTTCAGGCCCTATGATTGCAAGAAGGCTGTCAACTTTTGCTGTTTCCCCTTCTTCTATACCAATTTTTAAAAGCGTTCCTTCGTAGAAAGATTCGAATTCCATAGTGGCTTTATCGGTTTCAATTTCGGCAAGTATATCGCCTTCCTCCACCTTATCGCCTTCTTTTTTCAACCATTTGGCCACAGTTCCTTCTACCATCGTATCACTAAGCCTTGGCATAGTGATCACCTCAACACCTTCAGGAACATCACCAGATCCATTTTCTTTTTCTGCGGAAGATTCTTCCTTTTCTTCAGAAGCCTCATCTTGATCTACAGATTTTTCAGAAGCTTTATCTTCAGAAGATTTCTTTTCCTCTTTTTCTGGAGATTTTTTATCCCCTCCCAATAATCCCGAAATATCTTCGCCTTCTTCTCCTATTATGGCAAGCAGTGTATCTACGGGAGCGGTTTCACCCTCTTCAATACCTATATGAAGTAAAACACCCTCGTTAAAAGATTCAAATTCCATCGTAGCTTTATCGGTTTCAATTTCAGCAAGCATATCGCCTATTTCAACCTTGTCCCCAACTTTTTTAAGCCATTTTGCAACAACTCCTTCTTCCATTGTGTCGCTCAACCGCGGCATATTGATTACTTCAGCCATAACTTATTCTACTTTATGTGATAAAAACGGATAATCCTCCTGTTCGTAAACAGTATCGTACATTACATTTTTATCCGGGTAATCAGATTCATCTGCAAATTTCTCACATTCGGCAACAAGATCCTTAACCCGCTGGTCAATTACCTTTATCTCCTTATCTGTGGCATATTTTTTCTCTTTGATAATATCAAGTACCTGAGTAATAGGATCTATTTTTTGATATTCTGCTACTTCGTCTTTTGTGCGGTATAATTGGGCATCACTCATTGAGTGTCCACGATACCTGTAGGTTTTCAATTCAAGGAAAGTTGGACCGTCTCCTCTTCTTGCGCGGCTAATAGCCTCATCCATTGCCTCGGCAACTTTCACAGGATTCATAGCATCTACAGGCCCACATGGCATATCATAGCCAAGGCCTAATTTCCATATTTCGGTGTTCTTTGCTGTACGGGCTACAGAGGTACCCATCGCATATCCATTATTTTCAACACAGAAAACCACAGGCAAATTCCATTTAACTGCCATGGTTAGGGTTTCATGAAGTGAACCCTGGCGAGCTGCACCGTCCCCAAAAAAGGTTAAGGTTACAGCTTCCCTTTTAAAATATTTATCGGCAAATGCAAGTCCGGCACCCAATGGGATCTGACCTCCCACAATTCCATGACCTCCATAAAAGCGATGCTCCTTTGAGAAAATATGCATAGAACCTCCCAATCCCTGAGATGTTCCAGTTTTTTTCCCGTAAAGCTCGGCCATTACCCGCTTTGGATCTACGCCCATTCCTATAGGCTGAACGTGATTCCTGTATGCAGTGATCATTTTATCCTTAGTAAGATCCATCACGTGCAAGGAACCTGCAAGAATTGCTTCCTGCCCGTTATACAAATGCAGGAATCCACGGACTTTTTGCTGAATATAAACCTGCGCCAGTTTATCTTCAAACTTACGCCAAAACAGCATATCCTCGTACCACTTTAGATAGGTGGCTTTGGTTATTTTCTTCATCTACAAAATAATTTAAAGCCAATCCCTGGATTTGGGTCTGGCCGTTGACAAAAATACTATTTTCAAAAAGAATGGAAAACAGTTTTCACTATTAAAAAACACGAAAACGTTATAGATAGGAATTATCAAATATTAATGGCAATAATTCCTTTAGTGAATGTGACTTTACCACCTTACCTGTTTCTCCCATAAAATAGATCTCAATGGGACTTTCCTGCTTAACTTCATATTCTGCAATTGCCTGCCTACATGAACCACAGGGAGGAATTGGTGTAATAACCCGGTGATTTAGTGATTTTGCTGAAAGTGCGATCTTAAGGAATTTTGCCTCGGGATACATTGCCCCGGCATAAAATATCGCGGTACGCTCTGCGCATAACCCGGAAGGGTAAGAAGCATTCTCCTGATTACTTCCTGTAATTACTTCGCCGTTGTCAAGCAATACGGCGGCACCTACTTTAAATTTAGAATAAGGCGCATAAGCTTTATCCCGGGCATCAATTGCCCGGTCCATTAAATCCTGAATCTCCTGAGGCAATTCTTCACAAGAATCATATACCTCAAGGTTACAAGTAATATTTAAAGATTTCATGAATTCAACGTTTTTTTCAGCAGTAACCGTTAGGCACTATGGTTAATATTTTATCTCTTAGCCCCGGTTAATTTTCGACATAAGAATCCCCGAAGTTAAAGGTAAGCCCAAAACGAAGAGTCCCTTCCAGGGGGCTAACTACCTTGGATGTGGAAAATAAATATGAAATATCAATTACAACTGGTGCGTATTTGAACCCGGCACCTATCGCAAAGAATTTTCTTGAACCTTTGGACTCACTTTCATTGAAATAACCTGTTCTTAAGGCAAAGGCCTCTCTAAAAACATATTCTGCTCCCAGAGCCCAGGTAACCTCCCGCATTTCCTCTCCAAATCCTCCCGGAGCATCATTAAAGGATTTAAAGATCCCTTGAATTGCTCCTATATTATTATACTCTTCTTCATCTGCCCTGTCAATTGTACCATCCCCGTTAAAATCCTGTGGAGTGGGTACAAGTAATTTATTAAATTCAAGATAAGTTCCAAGTTTATTATCTGCATCAAAAATAAAATCAAAGCCGCCACCTAATTTCAGGTTGGTTGGAATAAAATTTTCCTGGCCTACCTCATCATATTTGATCTTAGGCCCTATATTGGAAATATTTGCCCCTCCGCGGAATCTTCCGTCAAAATTGGCAAATACCAGAGATTGGCTTTGGTAATAAGCAGCCACGTCTACCCCAAAGGTGGAAGCCGCAGTGGCATCTTCATTATTAACAGCAAGCTTCAGGTCTGATCTTAGATACCTACCTGCTACTGCCATAGAAAAATTATCACTCAAACGCAGAGCGTAGGAAAGATCCAGCGTCATTTCATTAGGACTAAGAATCAAAGGCATATCCTCAAACCCCATTTGGGTTTCAATTGATCCAAGGCTAAAAAACCTTAAACTGGCCGCAACGGCACTACGATCATCCAGCCGGTTAAAATAGGTAAGATTCCCAAGGAAAATATCGTTAACAATATTGCTTAAATAAGGAGTATAAGAAACCCCCACTCCCTGCTGGCTGGTAATAAAGGCATATTTGGCAGGATTCCATTGCTGTGAAAAAGCATCGGCAGAAGTTGCCACACCCTGATCACCCATACCGGCGGCCCTTGCATCGGCAGCAATTAAAAGGAATGGAACGGCTGTAGTTATAACCCGGTCCCTTTCCTCCTGGGAGAAAACCTGTAAGTTTGATAATAAGGCCAATCCAAGAACCAGAATTGTAATTTTTTTCATCACATTAATTTGTGTTTAACAAATATATATTTTTATTCTTGTTAAGAGAAAGGGCTTTTATCAAATGTAGGGTGAAAATAAAAATATTCCCTTAAAAAACTTCTTAAAACAATAACTGTAGAATTACACTATTATTGTATTTTAAGCTCACTCTCAATTAATTATTAAAAATTTATTTCCACCTATTGGTAAAAACCGGTATTTCTACCATTTAAAGGGGCCCTCCCCCCAAAGTGCACTCTTAAGAATATTAGCGAATTACAGGATTTTGAATCATATAAAATAATCTTGTACTTTTGCCGTTAATTACTATATTGCAAGGCCTAAATTACTACATAAAGCGAATAAGAATATGAGGACCAATGTAGCCTTTAAAACATTTTTTACTATCGCCATAGGCGTTAGTCTTTTAAGTTGTAACTCCAATAATAAATACAAGAATAATTCCCGGGCTACAGGTTGGGACATTAATTCAAAAGATGGAGGTTTTCAATATAATACCGACTTTAAAGAGCAGGAAACCGGCCCCGGTTTAGTATTTGTTGAAGGCGGCACCTACACTATGGGAAGGGTTCAGGATGATGTAATGCATGACTGGAACAATACCCCTACTCAACAACACGTGCAGTCCTTTTATATGGACGAGACCGAGGTGACAAACATGATGTACATGGAGTACCTGGATTGGTTAAAGAGCATATTCCCTCCATCTCAGGAAAATTATAAACATATATATAATGGAGCAGTGCCGGATACTCTTGTTTGGAGAAACCGTTTAGGTTTCAATGAAACAATGGTAAACAACTACCTGCGCCACCCTGCATATGCAAATTATCCGGTTGTAGGTGTAAGCTGGATCCAGGCTGCCGAGTTCAGCAAATGGAGAACCAACCGCGTGAATGAACTAATGCTGGAGAAAAAGGGCTACACCAAAGAAGGAGCACGTTACAACGATGTTTCTGCCGAAGCTACTTTTGATACCGAAACTTATTTGAATGCGCCTACTCAAACTTACGGAGGAAGCGATGAAATTACCCGTGGAGGTAAGAATGCGGACAAACTGGGAACTCAGGCTACCGATGGTGGAGAGGCTAAGAACATTTATGTTCAAAGAAAAGACGGAGTGTTGTTACCGGAATACAGACTTCCCACCGAAGCCGAATGGGAATATGCAGCTTTAGGAATGGTTGGTATACGTGAATACAATACGTACCGAGGAAGAAAAAAATACCCTTGGGATGGTCAATATACCAGATCTGGTGATACTAAAAGACAAGGCGATCAATTGGCTAACTTCAAGCAGGGAGCCGGAGATTACGGTGGAATTGCAGGCTGGAGTGATGATGGTGCAGATATTACTGCCGAGGTGAAATCTTATGAGCCCAACGATTTTGGCCTTTATGATATGGCCGGAAACGTAGCTGAGTGGGTTGCCGATGTTTATCGTCCTATTGTAGATGATGAGTTTAATGACTTTAACTATTACCGTGGTAACGTATATACCAAAAATGAGATCAATGAAGATGGAACGGTAAAAATAGTTTCTCCAAATGAAGTTGTATATGACACATTAAGTAATGGCCGTATAGTTGCCCGTGCGCTTCCAGGTCAAATAGCCCAGGTGCCTATTGACGAAACAGACACTTATTTGAGAACTAACTATGATGATAGTGACCAAAGAAACTTCAGAGATGGAGATAAGCGGTCTTCAAGATATTTTGAACCTTTCAACGAGATCTCAACATCATCTCAAAGAATGTATAACTCCCCGCAATTTACTACCGAAGCAGATAGTATGGGAGTTATAAAACCAAAGCACGATGATTCCAAGAGAACCACTCTTGTAAGCGATGAAGTAAGAGTCTATAAAGGAGGCTCCTGGAGAGACAGAGCTTATTGGCTGGATCCGGCTCAAAGAAGATATTTTCCACAGGATATGGCCACTGATTATATTGGGTTTAGAAATGCAATGTCCCGCGTGGGATCAAAATCACAGGCCAAAAATAAAACAGCAAGAAATTAATACCGCATAAACTCTTAAAGACGGTTTAAAAAGTATTGTTTTGCAACCCCGGTTTAACGGGGACTTATAAAGGAGTAACTTTATAAGTTTAATTTTTTCGGATTCTTTTCTGAAAATCATTAAAAAGCGAAACATCCTACTTTTTAAACCGTTTCTTTTTTATAATTTCCCGTGATGAAAATTGAGCAATTACATCAACTGTTCCTTCAAAGCAAAGGAATAACTACAGACACACGCAGCGTCAAAACTAACCAGTTATTCTTTGCCCTGAAAGGGGATAATTTTAACGGCAATACCTTTGCGTGGCAAGCTATTAAAAAAAGTGCCGGGTATGCGATAATAGATGAGGTAAAATACGCTCAGAACGACCGGTATATAGTTGTAGGAAATGTCCTGGAAACCCTGCAGCAACTGGCCCGCTTCCATCGCAAGTATCTTAATATCCCCATATTGGCCATCACCGGTAGTAATGGTAAGACAACCACCAAAGAACTTATCCATGCAGTGCTTAGAAAAAAATTTGATACCGCCGCGACCACAGGAAATCTAAATAATCATATTGGAGTGCCATTGACATTATTGTCAATGAAAAGAACTACAGATTTTGGCATTGTCGAAATGGGTGCTAACCATGCCGGAGAAATAAAGCATTTGTGTGAAATTGCTTTGCCCAATTATGGCTACATCACCAATTTTGGAAAAGCTCATTTGGAAGGCTTTGGCAGCATAGAAGGGGTTATTAAAGCCAAAAGCGAAATGTATGATCATATAAAAGCACACAAGGGGGTGATCTTTTTAAATGCAGACGATCCCGTTCAGGTTGCCCAAAGTTCATATGAACATTCCTTTACCTTCGGTACCGGGAAAAATGTTGATGTAAAGGCAGAATATTTATATGATTCCCAAACTGCGCAGGTGAGCATAGATAACCATCTTTATAAAAGCACCCTTACCGGCAGCTATAATTCTGTGAATATAGCTGCAGCCATTTGTATTGGCAAATATTTTAAGGTAAATGAGAATTCGATCTCCCAGGCTATAGGTTCCTACATACCAACCAATAACAGATCGCAGATCATTAAAGTTGGCGGGCTTACATTGTTAATGGACGCCTATAATGCCAATCCTACCAGTATGAAAGCTGCTCTCGAAAGTTTTAGCAAAAATCCGGCTAAAGACAAGATAGTTATTTTAGGAGATATGTTTGAATTGGGGAGTGCTTCTGCAGAAGAGCACCAACAAATAGTTTTAACCCTGGAAAAAATGGATCTGGCGAAAATCTACCTTGTTGGTAGCAATTTTTTTAAGACCCATTCTCACAAATCCAATATTGAAACATATGAAACCTTCACAGACCTCTCTGAAGCATTAAAGCACCAGAAACCTACACAAGGTTACATATTGATAAAAGGCTCTCGTGGAATGGCCCTGGAGAGAGTTTTGGATGTGCTTAGGGAAAAGAATTAAGCCTCCGGCAGCAAGCTGTTAGGCCTCTTTCAACCAAACTTCAACTACCCCTTCATTAAATTTGAAAAAAATCAAAAACCCGGACCATAGTTCGGGTTTTTGATTGATGTTGGCCTATTAGGGCTCCCTTCGCCTCATCTCAGGGCTAGCTTCTCGCCGAAACATTTCTGAAAACAAAAAACCCGAACATAAAGTTCGGGTTTTTAATTGAAGTTGGCCTACTAGGGCTCGAACCTAGACTCTTCTGGACCAAAACCAGACGTGTTGCCAGTTACACCATAGGCCAGCGTTTCAATGCGGATGCAAATTTATAACAAAGTTTATTCTACGCAAACATTTTTTCTGTTTTTTCTCATCTTATTTCTTTAATGCCTCAAATTCAGATTATAAAAAAATAAATCCTTTTCAATCCCGTTTTAAAATCTTTCCTTTAAATATTTCTTAAATTCGCCACATTATATTCAACTAACCATAAAACATGACCAATTTCAGCTTTAGTAAGTGGAATAAAATACTGGGATGGCTGGTATTTTTTATCGCTCTAACCACCTATACCCTAACCTTAGAACCCACAGCAAGTTTCTGGGATGCAGGAGAATACATAGCAACCTCAGCAAACCTTGAGGTAGGTCATCCCCCGGGAGCACCGCTGTACCAGATGATGGGAGCTTTCTTCGCAACCTTCGCTGCAGATTCCAGCCAGGTAGCTTTAATGGTTAATTTCATGTCCGGGCTTTCAAGTGCCTTTACGATCCTGTTCATGTTCTGGTCTATAGTTTTATTATTACTTAAAGTTTCCGGCCCTGTGAAGAACCACACCAATGCCGCCAGGATTGGGATCCTTGGAAGTGCATTTGTAGGCTCGCTCGCTTTCACATTTTCTGACAGTTTCTGGTTTAGTGCGGTGGAAGCGGAAGTATATGCGATGGCAGCCTGTATAATGGCTATTTTATTTTACGTGGGATTGTTGTGGGAACGTGATATGTTCAACCCGCGTGGCAACAGGTGGTTAATTCTTATTTCCTTTATAGTCGGCCTTTCATTTGGGGTACATTTTATGGCTCTTCTGGCAATTCCTGCCATTGGTTTCCTTTATTTCTTTAAGAACTACAGTAAGGTTACTGTGACCAATTTTATTGTTGCCAACATAGCGGTGGTAGCTGTACTAATGTTTATATTCAAATTTCTACTTCCTTATACCCTTGCCTACTTTGGAAATGCTGAAGTATTTTTTACCAATACAGTAGGCCTGCCTTTTAACTGGGGAACAATTATAGCCTTCCTTTCCATAGTAACCGCTTTTTATTTTGGAATACGCTATACACGCAGGAAAAGTTATTACCAGTTAAATACCCTGTTTTTATGCCTTTTATTCATTTTTATAGGTTTTTCAAGTTGGACCATGCTCCCCATACGGGCAAACGCCGATACGGTTATAAATGAAAACAGCCCCGATAATGCACGGGAACTTCTGGCCTATTATAACCGCGAACAGTACGGAGAATCTCATTTGTTTTACGGACCTCAGTTTACTGAAATGTACGCAGGCCTGGATCCCGAAAATCCTTATAAGGATGACCGCCCCAATTATGAGCGGGACGAGGAAACGGGAAAATATGTAATTGTAAACGATTATAAGAATGCCCGCCAGAATCTTGATGACAGGCACAAAGATTTTCTCCCCAGAATGTGGAGCTCTCAACATGCAACCAATTATATGCGTTTTACCGGTCCGCTGGAGTTCAAAGTAAAACAGGAGTATCAGGGGGAAGAACAATTACTCAACGCAATTACCGAGTTCAGGAAGAGTTATGCACAGGGCAGGCTGGATTATGATGATTACCACAGCTTTCTCAATCAGTTCAGCCAGTATCTGGATGTTGAAAAACCTTCATTTTCTTCCAATTTAGGATACCTTTTTGAATACCAGATAGGATATATGTACTGGAGATATTTTATGTGGAATTTTGTAGGAAGGCAAAGCGACAATCAGGGTCAATATTCAGATCTTAATGGCAACTGGCTAAGCGGCATCAAATTTATTGATGAAATGCGCCTGGGTTCACAAGACAACCTGCCAACAGACGTAAAAAATAATAAAGCCCGCAATACCTATTTCTTTCTTCCCCTTATTTTAGGAATTATAGGAATTGTTTTTCAATATAACAGGGATAAAAAAGGTCTCTGGGTGCTCACCGTTTTTTTCCTCTTTACGGGAATTGCACTTAAAATCTATTTAAATGAGCGGCCATTTGAACCCCGGGAAAGGGATTATGCACTGGTAGGATCCTTCTATGTTTTTGCAATATGGATAGGTTTTGGTGTATACGCCATTTATGATTACCTGAGCCATAAAATTAAACCCCGTATTGCAGCCCCTGTAGCTATTGCCGTTACATTCCTGGCAGTTCCTACATTGATGGCCGCCCAGAACTGGGATGATCACGACCGTTCCAATAAATACACTGCCCTGGCAATGGCAAAAATGTATTTGGACTCTGTAGATGAAAATGCAATTTTATTTACCATTGGTGACAATGACACCTTTGCACTTTGGTATGCCCAGCAAATTGAGGGTTACCGTAGGGACGTGCGAATTGTAAACACCAGCCTTTTTGCTACAGACTGGTATATTGACCAAATGAAAAGGAAAGCCTGGACAAGTGATCCTATCCCTTCACAACTTGAGCATCATCAATACCGGGCCGGAACCAATGAATTTGTTATTTTCCAGGAAATGACACGTGACACCATGGCTCTGAAAAACTGGATGAATTGGATCGCAAGTGACAACCCCGGTACAAAAGGAGAATTACAAAGCGGGCAGGTAGTGAATACCTTTCCCACAAAATCAATACGAATTCCGGTGAACCGGGAAAACGTGCTTCATTATGGCATTGTAAAACCGGAACATGAGGATGAGATTGTAGATAATATTTTCCTTAAGCTGGAAGGAAATGTGATCTACAAGAACAGGCTGTTAATGCTGGATATTATTGCCAACAATGACTGGAAAAGGCCTGTATATTTTACCGGGGGCAGTTTTGGCAATGATGACTATCTGTGGATGAAAGACTTCTTGCAACTGGATGGAGTAGCTTATAAGCTGGTACCAATTAGAACTCCCGTTAATCCAAGATCTCCTTATGATATGGGAAGGATAGATACAGATAAGATGTACAATATTGTAAAAGGATGGGATTGGGGCAATATGGAAGACCCCAACATCTACCATGACCCCGAAACCCGTAAAAACACCATCACTTACCGCAGCAATATTGCCCGCTTAATAGAAGCCTTGTTAAATGAAGGAGATACCCAAAGGGCAACAGAAATGCTGGACCTTGCGATGGAAAAAATGCCCGTAGAATTCTATGGTTATTACACCCTGCTGGAACCCTATATAAGCGGTTATTTTGAAGTGGGACAGCCAGAAAAAGCCAAAGCTCTCTGGGAACAGGTAGCCGTTAAATATCAGGAAAATCTAAAATTCTATAGCGGGTGGGATATGGACCGTCAATTTGAGAATGCAGATAACATAATTACAGATATGGAACGTTACCGTGCACTTGTAGACCTATTGTTCATTCACGGCGAACAGGAATATGGGCGTGCAAAGGCTGAAGAGTTTAACACTTATCTTACCTTATACCCAGGATTTTATGATGACGAAGATGCGCAGGAACTGCCTCCTGCCCCGAACGGGGAAATGGAGCGAGAAATTCGCAGTATGCAGCAAATAGATTCCCTGGACAGCATTTCTTTGGAGTAAGTTAATGACAAGCATAAACAGGTTTATTGCTACAGCAGGAAGGATTTTTTTTCCCTCCCTGCTGTGGAATAAAGTTTCTACCGAAAAAATCCTGTACCTCACCTTTGATGATGGCCCCATTCCTGAAGTTACTCCCTGGGTCTTATCCCTTCTGAAGGAATACGACGCAAAAGCTACTTTTTTCTGCATTGGAGATAATGTGCATAAACATCCTGACGTGTTTAAAATGATTTTAGCTGATGGTCACCGCATTGGCAACCACACCTTTAATCATTTAAATGGCTGGAAAACTTCCTCAGATAATTATTTGGAAAACATTCTACAGGCAGAGAGAACAATTAGAGATAAACTCCAGGAAAAATTAATTGCAGCTCCTCCTTCAGAAATAACAAAAAAACCTCAATTCCATTATCTCAAAACCCCAAAGGAACGGCCAACCAATAACAATTCACAACAAACAACCCCACTCCAACAACCAACATCTACCGGCCAAAAACTTTTTCGGCCTCCTTTCGGAAAGATTACCCCTATTCAAATAAGAAAATTGGAACAACAGGATTACAAAATTGTTATGTGGGATGTTATAAGTGAAGATTACAATCCAACTAAAAACCCGGAATCCTGTTTAAAGGAGGTGAAAAATTTTTCAAAACCGGGAAGCATCGTTGTATTTCACGACAGTTTAAAAGCATATGGAAATTTGAAAATAATTCTTCCTTCAGTTCTTCAACATTACTCCCAGAAGGGATATGAGTTCAAAGCCCTCTAGATATACTCTTTAAGAAGCCCAATAAGAGTATTGGCATCCTGCTCACCGCTTTGTCTCCATTTCATTTCCCCATTCTTATAGATCATAAGTGTAGGAAGGCCTTTTACACGCAAGGCTTCTGCAAGCTGCGTATTCTTATCAACATCTATTTTGATGATCTTGGCCTTGTCTCCCAGGGCGGCAGCAACATCTCTAAGTACGGGATGCATGGAGGCTGAAGCATCATTCCATTCGGTATAAAAATCCAATAAGACCGGAATGTTTAAATCTATTAATTCACCAAATTTTGACATAAGCTGGAAGCAAATTTTTGATCAGGATTTAATACCATTAAAATAATAATATCAAATATAGTAATTTCTTTCAATTATGCAGGCTTAGGACCTTTTCGTAATTCAATTACACTTATTTCAGGCCAGATTCCTACTCTCCCGGGATATGCCAGGAAACCAAAACCGCGGTTAACATTAATATATCTTCCAAATTCCTCATAAATCCCTGCCCAGTTCTCGTACCTGTATTGCACTGGGCTCCATTTAAACCAACCAGGGATCTCGATCCCAAATTGCATCCCATGGGTATGGCCACTTAAAGTAAGCTGGTAGTTATTAGGATCTGTTTTAATCTTTTCCTGCCAGTAGGATGGGTCGTGACTCATAAGGATTTTGAAATCGCCGGGTGATAAGCCCTGCCCTGCCTTATCAAGATCACCTTTCTTTTTAAAGCCGCCTGTACCCCAATTCTCTACTCCTACCAATGCGATCCTTTCTCCATTCTTTTCAATAAACCTATGCTCATTAAGCAAAAGATTCCATCCCATTTTAGCATGTACATCTTTTACCGCCTGAACATTGGCCAGTCTTTCCCTGTCACTGTTCCAGCTTACATAATCTCCGTAATCATGATTTCCCAATACAGAAAATACGCCATCTTTGGATTTAATATTCGCAAAGGTGCGGGTCCACGGTGTCATCTCGTCCGCCAGGTTATTCACCAGATCACCGGTAAATAAAACCGTATCAGCCTCCTGTTCATTAATAAGGTCAATGGCATATTCAATTTTCTTTTTATTATCAAAACTTCCACTGTGAATGTCGCTTATTTGGGCTACTCGATATCCATTAAAGGAATCTGGCAGATCCTCAAAATGCAGGGTGTATTTTAAAACTTTGAAATTGTACCTTCCCTCATACATTCCATAAAGCAGGGATGCAAATGGAATGGCTGCTATTCCCATAGCGATCTGACTTATAAATTTTCGACGGGATGGTAAACTAAAGCTTTCAGCAGGGGTGGTAACCTTTTGAAAAACGGCCACAATAACTCTTCCTATATCTTCGCCAAACATAAAAAGCATGCTAATTAAATTACCCGCCATAAAGGCCAGCATAAAACCTATAGCATATCCCCTGCCCCCCGTAAAGCCACCTTCAGGATTTGGTTGTGATAATTGATATATCAAATTGACTAAAATTGCTATAGATACTATAACATATCCTATTAATACCCAATTACTACGGGTAATAGTCCTTAGGGACTGAAAGGAATAAAAATTAATTAAAAAATATATGAAAATGAAAATGATCCAGCGCATTGTAAACCTTGGGTTTTAATTGCGAAGATACAGCCATAGTTATGCCATATAAATCATTTTACAGTTAGTTTAACCAATTGGACTATAGACAAACACTTGGAAAATCCTTCTTTTACTGTGGCGAATAACCCACTCTTCTCTCACGCTAAAATAACAACTTGGGTTTTAATTGCCCATATAAGTTTTGTAGTTTTATGATCTTTAAGAAAACACAAATGGCCGAACAAAAACGTTTATTTCTACTGGATGCTTACGCCCTGATCTTCAGGGGATACTATGCTTTTATAAAAAATCCACAGGTAAATTCCAAGGGGTTGGACACCTCGGCAATTATGGGATTTTTGAACTCGCTATTTGATGTGATAAGAAGAGAACGGCCAGATCATCTCGCCGTTTGTTTTGACAAAGATGGCAGCACCGAACGTACCGAAATGTATTCAGATTATAAGGCCAATCGCGACGCTACACCCGAGCCTATTATGATCGCCATTCCCTATATCCAGAGCATTCTTGAAGCTATGCATATTCCGGTAGTAGTACTTCCCGGCTGCGAGGCCGATGATGTGATTGGAACCCTGGCCAAACAGGCCGAAAAAGAAAATTACCGGGTTTTTATGGTCACTCCTGATAAAGATTTCGCCCAACTGGTTTCCGAAAATATTTTTATGTATCGTCCCGCAAGGATGGGCAACGGGATCGAAATCCTTGGAATTCCTGAAGTAAAAGAAAAATTTGGGGTAGACCGTCCTGAGCAGGTAATAGACTTCCTGGGAATGATGGGGGATGCATCAGACAATATTCCCGGTTTACCGGGGGTGGGTGAAAAAACGGCGAAAAAATTCCTTAAGGAATTTGGCAGTATGGAAGAACTTCTGGCCAATACCCACAAACTTAAAGGCAAAATGAAGGAAAGGCTGGAAGAGTTTGGCGAACAGGGAATTCTTTCAAAAAAACTGGCCACTATAAAATGTGATTGCGATGTGCGCTTTGACGAGACAGATTATGAATTGTCACAGCCCGATGCCGCAAAGGTCCAGGAGATCTTTGAAGAGCTGGAATTTAGAAGGTTAAAAGAGCAATTCCTTAAATTATTCTCTGGAGAAGAAACCGCCACTCCTACACAGGTGACCAGTACCGCAACTGCCAGAGCTCAGGCTCAACAGGCTCCTACAGCGGGAGCTGGCCAATTTTCCCTATTTGGAGAAGAAGCTGAAAAAATTGAGTCTTATTCCGGAAGAAAAACCCTGAAAGATGCCTCCCATGTGTATCAAAGTCTTGCCCCGGGGATGGCTACCGAATTATTTCTACAGAATTTAATGAAACAAACATCGGTTTGTTTTGACACCGAAACTACCAGTTTAAATTGTCTCGAAGCAAAGCTCGTGGGAATTGCTTTTTCCTGGGAAGCAGGAAAAGGCTTCTACCTGCCATTTCCTGAAGATGATGCGGGGGCACAGAAGCTCATTGATAAACTGCGACCTTTCTTTGAATCTGAAAAAATTGAAAAGATTGGACAGAATCTTAAATATGATATTAAAACTCTCGCAAAATATAATATAGATGTAAAAGGACCATTATTTGACACCATGATCGCGCATTACCTAATCAATCCTGATATGCGCCACAATATGGATGTACTGGCCGAAACTTACCTAAACTATACCCCTCAATCTATTACCGAGTTAATTGGTAAAAAAGGAAAAGGACAGGGAAATATGAGAGATGTTCCCCTGGAACAACTTACTGAATATGCGGTGGAAGACGCAGATATTACCCTCCAGTTAAAACAACATTTTGAACCCGAATTACAGGAAGCTAATACAGAGAGCCTTTTTAAAGAGATAGAGATACCACTTGTAAGAGTGCTTGCCGATATGGAACTGGAGGGAATCAACCTGGACGAAAAATTTCTTAAATCCCTCTCTAAGGACCTTGAAAATGATATAAAAGAACTTGAAGACAGGATCTACGAAGAAGCCGGAGAGCAGTTCAACATTGGTTCACCCAAGCAACTTGGGCTCATTTTATTTGAAAAACTGGAGCTTATAAAAAAACCAAAAAAGACTAAAACCGGCCAGTATTCCACTGGTGAAGATGTACTTTCGGTTCTTGCCAATGACCACGATATTGTGCGCTGCGTGCTCGATTACCGCGGGTTGGTAAAACTAAAGAATACTTATATTGACGCTTTACCTACCCAGGTTGAAAAAACTACCGGCCGGGTGCATACAGATTATATGCAAACTGTTGCTGCCACAGGAAGGTTAAGCTCCAACAACCCCAATCTTCAAAATATTCCCATTCGTACTGAAAGAGGTCGGGAAGTAAGGAAAGCCTTTGTACCGCGTGATGAAAATTTCAGGATCCTCGCCGCAGATTATTCCCAAATTGAACTTAGGATCATAGCTGCCTTAAGCGGAGAAAAAAATATGATAGAGGCCTTTAAACAGGGAGAAGATATTCACTCTTCCACCGCTTCCAGGGTATTTAATGTTCCTTTGGAAGAAGTTACCCGGGAACAGCGTGGGAATGCAAAAACGGTCAATTTTGGTATTGTTTACGGGGTTTCTGCATTTGGGTTAAGTAATCAGACCGGGCTTAGCAGGGGAGAATCTAAAGAACTTATAGATACTTATTATGCTACTTACCCACAATTAAGAAAATACATAAGTGACCAAATAGAATTTGCCAGGGAACATGGCTATGTGCAAACTGTTTTAGGCAGAAGGCGTTATTTAAAGGATATTAACTCCCAAAACCAGGTGGTACGCGGTGCCGCCGAGAGAAATGCGGTAAACGCACCTATCCAGGGAAGTGCTGCCGATATTATCAAGATCGCCATGATCAACATTCACAAGAAATTAAAAGAAGGGAAATTCAAGACTAAAATGTTGTTGCAGGTACATGATGAATTGGTTTTTGATGCACACAAAGATGAAATTGAAGTGGTTACCAAAATGATAAAGACCCAGATGGAAAACGCCTTTAAACTTGATGTTCCTCTGGATGTTGAAGTGGGGATAGGTGATAACTGGCTGGAAGCGCACTAATAAAAATTTGAAAAACGATTCAAAATGAAAAACCTCAGAGAAAATTTCTCTGAGGTTTTTTTATTATCTGCTTTTACTTAAAAAAAGCCGGTTAAGATTTGGTCTTAACCGGCTTTCATCAGACTAATTCAAACTTTAATCTAATTTATTATTCCCATCCTGGATTCTGTACCATATTAGGATTGTTGTTCATCTCCTGTTGAGGTATAGGCCATAAGAACCTGAAATCTGAATAAGGGATTGCTTCAACTCCATAAGGTCCTGAATAAGGTGTTCCTAAGGTATAGGCAGAAGCCGGGGGAAATCCATTTGCAACTTTAGCTGGTACACCATCATAATCTACAAATGTATCAACCTGCAGCCTGTGAATATCCTGCCATCTTTTACCTTCCATAACGAATTCTATTCGACGCTCTGCAATAATGGCGCGTAGTAAATCCTCTTTACTTCCAAATGCTGAATAACTTGCAGCTCCTGCAGGCAGCGATCTGTCTCTTACTTCATTTAGAAGATCAAGGGCTTCAGCCAGCCTGTCTAATCGTGCGTAAGCTTCAGCAACGTTAAGTAAAACTTCAGCATAACGCATCAAAGGTGTTGCATCGCTATAGTTCACATCGTCCTTATATTTATTGGTATGTGGAATTCCCGATCTCATTGAAACAAGGTCTTCGCTACGACGCAAGTCGTTTGGTAACCAAAACTCATTTCTCCACACGATTGGGCTTATCACCACCAATGCTCTACGGTTGTATTGAGAACCAAGTGCAGCATTCACCCCGGGGTTATTGTTGGCAGTATTCTCCATTGAGAAAATGGACTCAGAATTATTATATCCATTTTCAAAAACATCATTAGGATCTGCAGTTAAACTGTAATCACCTAAGATCTTTTCACCTTCGGTAATAACCTTTTGCCACTCTCTCATATGCAGGTAAGCTCTGGTTTTGTAAGCAATTGCAGCCTCCATTGTAGCTCTAACTATTCCTAAAGTACCACCTCTTTCAGCTTTTGTCTTCAAAAGACCTTCAGCCTCATCAAGATCTGCAATGATCTTGGTATAAACCTCATGAACAGTGTTTCTACCCTGAGCAATTCCGGCTTCAATATTAGCCTCTGTAGTAAAAGGAATTTCACGGTAAGGGATACCCAGGTTTGAATTAGATCCTGAAGTCTCATATGGCTTAGCAAAATGAGATATCAATTCCAAATGAGCAATTGCCCTCATAAACTTAGCCTGCCCAAGGTAGTCATCTCCAACTTCCTGAGTGATAACTCCATTTTCTATTGCTGTGTTAACACCCTGAATTACAATATTTGCTCTGTTGATCAACCGGTAGGTATCACTCCACATAAAAACATTGTTCAAGGTAGAGGGATCATAAGTTCCGGTATAGGTTAACTGGTAAAATGTTTGTGTGTTCACAACATCTTCCCCGCGGTTATCCCCCTGCTGGATCGAAGCGGCTCCAAAAGGATACCCACGGCCCTGTCCAACATAATCTCCTCTTTGAGCAGCATTATACATTCCCGTAAGCGAAAGTTCTATCAACGCCGGTGTTGAAAAGGCCGCATCTTCAGAAACCTGATTAAATGGCTCTAGTTCAAGGACATTTTCCTCTGTACATGCGGTAAAGAGTGAAATCCCCATTACAAATACAACGCCTCTGGCAACTGTATTCATTGTTTTAGTTTTCAAATTAATTTTCATATCCTAATTTTTTATAATCCAATATTCAATCCAAAAGATACAATAGAAGATCGTGGAGTTAAGTTAAGATCTACTCCCGCAATTTCCATTTCAGGATCAGCACCAGAATAATCTGTGATTATCCAAACATTTTGAGCCTGAGCATACACTCTGAATTTACTCATACCCATTCTTTGAGAAATATCTGAAGGTAAGGTATAACCCAAAGTAATATTATCTAATTTAATGAAATCTGCGTCTTCTACAAAACGGCTGTAAGCACTGGATGAAAGATTCGTGGTAGTGTTGGTTCCCCAGTATAATCTAGGAGTCCATCCGTCACCCGGATTTTCAACACTTTGCCATCTTCCCAAGATCTCTGTACTGTTGTTTGTAAAGTTCATGTTTAAAAGATCACGTCTTGTGGCATTGAAAATTTTGTTACCTCCGCTAAATCTAAACAAGAAACCAAAATCAAAACCTTTATATGCCATACTGGAACTTAAACCTCCAAAGTATTTTGGAAGAGTTTGGCCTAGTAAAGTCCTGTCTGCAGCTGCACTAAGTGAAGCAGCGGTACCTGCAGCTGCAGGATTTGCAGCATCAAATGTAGTATAAGTACCACCTGGTAACATCCCCTGAACCAAAGATCCATCAGCTTTATAGTACACCGGGTTACCATTTGCAGGGTTTACACCCCAGTATCTGAAACCATAAAGTGTGTTAATAGGTTCTCCTTCTCTGGTAATTGTAAAGTTATTAGCTGCTATACGGTCTTGACCGTTAACAAGGGAAACAACCTCATTATCCACAAACGAAATATTTGCGTTTAAATTCCAGGTGAAATCCTGGGTTTGAATAATTCTGGCTTCTGCAGCTAGTTCAACCCCACTGTTCTTAATAGCACCAATGTTTGCACTATAACTATTATTAGGAATACCCAAAGACATTGGAGTTTCAAGATCTAGAATTAAATCGTCTGTCTCATTAAGGAAGTAATCAAAATTAAAGGTGAACCTGTTATTGAACATCCTAAGGTCAAAACCTACGTCATATTTAGTACTGGTTTCCCATCTAAGATTGTTGTTTCCAAACTGGGCATAACCAATTCCGTTAGCATCTCCGTATTTCGCAGCTCCGTAAAGACCAAGGTATGGATAGTTTCCAATGGAAACGTTTCCAACTTTACCGTAAGAACCTCTTATTTTAAAGTCATTTACAGCATCTACACCATCCATAAAGGCTTCTTCAGAAACTGTCCATCCCACAGATACTCCGGGGAATGTTCCAAATCTATTAGCCTCAGGAAGCGAGGACAATCCGTCTCTTCTTAAAGTGGCCTGAAGGTAATACCTGTTAGCATAGTTGTAGTTAAATCTACCTGCATAGGAAATAAATCCGTTCTCAGTTAATCCTCCACCAGATCCCGGAATTCCATAAGAGTTGCTTATAAGGTTCTTGTTGAAGAAAGTATCAGAAAGATCTGTACCTGTAGCGAAGAAACTCTGGTTTCTTTGTTTCTGGAATTCGTTGATAAGTGTAAGTCCAACAGTATGAGCATCAGCGAAAGTATTGTTATAGCTCAAAATGTTTTGCCAGTTCCATCGGGTAAGATCTGTATTATTGTTTTGTACCCTACCGTTGGTTGACTGCCCGTCACCATGAACTGGGCTCCAGTAAAGGAATCCAGAAGTGTTCGCCTGGTCAACACTCACCTGAGTTCTGAAGTTTACACCTGCAATAGGCTTCACATCTGCATACACATTTGAGATGATCCTGTTAATTTTTGAGTAATAGTTGTTATTCTCAATAGCATACATGATGTTTGGAAGGTTATCTCCAATCAACGCCAGGTTATCCCAGGGCCCAACAAGGTTTTCACTTAACCAGTTTCCGTCTGTTCCGCGGTAACCAATGTTGTAACCTGAAGGATGATCTGCATTATAGATAGGCACGTTAGGGTGCTGTCTTGTTGCGTTGAAAATGTTCCCGGAAAGAGAGTTGGTTCCGGTGTTAAGACCGTTGTACTCTGTTCTTGTTAAACCGGCATTTACACCTACACTTAACCAGTCTTTTATCTTTTGATCAATGTTTGATCTGAATGAGTATCGCTCCATGTCATTAGGACGGGCAACACTTTCCTGATTGGAATATCCAAGGGATAAGTAGTATGTAGTGTTCGAAGTTCCTCCTGAGAAAGAAACATTATGATCTTGTTGTAATGCACTGTTATTTAAAACAGCATCTTGCCAATCTGTATCAAACTCAGTTCCGGCAGCCCAAAGTGTAGCTGCATTACGGTTAGTTCTTTTTTCATTAGAAATTGTGATAAAATCTGCAGTTTTCAAAAGGTCAAATTTACTAATTGGGGTTGCAAAACCAACTGAGGTGTTTGCGTTAATGGTCATTCTACCTTCTCTACCAGATTTGGTAGTGATCAAAACAACACCATTGGCAGCACGAGATCCGTAGATAGCTGTAGCCGAACCATCTTTTAAGATCTCAATAGATTCAATATCTGTAGGGTTAATGTCCCCTAAAGCATTATTACTTGCATAACCTCCAAGGTCTCCTGTATAGATTGGAATTCCATCCACAACAATAAGAGGATAAGTTCCGGAAGTAATAGAAGCAATACCTCTAATACGGAAACGGGGAGTCTCCCCAATAATACCACTCTGGGTAGTAACCTGTACACCGGCAGCTCTACCAGCTAACTGAGCTTCAAAACTGGGAGTAACAAGGTTGGCGATCTCATCACCTTTCACCTGTGAAATAGAACCGGTAACATCTCTTTTAGCCTGTACACCGTATCCCACTACAACAACCTCATCCAGAGATTCAGAATCTTCCTGCATGGTTACATTTAAGACAGTGGCAGTTCCAACAGTACGTTCTACTCTTGTTAAACCAACAAAAGAGAACACCAAAACTTCATTATTGGCTGCATTAATTGTAAAATTACCGTCGAAGTCTGTCTGAGCTCCACGGTTTGGGGCATTTTTAACGGTTACGTTAACACCGGGAATAGGCATTCCCTGTGAATCACTCACCGTTCCTGTGATTGGTCTTTCCTGCGCATATCCCAACTGGAATATAAATAGCAAAAGGAAAAGGATGGGTAAATTTCTTTTCATTGTTAATTGTTAGATTTTGTTAATTGGTCTCAAATATATTAATTTTTTTAACTCAGCATTAATATACCCTTAACTTTTATTAAGAATTATTAACAAATGTTCGCCTATGCCGTTAAATTCTCTTAATGGAATTGTCTTTATACAGAAAAACCCGGTTAAGAAAGGTTCTTAACCGGGTTTTAAAAATATCTAAATAAATTAGATAGTTAGGATCTTGTATAAGTTTGAGACATAATAGTAATCCCTGAGACTACTGTATTCCCGGGATCTTTTACATATTGCTCTGATTCCCACTTTTCAACATCAAAAGAAAAGGTGTTGGTACCCATTGTAAGCTTCTTGGTATGGGTATAGATAGAACCGGCAATATTAACATTTAGAGTCAAGGTATCGCCTTGTACATCCCAGGTGCCTACATCTGTTCTTGGGGCCATACAAGCAAAAGCGTCATTCGTTTCGCCAGCTGCAAAATCCATTCGGGAATTCACAGATGTAAATGTCATATCATCCTTTAAATCAATATTCATAACATCAAAACAAGTGGTTTCTTCCAGCAGGTTTGTATTGCTGGTACCATCTGCATTAAGATCTACAGCAATATTTGAACGCAATACGCTTAGATCCCAATGACCTACCAAATCGGCTGTTTCAATATAGGTAAGCATTTTTTGATCTAAAGCCTCAGCGTCTTTGTCGTCAAAATCCTCTCCGGAACAAGCCGAAAACAAAAGAGCAGTTAAGCTTAAAAGAATTGAATTTTTAATAAACTTTTTCATAGCAGAAAAATAATTATAGATTAGGGGGTAATTCCGCGGCAAATATACAGCTGATTTTAAATAAATTATGACACTTTTAACACAAGTATTACTTCTTATCGTTTAATTGTGCATTTCGTCGATAAATTAGGAAAGTATTTGTAGGAAAATGTAGGAGGTATAAAAATTAGAAAGTCTTATTTTATTTTGCGGGAATATTCAAGAGAAACAACTACAAGGCCAGAGGCAGATGTCCCACCCTGGTCTTTTAAATATTCTTTAGATTCTGCGTCATTCACCTCAAATGCAAAAGAATCTTCAGAAAGTAATAAATGTATTTTCTGTTCGTGAACGCGCTGGTTGATCTTTACATATAAATATAGGACATCATTTTTAAGGCTCCAGTTCCCTTGCAGGACCTTCTCTTGCATACAGGAAAATACTTCCTTATCATCCCTCACCTGTAAACCCAGGGCCGAAGTAGTCATTGTGAAAGTTTTATTCCCTCTAAACTCAAAGCTCATAGTTTCAAAACAGGAAGTTTCCAGCAAAAGATTGTCGCTGAATTTGGCATCACCATTTAGATCCACATCCCGGTCAACGATCATAGAGTTAACCTCCCAATTTCCAATTAGGTAAGAATCATATATAAAGACACTCGCATTTCTCGCCTCCGCCTCTTTATCATATAGTTCTTCTTTTTGGCATGAAGTGAATAATACACTTGTTAACAATAAAGTAAGAAATAAAGTAAAGCTTTTCATACGCATAAAAAGATAACTGGTTAACATTCAGGGGCAAATATAGGAAGCTGCAATTTAACTTTATGACATTTTTAACTTTAATTTTACCGTTCGTCGGTTATTTAACACTTTTTGTCGGATTTTTCTTCCTGGACGTAATCCGTCTCCTACATTTGAATTAAAATATAACCTTCCTGAGCACTCCAAGAGTTAATTTTTTAATCTCCTAATACACATCTACCAAAGGCTTTGATATACAGTATCTTTAGACTCAATAAATTAATGAAACTACTATTTGCATTATGAATTTATAATTGTACATTTGCACCCCTGTTTTCACGATTCAAATTCGTGTTACAGGGAATGGAATGTTTAATAATAAGTAAATTTAATTAGTGTGGACACATTAAGCTACAAAACAGTATCGGCCAACAAGGCTACCGTGACCAAAGATTGGGTACACGTAGATGCTGATGGTCAGACTTTAGGTCGTCTTTCATCTCATGTTGCAAAATTGCTAAGAGGGAAATACAAGCCTAACTTCACCCCACACGTTGATTGCGGTGACAATGTAATTGTAACAAATGCCGAGAAGATCAACTTAACAGGAAAGAAATGGGATTCTAAGGAATACATTCGCCACACCGGCTACCCTGGGGGACAACGCAGTCTAACTGCAACCGAATTATTCAATAAAGGCCCGGAAAGGTTAATTGAAAATGCGGTAAAAGGAATGCTGCCTAAAAATAAATTAGGTGCAACTATATTCCGTAATTTAAAGGTTTATGCAGGATCTGAACACGATCTTAAAGCTCAAAAACCTAAAACTATTAACCTAAACGATCTTAAGTAATGGAGGTTATTCACAAAATTGGTCGTAGAAAAACGGCTGTTGCCAGAGTATATGTTGGCCAAGGAAAAGGTAACATTACTATCAACAAAAAAGATCTTAACGATTATTTCACCACAGGTCCTTTAGTTTTTAAAGTAATGCAACCACTTAACATGACCGGAAACGAAGAGAGCTTCGATATTAAGGTAAATGTATACGGTGGTGGTATCACAGGACAAGCTGAAGCTATTCGTCTTGCTATTTCAAGAGCAATGGTTGAATTGGATGCAGATAACCGTGCTGTCTTAAAACCAGAAGGTTTAATGACAAGAGATCCAAGAATGGTAGAACGTAAGAAATTCGGACAAAAGAAAGCCCGTAAGAAATTCCAGTTCTCCAAACGTTAATATTACTGGGCACTGCCCGCAAGTTCATTTAAAAATTAATAAGATTTTTGTTGTTATTCCGCTTGCCGCGGAAGTTAGTTTAGCATCTAAACGATCAAGGCCGGATTTTTATTAAATCGCCACTTGGTTGTTGCTAGTCTCAACAGAACGTAAACTATTACAAAAATGGCAAACAAAGTAGAAGTAAAAGAATTACTTGATGCAGGTGTGCATTTTGGCCACCTTACAAGAAGATGGAACCCAAATATGGCCCCATATATCTATATGGAACGCAATGGGATTCACATCATCAACCTATATAAAAGTGCTGCGAAAATGCAGGAAGCCGGTGAGGCCCTGAAAAAGATCGCAGCCAGTGGTAGAAAAATACTTTTCGTAGCTACCAAGAAACAAGCAAAAGAAATTGTTGCAGATCAGGCTGAGAGAGCTAACATGCCGTACATCACTGAAAGATGGCCGGGTGGTATGCTTACCAACTTTATCACCATTCGTAAAGCCGTTAAAAAAATGGCTTCTATTGACAGGATGAAAAAAGACGGTACCTTCAATACTCTTTCTAAAAAAGAGCGTTTACAGGTTGACCGTTTAAGGGCTAAATTAGAAAAGAACTTAGGTTCAATAGCAGATATGAGCCGTCTTCCGGCTGCATTATTTGTAGTAGATATTACCCGTGAACACATTGCTGTTAAAGAGGCGCAAAAATTAAACATTCCAATCTTTGCGATGGTTGATACCAATTCTGATCCGCGTGAGGTAGATTTCGTGATCCCGTCAAATGACGATGCATCCAAATCTATTGACAAAGTGGTTTCTTACCTTTCTGATGCTATAATCGAAGGTCTTTCTGAAAGAAAGTCTACCAAAGATGAAGATGGTAATGAAGAGGAAAAAAGAGAAAGAACTCCAAGAGCATCAAAAGCTAAAAAATCTTCAGAAGAAGTAGAAGTACCTTCTACAGATGCTGAAGACAAAAAAGCGATGAAAGAGGCTCAGAAAGATGTTAAGTTAGAGTCTAAAAAAGAGACTGTAGCAAAAGCTAATGCTTCAACTGAAGAAGAAGAATAGTAACATTTCTATATCCTTTATGAGTCGTTTAGTTCTTTTCTCACCAAAAAACTAAACGACTTATTTATTATAAACCTAAAAATTTAAACATCATGGCAAATATAACCGCCGCAGAAGTAAATAATTTAAGAAAGTCTACCGGTGCCGGTATGATGGATTGTAAAAAAGCATTAGTTGAAGCCGAAGGGGATTTTGACAAAGCAATTGAGATCCTTCGTAAAAAAGGTCAAAAAGTTGCAGCTAACAGAGCCGACAGAGATTCCAGTGAAGGTGCTGCTATTGCAAGGGTAAACGAAGATTCTACAAGAGGTGTTATCATTTCCCTTAATTGTGAAACAGATTTCGTTGCAAAAAATGAAGCATTCATCAATTTGGCAACAGACCTTGCTGATCTTGCCCTTGCCACTTCTTCGAAAGAAGAATTACTGGCTGCAGATTACAAAGGAATTTCTGTACAGGATAAATTAACTGAGCAAACAGGAGTTATTGGTGAAAAGATTGAGATTGGCGCGTACAAGACATTGGAAGCTCCTTTTGTAGGTTCTTACATTCACGCAGGAAATAAGATTGCTGTTCTTACAGGTCTTTCCGCAAAGGTTGACGGAGCTGAAGAAGTTGCAAAAAACGTTTCTATGCAGGCAGCTGCTATGAATCCTGTAGCCTTAAATGAAGAAGGTGTAGACCAGTCTATTATTGACAAGGAGATCGAGATCGCAAAAGATCAATTGAGACAGGAAGGTAAGCCGGAAGCTATGTTGGATAACATCGCCAAAGGAAAACTTAACCGTTTCTTTAAGGACAACACCCTTATCAATCAGGATTATATTAAAGACAACAAAATGAGTGTGACAGATTACGTTAAGACATTAGACAAAGGTCTTGAAGTAGTTGCATTTGAGAGAGTAGCTCTGGGATAATTTTTTATTCGGAAGTTTATTCAGAAATATTTTAAAGCCGTTCCCCTGGGAGCGGCTTTTTTATTTGCATTGCCTTTTGATTTGAGCAGAATTCACTGCTATAAGCCCTCTCACAAAAATCTGAAATTAATTAATACACCGAAAACAAAAGCCGCCCTCCTTTTTTCAATCCTGATAGGGATGGGATTGACCGGGAACCTATACCACCTTGGGGATCCTGTTTAATGATAGATTTAATGAGCCCAGGCAGGTCTTTACCCTAAGTCTTATCCCTGTTTTCCAATCTCTCCCAAATGGGTAAATTTAAAACCTTTGTCATATTTGAGACCGTAGCCCAACAATCTGTCCAGCGAGGAATGCGAAAAAATTATAATTCCGGCAACCTGTAAATAAAGGTCATCCAAGTAAAATCCGGGGAGTGTCAAACCAATTGCGAGCCCTTTGTGGTGCCATAAATTATAAATAAAGGCGCCGGTTTTTGTATCATATAGATATCCCAGCATTCCAACGTCCGGAATAAAAAGAAGGACCGGAAACCACCACCAGGCTAGAGGCAGAAAGCTAAATGCAAAAATTCCGGCCAGGAACATTGCCAGTTCCTCCAGCTTTAAAATTTTATTCATTTTTACAAGAGATTTTTCCATTGGATCTATATAACTTCAGATTGTTACATATCATTTTCCGGCTTATACAATACCGGCCTGGAAGGGGCGGCATCGTTCTCAAAAGAAGCGGCTTGTAGATTTAGAATATAATCGCCATCCTCAATTTTATTAGGCACATAAATAAGCTCTGTAATGGTAGCATCAAAACGGGTATTTTTAGGGTAATCCCAAAACGCCTTATGCGCCAGTAATTTTCCCTCGTCTTTTTCTTTATCTACAGAAGGCAGGTCAATTAATAAATGTTTTATCCCGCAATCCTTAATATATTTTGCCGCTTTTTCTTCAAGATAGGGCCAGTTGGTATGGGAATATTTTTTCGAGCGCTTATCAATATAATTGGGATGGGTGCGAATAATAAAGGCTTCCACCTCATTTTTTCTTAAATCCCTCTTTATCTGCTCTTCAGTAATGACCAAATCCTCTCCCCTCTTTTCTGGTTCCAGGCTTATAAGCCGCGCGGTAAAAAAGAATGTTTTAAGACTGTCATTGATACTGTAAAATTCCCTGGTGATATGGCCCACGCACTCGGTATGCGTGCCGTGAGCGTGCGGATTAAATTGAACATTATTGAAGTTTGTTGATGCTCCCTCACTTACCTTTCCAACAAAATCGCCGTCCCGTACCGGAAAAATTCTTGGATGCCCCAGGTACCAGGCCACAGGATTCTTATCGTCTCCTCTAAGGCTCAAGGATATATCCAGGGGTTTGGAAAGATCAACTATATATGTATTATGATCGTTTGTTATTTTAGCTTTCATAAAATTGCTTAGCCCGCTATTTATTCCCTTTCATCTCCCTTCGAATAATATTTTTTTGCAAACACCTAAGATCCCAGCAAATTCCACCAATGTTTGCCTACTCCTCCAAATTTACCAAAAACAAATCGGCAGCGATGCCATCACTCAGAAATTTTCCTTTTTCCGTAACATGATAATGTTCATTTTCAAGCTTCAGTAAATTACCGGTCAAAAGAGGTTTCGCCTGTTCCAATAAATAATTAAAAAATTGATCACCAAACCGCTCATTAACTTCTTTAAGAGAAATCCCCCACATTGTTCGAAGTCGGGTCATGACGTATTCATTATACCTGTCTGTAATACTCAATACTTCCTCCTGGGAAGGAATTTCTCCTTTCTCCAGAGATTTTATATATAGGGAATTATTGCTCACATTCCATTTTCGCTTATTTCCATTAAAAGAGTGAGCTGATGGTCCAATTCCCAGGTAGGGTTTCCCCATCCAGTAGGCCGTATTGTTCCTTGAAAAATAACCGGGTTTTCCAAAATTGGAAAATTCATAATGAATATACCCCGCATCTTTAAGGGTACGGGTAAGGATCTCAAAATGAAGACGTGAAGCATCATCATCAACCGGTTTAATAATTCCTTTATCAATGAATTTTTTAAGGACTGTTTTTGGCTCTACCGTAAGGGCATAACAGGAAAAATGAGGCAACCCCAGGTCAAGGGCAATCCGGATGTTCTTTTTCCACCTTTCTTCCCCCATCCCGGGAATTCCATAAATAAGATCAATAGAAATATTGTCAAAATATTCCCTAGCCAATTGAATGCTTTGCAGGGCCTCTACCTCGTTGTGTGCCCGGTTCATCAACTGAAGGTCTTCCTCAAAAAAAGATTGTACTCCTATGCTAAGCCGGTTTATTCCTGCCGCCATTAGCATTTCCAGCTTCTCTCGCGAAAGATCATCAGGATTGGCTTCAAGAGTAATTTCTGCCTCTTCGGCAAGAGTGAAATTGGAATAAATAGTGTCAAATATCATTTTCATTTCTCCTGAAGAAAGCAAAGAAGGCGTTCCTCCTCCAAAATATATAGTTTGCAACTCCCCGGCCGGCAATTCCTCCTTCCGCAGAAATATTTCCTTACAAAGCATCTCTACCAATTCCCTTTTCTTCTTTACCGAAGTCGAAAAATGAAAATCACAGTAATGACAGGCCTCTTTGCAAAAGGGGATGTGGATGTAAATGCCAGACATTTCAGTTAACAATAATCAATTATCAATAATTAGATCTTTTTTAATCTTGTAGATTTTAAGATGGAAAAAAGAATTCGGGAAAGCTCATCTGCCAAGGGATGCAGTCTTTCAATATCTTCATGACTTATATACTCTGCATCTTTTAACATAGATAGCCAATACTTGGTCTCCAGGCTCTCTTTATATGCAATAGAAATCTTAGCCGAAAAATCTGAGGTGGAAATAGCTCCATTTGCTTCTGCAATATTAGCTCCAATGGAAGTCCCGCTGCGCAGGAGTTGTTTAGAGAGTATAAATTCCTTTTTTTCATTCATTAAACTTTTACAAATCAAAACAATTTGCAAAGCAAAAGAATATGATTTCTGCGCTAACGGATTGCTTTTTGCATCTTTCATAAATTTTTAAAATTGCTTATTGTTAATTGGTAATTGTTTATTGTCATTTGATTTTATTCGGATTTTGCTTCACAAACGCATCCCAACCTGTATAACTCTTACCAACGCTCACTGCCCCCGAATTGTAAAAATGGCACACGGCTGCTGCCAAACCATCTGTAGAATCAAGGTTCTTGGGCAATTCCTTTAAATTAAGAAGGCTTTGTAACATTTTTGCCACCTGTTCCTTACTGGCATTTCCGTTTCCGGTGATGGCCATTTTTATTTTCTTCGGAAGGTATTCTGTTATGGGGATCTGCCGGGACAGTCCGGCGGCCATCGCTACTCCCTGGGCTCTTCCCAGCTTTAACATGGATTGCACATTTTTACCGAAGAAAGGCGCTTCAATTGCGATCTCATCGGGATTATAGGTATCTATAAGTTCAATGGTGCGTTCAAAAATAAGTTTTAGTTTGATGTAAGGATCGCTGTACTTGCTTAGCAATAACTCGTTGAGTTGCAAAAAATGCATCTTCTTATTTTCCACCTTTATAAGTCCGAAACCCATGATAGTAGTCCCGGGATCAATACCTAAAATGATTCTTTCGCTTTTAACCAATTGCAAATGCTTAATTGTAAGTACTTAAAAGTTATTTTTTCAGGCCTCTTAGGCCTTCACAAAGCTACACAATTCTCCTTAGCTATTCCTATATTTGAGAACCGGCTTAAAAGCAACTTATGAGTGTTTTCCTTGGATTGTTAAGTATACTCTATGTGTTTCTAATAGGAGCATTATTTTATGGGTGGAAAAGGATAGCTCAATTTTCTATTAAGGACCTTCCGGCCAAAACCGGATTTTCAATTATTATACCCTACCGTAATGAAGCGGGAAACTTACCGCAGCTATTCAACTCTTTGTTAAAGCTGAAATATCCCGTATCCCTATTCGAGATACTACTGGTAAATGATGCTTCCCGGGATGCATCACGGGAAATTTGCACGACTTTTAAGCAGAAGAATCCCCAGCTAAGAATAAGCCTGCTGGAAAATTTTCGGGTTACTGGCTCACCCAAGAAGGATGCAATTTCTACCGCTATCCAAAACGCGGCTTTTGATTATATAATCACCACCGATGCCGATTGTGAAGTCCCCGAATTATGGTTGCAGGGTTTTAATGAAAAGATAGAAAAAACAGGAGCTGAATTAATTGCAGGCCCGGTAATGTTCTCACCCTATGTTTTTCCTGCAAAAAATTTACGCCAGGAAAAAGGCATGAAATATTTCAAAGCGTTCCAGGAAATGGACCTACTGAGCCTTCAGGTTGCCGGTGCCGGTGGCTTTGGGATTGGAAAGGCATTTATGTGCAATGGGGCTAATTTATGTTATAATAGAGGCGCATTCCTGAAAGTTGGAGGTTTCCTGGGTAACGGGGAAATTTCAAGTGGAGACGATGTGTTTTTGCTTCAAAAATTTGTTCAGCATAAACTTAAGACCGATTTTTTAAAATCCCGGGAAGCAATAGTGCTAACCAAACCTGAACCCGATCTTAGCGCTCTTATTTCCCAACGCATACGCTGGGCTGCTAAAACACCTGCATATAAAAGTTGGTTTGCCAAAACCACGGGCCTGGCGGTGTTATTAATGAACTTTAGCCTTATAGTCGGGTGCGTGCTCGCGTTTCTGGAAATAGTAGATTACGAGCCCATTCTCATCGCCTTTCTTTTCAAATTTGTATCAGATCTCCTGTTGCTCTACGCAGCGGCAAAATTCTTTAAAAGGAAAGAAGTCCTGCGGCATTATTTCTGGAGTAGCCTGGTGTACCCATTTTTTTCTACTGGGGTAGCAATTTTGTCTATTTTCAAAAAATATGAATGGAAAGGAAGGACATTTAAACGATGAAATTAGTTATGGGTTTTAGGCTAAATCTCCACGCGCTCTAACCTATACCCAAAGGCCTCAAATTCTACTCCGCCTTTATTACAATAGGCATTTTAAAAATGCTTGAAACGGGAATCCCTCTTTTACTGGCAGGATATATCTTAGGAAGGGAATCTATACTTTGTTGTATCCACAATTTCAGCTCGGGGATCTGGTTCGTAACAAGGGTATCCACCTCTATAGACTCTATGGTAGGAAAACCGGTTTTTGAGATCTCAAGATGAACAAATACGGTGTCGTCTATAGCCTGCGTAACTATGGGTTCCTGGCGCGCCAGATAAGCATTCACCGAATTTGCCACGGTTGCCTCAAAACAATCCCGGGCCCTATCAATTTCAGTGATATTTTTGCAGTTTTCAAATGCGGGATATTCATCTACCTCTTTCCAGTTGAGGCTTTGGCTTTCCAGCTCCAATACCTCTTCTGAGGTAATCTTCCTGGTTTCAAAATCCTTGCAACCCGTCAAACCAATTAAAAACAGCAGGAATAATCTTATTCTCATTAAGGGATCTTTCAGGAGTATTATAGCTCAAAAATACGCAAAACAAATCAAAATACATTTTTGTTAAGGAGGAACTCTTCATTGCCGGATTCTGAAATTTTAGGATCTGGAAATAGCGGCCGGGTCGCTGTTACTCATATAGGTCATTAACATTTGCTATATGGAGTTCTTCCAAAAACCCACTTATTATATCGGTAGTTTTATCGAAGAAGGCTTTTCCATTTTCAGCAGTAGCCATTTTTGGATCTCCCACACCGGTATCCCTGCTTACTCTGGTCCATTCCCGCTGGGCGGTCACCCAACCTTCTTTCAGGCCTTTGATCTTAAAGGAGCGGGATTTTCCTTCGCCTGCCTCACTTAAAGGCAGGACCAGTTGAGGGGCAATATGCATCATCGCCGCTGTTTCAAGTTCTCCCGCGTGGTCCCCGGGCTCTTCAAAATAAACTTTTGAATTTGTCACTTGCCACCAGTTTATAGAACAAATAAAAACCTTTGGATATATCAGGCTTAGCTCCCGTATCATCTGTTTAAAATTATTCCCCCCGTGAGCGTTGAGAATAACCAACTTATCTATCTTATGGGTATCCAATACCTGGACTATATCCTTTAAAACAACCAACTGCGTGGAAGGCATCATATTAAGGCAAAATTTCACCCCCATTTGCCCTGTATTCACCCCAAAGGGTATTGTAGGCAAGACCAGAGGTTTACATCCCTGTTCCCAGGCTTTACGTGCAGCTTCAATGGCAACCCCTTCGGCCAGATAATTATCTGTACCATAAGGCAGGTGGAAATTATGGGCTTCAGTAGCCCCCAGGGTAGAATACCCATGGAATAATTCTCTTTATTCACCTCTTTCCAGTTGGTTTCTGCCAGAACATATGGTCTTATTTCAGGATTCATTAGTTTCAGAATTTAAAGAATTCAATTACAAATTAATTTAATAATATAAAATAGTCTTTGACCGGACAATATAAGTTTTGAAAATCATTTCTTTTGTACCTATGAATTTTCTTTTTTTGCCCTGTAAATTAATATTTTATTTAGTTTTGTTTTACTTTACCAGCGCTCATGGACTTTATCAAACAATCTTTCAGCATAAAAGATTTTGAATACCTTACCGGTATCAAAGCCCATACTATTCGTATCTGGGAGAAACGCTATAATATTCTTGATCCAGAAAGAACTCCTACCAATATAAGAACCTATAGTATTGAAAACCTGCAACGGATTTTGAACGTGAGTTTTTTAAACAATAACGGTTATAAAATTTCAAGGATCTCAAAGATGTCTCACCAGGAAGCTGCACAACTGGCGTTAAAAGTTGCAGCTTCTAAAAGCGTGCAGCACAGGGCAGTTAATTCCTTTAAAATCGCCATGTTGGGATTCAATGAGGAATTATTTAATAAGACCTATAAACAATTACTTGCCACAAAATCCTTTAGACAAATATTTCACGAAATATTCCTGCCCTTACTGGAAGAAATTGGTTTACTATGGCAAACCCATAGTATAAAGCCGGTACACGAACATTTTGTTTCAATGCTTATTAAGCAAAAGATAAATGAAAACATTGCTTTACTGGAGCCAGTGAATACAGACTCAGACCTGTATGTGTTGTTTCTTCCAGAAAATGAAATTCATGACCTTGGGTTGCTTTTTCTTAATTATGAGCTTAATTTTTATAAACAGAAAACTATTTATCTCGGGCCCAGCTTTGCCATTAAGGATCTCAAGTATCTGCTGGAAATTCATCCCAATCCCAAATTTATAAGCTATCTAACGGTATCTCCCAGGGAGGTGGCCGATTTTATAAGTGAATTTGATGCCGAACTTTGTCAGGACCAGCCAAGAGAATTAAACCTGCTGGGCGCACGCATTCAATCTCTTGACAGCACAAAGCAACTTCCTCATATTAAAATTTTCAAGTCTATTCCAGAATTTATTAATGGCCTTGATTAATATTTCTTTTGGGTTGAAAATTATTGATAGATTTTGAATTGGCAACTTGAGAAGCTAGGCTAAATTGGGAATATATACTGCAAAATGAATAAGACTAACTCCGGGACCGTTACAATTTTGTTAGCCTTCGGCTTTGTACTCGCAATGATCAAAATAATCTACGCATTTTTTCCCTTTCAGAATTTTTTAGATTTGCTTGTGTTTTTTAGTGCTGGTTTTATTTACAGGATTAAATTCCCTCTTCAAAATATGGCATACGGATTACTCCTTGTTTTACCCGCCTGTGCTCTATGTGTGTTTTTTATGGCGAGGCTGGGATTCACCTCCCTTTTAGATGGTGTAGGTACGGCCTATGCAATTTCCCTAATTCTTATTCCGCTGGCTACTATAAGTGGAATATACTTAGGCAATAGACGCCTAAAGAAAAAAGATATTTAAAGACCTTGCTTCTTTTCAATAGAAAAAGTAAAATAAATTTTACTGAGGGGGAGCTCTACTCGATTAGTTATCCCAGCAATTACCCGACCTGGCTCAACCAATTGTTTCAAAATATTCGCAAACAATCTCCATTTCTTCTGAAGGTATTTCGCCGTGTTCCTTCATTTCATTGGAATAGTATTTCCAGTGGACATCTTTCCAATATTCCAAACTCTTATCCCCCTCTCCTTCTATAATTGCATACTCCGGGGTGATTTCTTTAAATTTGACAATTTCCACCCGGGTTGTCTTTACAATCGCCTTAGGCAGGCCTTCCCAATTGGTTATTACTGCCAGATCCCCGGGAACCGGAAATTCTTCATTAAATTTTTTAAACCACCAAACAGAGGTCGATGTGGCTTGTTTAATTCCTTGAACAACCAATTCCGCACATTCATCTGCATCCTTTTTGTTGTCGCAATAGTAATACGAGTGCGGCTGTTCTTCCTTTAGATAACAAGGATTCTTTGCCTGAAATTCTTTCCAGTATTGTTCAATTGTTTTCATTTCGTAAACATCATAGAATATCCCGTGAAATAAAAAGAAGGGTATTGCGCGCTATTATCACTTACTCAGGTGCTGTTCCTTTTTCAAATCGCTCAACCTGGTTTTTGCCAAATAGATCATATCGTCATTCCCTTTCCCTTCAAATTTATTTAAATATGCCCGGTAATGATCAATTTTTGTTTGCAGGTCTTTAAAATAATTATCGGCTGCTACCGCCTTTTCATAAAGAGCCCTTTCATTGCCGGGATTTTCTTCCAGGGCTTTATTTAAATATTCCAGTGCGCGCTTGTGGTCCTTTTTAAGTTTATATGTTAATCCTAAACTTAAGTATTCCGCATCTACCGGCTGCTTTTTAATAAGGATCGCCATAAGCAAATGGGTTTCAGATCTTTCAAGATCGCCGGTGAGTGCATAAAGTTTTCCCAGGTTATAATGAGAATCAGAATTCCGGTCCTCAAATTCCAGGGCAGATTTATAATTCTCAATCGCCTTTTCAAAAAACCCCTCATTATAATATGCAAAACCCAACCGGGAATGCACAAATTCATTACCCTGCCCCTGCGCTATAATTTCTTCAAAGGTGGGAATGGCAAGATGGTATCTGTTTTGCCGCATATAGGTTTGTGCCAGAATTGACAGAAGGGAGGCATTGGTAGGGTAATGCTCCAAACCCATCTGGCTGTAAAATACCGCCATATTGTATTGTTTGCGCTGTAATTCATTTTTTGCCAGTTTATAAAGTGCCTCCCTATGCGTGTTGTCCAGGTGTATTACTTGCTTGAAATAATCTATCGCACTACTGTCCTTCTGTAATTCCCTTATTACGCCCTGCTGAAAAACAAAATTGGCATTTTTAGGATAGCTCTGAGAAAGCAGGGAATATAAACTGTCTGCCGACTCTAATCGGCCTTTTTTAATTAGGGTTGCGGCGTAATCCATCGCGGTAAGGACCCTCCCGGGCTCTTGATTGAGTAAAATTTCATAATTGGTAAGGGCGGCATCCAGATTTCCTGTGGCACTCTGGTACCTGGCTAGTTTTGAATATACCACTGGAGATTTTGGAGAGACCTCTTCCAGCGTTTTAATAGCTTCCGCAGAATTACCAACAGCGTATAAGCTATCTGCAAAAGTTAAAGCCGGGGTTTGTGCCCCGGCTTTAACCACTAACATTATAAATATATAAAACCATTTATTCATAGTATTCCCTCCCCGAATGGGAGGAAGTTTTTAACGGTGTTTATAATTTGCAAATAAGGTTAACCTACTGACCTTGTTTTTGCTCTTCGCTCTCCGCTACCTGGAATACTATAGGTAAGGAGTAGGAAACCGCTACATTATTTCCTTCGTGTTTCCCCGGGGTCATTTGAGGCAGGCTTGAAATCACCCTTATGGCTTCTGCCTCAAGAGCAGGATGTGGAGCTCGGGCCCGAACATCTGTAATATCTCCATCTGAACTTATTTTAAATACCGCAATAACCCTGTTTACTCCTTTTAATCCTAATTCCTTCCCCAAGCCGGTATTAAAATTCCTTGCTACGAATTCCGAAACCTTTTCTGCCATACATTTTTTACGTTCCTCATTGGTGGGCAGTGCTTCGCACCCTGAAAATACTGGGACCTCCTCTATTATTGCAAAGGGGAGAGCGTCATCTTTATAATCCGGATTTATTCTGCGTTCAGTTTTTATTCCCCCCTCAATATTTTCAATTACAATTTGAGGTCGTCCGGTGGAAGGATCTTTTGCCATAATCATACTCTTTTTCCCATCTGTGATATGAACCTGGTCATAGTTTGAATTTGTGCTCATTCCCTCCAGGGCTTTTGCAATTCTCTCTTTTTCTTCTGCTGTCTGGTTTTTGAAATCGGCGACTTTTATGAAGATCGCCCTTTCTTCACTTTTAGTTATTTCAGCTTCAGCCGGCAGTTTTTCTACAGAACATGCCACAATTGTGAGCATAGCCAGTATTATAGGGAATACAATAAAATACCGGGCTTTTGAAATTGATTTTGATCTTGATTTCTGTAACATAACGATTCGTTTTTTGATTAATGAATGATTGAAAAATTGATTGATGAATGAAATATTTTTGGTGTTGAAGGCGCTGTTGAGCAACTGCTCATAATAGCTGCGCCTCCCGGAAGTTTCAACCACGGCTGCATCGGCGATGAACTCGTGCACGGCGGCAATTTTAATTTGATAGATATATACAAGAGGATTGAACCAAAAGACCACTTTAAGTACTTCAAAGAAAATGAGATCCAGGCTGTGCCCCTCTTTTACGTGAACCAGTTCATGGGATAGAATGTTTTGTCTTTCCGTTTCTGTTAACTTGTCTCCTATAAAAACGGTCCTGTAAAAGGTGCAGGCCAAAGTGGAATTGGGAATTTCAATGATACGCACTTCTCCTTCAGCAGTAAGGGTTTTGAACCTGAACAGTCTGCTTAAATTTTGATACTTTCTGAAGAATAGAAACAAGCTCGCAGCCACTCCCGTACCATAGGTAACGAGCCACCAGTTGACCTTTAATATTTCGGCTTCAGTATTTATGGAAGTTGAAGCTGCAGCGGGTGCTTCTCCTATAAGAACCTCCGGCAGCCAGATCGTGGAGATCCCGGGCAAAGCTTCCGCAGGAATAAAAAATGCAAACGCTTCAATTTTTACCAGCGGCAACAATAATGAAATCACAGATGTTGCAAGCAGGTACCAGCGGTTGTAACTGAAAAAGGTTTCTTTTTTCAGCATTACTTCATACACCAGTAAAAAAAGGAGTTGAAACAGGACGACATTTAGAATATAAGCTATCATATTATTCTTCTTTTTTATTGATCTCCTTCAATATAGCTTCCAGTTCTTTGGTGTCCAGGTCGTTCTTTTTTACAAAAAATGACACCATGCTTTTAAAGGAGCCGTTAAAATAATTATCCATAAGCTTGTTCATGCTTTGGTTGCTGTAGGTTTCCTTATCTACCAACGGGAAATAATTGTAACCCTTCCCCTGTTTCTCGTGACCCACAAATTCCTTGCTTTCCAGGATGCGGATAATTGTGGAAACCGTATTATAGGCCGGCTTTGGCTCCGGCATTTCTTCAATAACCTCTGCAACGTTGGCTTTTTTAAGTTGCCAAAGTATTTGCATGATCTCTTCTTCGGCTTTGGTGAGTTGTTTCATAATCCCCTACCCCACCCATCCCGAAAGAAAGGTGTTTAGAACGGGTGATTTTTATAGTTAATACTTAATTACAATATCAAATATAAACTAAGTTTTTAGTTTGACCTAATAATTTAGTTGAAAATTTTATTTAAGCTTTCCTTTTGAAGGCAGAAATTTTAAATATGTATTTTTGAGAATCACATATAAAAGTAAGTACCCAATGGACAGTAAGGAGAAAGACCAGTTAAGAAAGGAATTTAACGAATTCCTGGATTCGGCTTCCAATGAGAAGATCGCGGAATTTTTACAATTCATTAGGGAACGTAAAGCGGCGAAAAAAATTGAAAATCCTGAGGATTTGTCTGAAAACCCCAATTTTAAAAACCGCTTAAACTAATGGATCTGCTATTAGTAACACTGGGAGGTATTTTAATGATCGTGGGAATTTTAGGTAGCTTTCTACCGGTGCTTCCGGGCGTACCTGTTTCCTGGCTTGGGTTATTACTGCTATTTCTGGCCCCTTCCCTTCCTATGGATTATTGGTTTTTGGGATTAACTTTTATAGTTGCGGTATTTATTTACGCGCTCAACTGGATCATTCCCGCTTTGGGCACCAAACGCTTTGGGGGTAGCCGCGCGGGTATGATTGGTGCCACTATTGGTTTGGTGGCAGGTATTATTGCGCCCATTCCTTTTGGAGTGATCATTGGCCCATTTGTAGGGGCATTTATTGGGGAAATAATGAATAACAGCGACCGGAAACTCGCCCTGAAAGCTGCTTTTGGTTCATTTATAGGTTTTCTGGCCTCTAGTTTTATGGAGTTTATGGTGGCCTTTGGCTTCCTCATATTATTCCTTTGGAAGGTTTGGGATTTTCGAGAGGTGTTGTTTTAAACAAACAAACCCATTGATTTTCTCAATGGGTTTGCAAACCTAATTAACAATTAAAAACAAATGCCGGTTGCGATGCGGCGGTTTAATGGGCCTTTAAAACAGCTTTTCTTTTTTGAAGCTGTCTTTCAATTTCAAGGGTGGTTTCTTTTGCGGCTAATTCAAAATTGTGTTCACTGCTTGATGCAAATATTTGTGACCCGGGCATACTTAATTCTATTTCGCAAATCCTGCCGTTTCCGGAAGGATCGTTCTCTCGTTTAAAAAATACTTTGGCCTTCACGATCCATTGGTATCTATCTCCCAATTTATTCAGCTTATTAATGATAAATTCGGTCATCGATTCGCTAAAGGGCATCTTCACATATTGTATATTGATTGTCATATTTGAAGCTTTAGGATTTAACTACAACAAAGATACCCAGAAGATAGCACGGGAAATATGAGCATTATCAGCTTCCGGATCTTTCTTGTTATTTTTTGTACACTCCTTATTATTTTGCTGAAAAATGCGCCGGAACCCTGTGTGTAACACTCCAATTATTCAGATACAAAAAATTTTAATATTTTCTTCTCAGCGGTTCTGAAGTAAAATTTTATTTGCCTGCACCTAAGCTACATAGCTAATTTTTCCGTGTACAAACGATTACAAACGTTTGCAAACGAAAGTAATTGTTTAGCAACCGATTCCCTGTTTTTCCCTGTTATAAGTTTGTACCGTTGGATCAATAGATGCAATAGTATTAACTGTTTAACCATTAAATTTTATTATTATGAACGCACTTAGAAACAAAGTACAGTTGATTGGAAGAGTAGGACAAGATCCTGAGATCTTAAATCTGGAAACCGGAAAGAAACTGGCAAAATTCTCTATTGCTACCAATGACAATTACACCAATGCAAAGGGTGAAAAAGTGGAACACACAGAATGGCACAATGTGGTAGCCTGGGGAAAGACCGCTGGGATCATTGAACAATTTGTGAACAAGGGAAAAGAGATAGCCGTTGAAGGAAAACTCACCACCCGTTCCTGGGAAGACAAAGAAGGCCAGAAGCGGTATATCACAGAGGTGGTATGCAGTGAACTTCTTTTGCTGAGCAAATAATAAAAAACCCTCCCCGGGACCAGTTCTTTGGGGAGGGTTTTTTATTATTTTTCAAACTCATTATATTTTTGTGCTATCTAAAAGCTGCAGGAAATTTTCCCATACACTTCACAAACTTCTGCACATATAATTTTCCTCTCCCTTAGGAATTCAGAATTAAAGTAATAAGACCCGGCTTATCTAAGATCTTTTAAATGTTACACTTTTCCTAAGGCTGTAACCTTGCCCAGATTAAATTGGTAATTTTAAAACCTATGAAAGAACATTACTTAATCCTGGCGGCTTTGGGATTTGCGACCCTGGTGATGGCCTGGCTCCCTTCTATTTCAAAAAGAATAAAAGTTAGTTTCCCTATAATTTTATTGTTTATTGGTTTCCTGCTTTATTTCCTGGGCACTCCCCTAAGTTGGCCTGATCCACTCTGGAATGACACCGGGTTAATGTATTTTTCTGAAGCTATTGTGATCATTTCCCTTATGGGAGCGGGATTAAAAATAGGTCAGGTATTTTCCTACCGCGCCTGGAAAAGGCCCTTATTGTTAGTTTTTGTAACAATGCCTATATGCATTGCCTCTGCCTATTTTCTAGGGGTGTATTTTCTGGCATTAAGTGTTCCCTCCTCACTTTTACTGGCGGCAATCCTGGCACCTACAGATCCTGTTCTGGCCGCCGAGATCCAGTTGGATGAACCCACCCGGGAAAAAGAACCGGAAGATAAGCGGCGGTTCACGCTTACTACCGAGGCCGGACTTAATGACGGGATGGCTTTTCCTTTTACATACCTGGCCGTAATGGTGGCCCAAGCCGGCGGCTGGGCCGCACTCAATTTTTCCAATTGGTTTTGGGACAAATTGCTGCTCAAAATAATTATTGGGGTGGTATTGGGTATAGTAATTGGCCGGTTAATTGGCTTTTTACTTGACAGGCTTAATGTGGTCACCGGAATCAAAACTTTTGACGGTTTTGTATCCCTTTCACTTACGTTTATGACCTATGGTGTAACAGAGCTTCTTCACGGCTACGGCTTTCTGGCTGTATTCTTTGTAGGGATCACGCTTAGATATTATGAAAAGATAAGTGGCGATTATAAAAAGAAAATGCACGATTTCATTCACGAAATCGAAAGGCTACTGCTGGTGGTGTGGATCATACTTTTTGGGGGTTCTATTTTAAACGGGGTTTTGACCCTTACCGACTGGAAAGGGGTATTCTTTGCCCTGTTGATGGTGCTGGTCATAAGGCCCCTTGCAGGACTCATTGGCCTTGCCGGGATTAAGGATTCAATTCAAACCAAACTGGCAATAAGTTTTCTCGGTATTCGTGGAATTGGTTCTGTTTTCTACCTGGCCTGGGCATTTACACAGTACAATGATTTTGACAACAAATTTGAACTCTATGCTATTACTGCCTATGTGATCCTTATTTCAGTAGTGGTCCACGGTTTGAGTGCGCCGTCCATCATTAATTATTTTGAGAAGAGAGGAAGAAAAGATCCGCCGGAAGCTTAGCCGTTTTGCCTTTAAAAAGTCGTTAAAACTCTGTTATTTGAGGCCCTTTTAACAAGGACTCCGTTATTAATCCCCGATATTAGTACTTCAAGAATTTTTTAATAAGAGTAACTAATCTTAAAATAAGTATTATGAGCAATATAATGGATAAAGGAATGAAATGGGGAAAAAGAGCCCTTGCTTTAAAATTAGGAAAATCGGCTATTAGAAGAGGCGGAGTGGTAGGAGTAGGAATTGGTGCTGTGGTAGGTGCTGGTTATCTTGCTTATAACTTCTTTGAAAACAGAAAACGCCGGGAGAATTTAAAACCGGTAGAAGATATTTCCCAAAATAACCGCGATGCCGCCGGCCAAAAACAAATAGTAGTATAATTTTTTATAAAATAATTAGGAACAAGGTACCCGAAGGGGTGCCTTTTTTTATGCCCTGGAATACCTACTCCTTTTGTTTCCACATTTCTCCCTGCATTTTGATTTTTGAAGACAGTTTTGCACTATCCTGCTATAAAGCCTTTTAAGGTCTATCTTTAGGTAATATAATTTCCTATATTGCTGCAAAAATTTTATTCTCACTTATTTACTCCATTCCATGAACAAATTTTTTGCTTTTGTAATTACTTTCCTGTTAACCGGAAGTTTTACAATTTATGCCCAGGACAGTATCGCTATTCAGGATACTGTGAAAACCAAAGAACTCCCTTTAAAACCCGAACGCAACATTTCTTTCACCACCAATGAAGGCACATGGATTTCCCTTGATGTAAGTCCAGACGGGAAACAAATTGTGTTTGATATGATGGGAGATATTTATTCCATACCGGTTACAGGTGGAAAAGCTAAAAAGCTTACCAAAGGCATGGCGTATGAGGTGCACCCAAAATTTAGTCCGGACGGTAAGTCGCTGGTATTTATTTCAGATAAAACCGGCTCAGATAATATCTGGACCATGGACCTTGCGACCGAGGAGATGAAACAGGTTACAGAGGATAACAACCAGAATTTCTTTTCAGCAGATTGGTCACCGGACGGGGATTATATTGTGGGAGCCAAAGGAAGAAGAAATATTAAATTATACCTCTACCATAAGGATGGAGGAAGCGGGGCCCAATTGATCAAAGAACCTGCAAATCTAAAAACAATTGACCCTGCCTTTAGCCATGACGGGAAGACCATATATTTCTCCCGAAGGACAGGCGGATGGAATTATAACGCCCAATTACCCCAATACCAAATTGGGTCCTATGATATGGAAGATGCTACCACTGCAGTGATTACCTCCCGTTATGGGTCGGCATTTACGCCGGTATTGTCACCAGACGGAAAATGGATGGTGTATGGCAGTCGATTCGAAACTGAGACCGGCCTTGTAGCCAGAAATCTGCAAACCGGAGATGAGAACTGGCTGGCCTATCCCGTACAACGTGACGACCAGGAATCCATTGCTTCCCTGGGAGTTTTGCCCGCCATGTCCTTTACACCAGACAGCAAATCCCTTATCGCTTCCTACGGCGGGAAGATCTACAATATCTCTTTGGAGGGAAAGAACGCCACCGAGATCCCCTTTGAAGTAGACCTGAAAATTGATTTGGGACCCCGCGTGTCCTTTAAATATCCTATAGAAGATTCTCCAGAAGTTCAGGTAACACAAATAAGAGATGGAGTTCCCTCGCCAGATGGAAAACAATTTGCCTTTACCGCACTTAACAGGCTGTACGTGATGGATTTTCCTAACGGAAAAGCCCGCAGGCTTACGAGCCACGATTTTACTGAAGCGCACCCTGCCTGGTCCCCGGATGGCAAGCAAATTGTTTTTACAACCTGGGAAACCCAGGAGGGACATTTGTATAAAGTTGGGGTGAATGGAAAAAACTTAACCCGACTTACAAAATCCCCTGGAATTTACAGTAATCCCGCATGGTCCTACAAGAGCGACCGTATTGCATTTACAAGGGGAACTGCAGAAAATTACCGGGCCTCCAACAGCGGATTTGATTCCAGAGCCAGGGAAGATCTCGCCTGGATCCTCTCCAATGGAGGAGAGGTAAACCTTATCGCCAAATCAAAAGGAAGACTTAATCCTCATTTCACTACGGTAGATGACCGCATTTATGTGAACAAGGAGGATCAGCTAATGTCTATACGATGGGATGGAACAGATGAGAAAACTCATTTAAAGATCAAAGGAATTACCACTTTCGGCACTTCCGATGTGTTACATGAACATATCCTTGCTGAAGTAGAAGATTATAACGAATCTCAGGATCAGGCTTCCAAACCTTCAGAAATAAAAATTTCTCCCGATGGAAAAAGAGCGCTGGCCAAGATAAATAATGATATTTATACTGTGCTCATCCCACGATTTGGCACTACTGCAGAAGTATCTGTGGCAAATGTGGAGAAAGCCTCCTTTCCCGCCAAACAACTCACCGAGATTGGCGGGGAATTCCCGGCCTGGTCCTCTGGATCCAATAAAGTTCACTGGTCTTTAGGCTCCAGCCATTTTATCTATGATCTTGATAAAGCGAAAGTATTTGATGACAGCGTGATGGTGGCCAAAAAGGCTGGTGAAAAATTGAAAGAAGAAAAGAAGAAAAAGGGCGAGGCCGAAGTAGAGAAAAAGGAGGATGAAAAAAAGAAGGATGAAAAAGAAAAAAATTTCCTGGCTGAAGAATTTAAAATAGACCTGAAATTCAAGCGCGCTATTCCCCGGGGAACAGCACTTATTAAAAATGCCCGTATTATAACCATGAAGGGGGATGAAGTAATTGAGAATGGCGATATCCTCATCGAGAATAACCGAATAAAAGCTGTGGGATCAACCGGATCTTTAACAGTACCCCGGGGCACTAAAGAAATTGATGCAGCCGGAAAAACAGTGACCCCTGGATTTATTGATACGCACGCCCATATGTGGCCTAACCGGGAGGTGCATAAGAATCAGGTATGGATCTATAGTGCCAACCTGGCGTATGGGGTAACTACCACCCGTGATCCGCAAACGGGCACTACAGATATTTTGACATACTCAGATATGATAGTGGCCGGAATGCTGCACGGCCCCCGGGTTTATAGCACGGGCCCGGGAGTTGGATTCTGGGGATATAAGCTTAAGGATCTTGAACACACCAAAAATGTTTTAAAACAGTACAGCGAGTATTACAATACAAAGTCCATCAAAATGTACCTGGTGGGTAACCGGCAAATGCGGCAATGGGTTATTATGGCAGCAAAAGAACTGGAATTGATGCCAACCACAGAAGGTGGACTTGATATTAAATTAAACATGACCCAAATGCTGGATGGGTATCCCGGTCATGAACATTCGCTGCCTATTTATCCCATTTATAAGGACGCAGTAAAATCCATAGCGCAGTCAAAAATGGCCGTTACCCCTACCCTGCTGGTTTCATATGGCGGGCCCTGGGCAGAGGAATTTTATTACGCTACAGAACAACCTTTTAAAGACCCAAAACTGCAATATTTTACTCCTTATGAAGAACTAGCTTCCAAAGCAAGAAGAAGAGGTGCCTGGTTTATGGAAGAAGAGCATGTATTTCAAAAACATGCAAAATTCATGAATGACCTGGTTAAGGAAGGCGGACTCGCAGGAATCGGAAGCCATGGTCAGTTGCAGGGGCTTGGATATCACTGGGAACTATGGAGTGTGCAAAGTGGGGGTATGGAACCTCACACAGCTTTAAAAACTGCGACTCTTTTGGGTGCTGAAAGCCTGGGACTTGACGGCGACCTAGGAAGTATTGAACCGGGAAAACTTGCCGATCTTGTAATTCTGGATAAGAATCCGCTGGAAAATATCCGGAACAGCAATAGTGTCAAATATGTGATCAAGAATGGAGTGATCTATGAGGCAGGAACCCTTGATGAGATACATCCTGAGAATAAAAAAGCGACACCATTTCTATGGCAAACAAAAAAACCGGCAAACCTTCCGGGCGTAAAAATGTAACAGAAATTGGATAAAATAACCCGGAAGGATCATCTTCCGGGTTTTATCATAATGGAACCAGGTGGTTCAGCAAAAATAAATACCTTTCCCTCTAGAAATAAATACATATGAAAATTAAACACATATTGCCTTTTCTTGCCATTGCTATGATTGGTTGTAAAAATGATAATCAAAATAAGGACATCAATAATGAAGCAATAGCTGAAGAAGCTTTGCTTCGGAAAGCAGATTCGCTGGCTCATGCTTTTATTATTACAGATGGCCACGTGGATTTGCCTTACAGATTAAAAAGTGAAGGAATCGATCTTATAACTCTGGAGAATGGCAGTACGGTTATAGATGCTGGTATTGGAGATTTTGATCTTGAAAGGGCCAAAAAAGGAGGACTTGATGCTCCTTTTATGAGTATTTATATCCCTGCTGAATTACAGGAAACCGGCGGCGCAAAAGCCCTGGCCGATTCTCTAATAGATCTTGTTCAATCTATAACCACCACCTATCCTGAACATTTTGCCCTGGCCAACAGTCCTGCCGATGTTGAAAAAAACTTTAAAGCCGGGAAGATCTCCTTACCTATGGGAATGGAGAATGGAGCGCCTATTGAAGGCGATCTTAAAAATGTAGAATATTTCTTTAATCGGGGCATAAGATACATCACTCTGTCCCACGGAAAAGATAATGAGATCACAGATGCTTCCTATGATACCACTGCTACCCACGGGGGGCTTAGTGACTTCGGGAGGAAAGTGGTAGAAGAAATAAACCGGGTGGGGATCATGGTAGATGTAAGCCATATTTCCAATAATGCTTTTCACGATGTGATGGAAGTTACAAAGGTGCCCGTGATCGCTTCACATTCTTCAGCCGAAAAATTCACCCCGGGTTTTGAACGGAATATGAATGACGAGCTTATTAAAGCGCTGGGAGAAAATGGCGGAGTGATTCAGATCAATTTTGGATCAGACTTTTTAGATATCGACTCACAGGAATCAGGAAACCGTATTAATGAAAAACTTAAAAACGAACTGGAAAAACAAGGATTAACCGAAAATGATTCTGCGGCTCAACCTTATATAGAACAATTCAGAAAAGAGAATCCTTATAAATTCTCCAATGTCGCCAAGGTAGCAGATCATATTGACCACGTGGTGCAGCTTATAGGAATAGATCACGTGGGACTGGGATCAGATTATGACGGGGTGGGCGATTCTCTCCCTGAAGGTCTTAAAGATGTTTCCCATTTTCCAAATTTAATAGCTGAACTGCTGCGAAGGGGATATTCAAATGAGGACATTGAAAAAATTTGTTACCAAAACGTTTTCCGGGTTTGGAACGCAGTGCTTGATTTTGCCCAGGCCTCAACATCAAAATAATTAAGAAATATCAAGTTTACGTATTTTATGAACAGGCCGTTTAAAACAGTTGTTCTTTTCCTGGGACCACTCCTCTTTATAATTTTACAATTCCTTGGTCATCCTGAAACGATGCCGGCACCTGCCTGGGATGTATTATGCGTTACAATCTGGATGGCATTGTGGTGGGTAACAGAGGTGGTGCCAATTTCTGTTACCGCTCTCCTGCCCATTATCCTGTTCCCTCTTACCGGGGCTCTTGATATAGAAACAACTACCGCTGCATTTGGGCATAAGTACGTGTTCCTTTACCTGGGAGGTTTTATGCTGGCGATAGGAATTGAAAAATGGAATTTGCATAAACGTATAGCCCTTTCCATTATTCAGCTTATTGGTACTAATATAAGCTCCATAATTCTGGGATTTATGGTTGCCACAGCATTTTTATCTATGTGGATCTCCAACACCGCCACCTCTGTAATGATGCTTCCTATTGGTATAGCTATTGTGCAGCAACTGCAGGACAACCCCAATACCCGGGAAGATGAGAATCTTGTTTTTGGAAAAGCCCTGATGCTTGCCATTGCTTATAGCGCTTCTATTGGTGGGATAGCAACATTAATTGGCACCCCGCCCAACCTGGTTTTTGCGGGGATAGTACAGGAACTGTACGGGATAGAAATAAGTTTTTTGCAGTGGGCTATGCTGGGTGTCCCGGTTTCTGTTGTGATGCTTATTATTTGCTGGAAGTACCTCACTTCCTTTGCCTTTAGTTTTAAACAAAAAGAATTTCCCGGGGGTACTGCCGAAGTTGAACGCCTTCTTGCACAATTAGGAAAACTCGGACTTCAGGAGAAAAAAGTGCTTATAATCTTTGGATTTACCGCTTTTGCCTGGATCACAAGATCTTTTCTCCTTACCCCATATTTACCCTTTTTAGATGACACCATTATTGCCATGACGGCAGGAGTGCTGTTGTTCGTAATCCCTGCCGATGAACCCGGAAGGAGATTGCTGCATTGGGAAGATGCGGTAAGGATCCCCTGGGGGATCATCCTTTTATTTGGAGGTGGAATGGCCCTTGCAAAAGCTTTTGGCGATTCCGGGCTCGCAATATGGATTGGGGAGCAATTGGTGGGCCTTAAAAACCTTCCGCTTTTTCTGCTGGTACTTATATTAATCGCCGCGGTAAATTTTTTAACTGAAGTTACTTCAAATCTTGCAACCACCGCCATGCTGTTGCCCATATTAGCGCCTATGGCACTAGCCCTGAATGTGCATCCTTATTTACTTATGGTTGCTGCTACTCTTGCAGCTTCCTGCGCATTTATGCTTCCGGTTGCTACTCCACCAAACGCGGTAGTTTTTGGATCGGGTTATTTACGTATCCCGGATATGATAAGAACCGGGATCTGGATGAACTTCTTCTCCATTCTCCTTATAAGCCTGATTATCTATTACGTGCTTCCTGTTTTGTGGAATTTCAAGCTTGAAGAGATCCCGGAGATCTTTCTGGGGGTATGATTGGTGATCCTGGGAAAGGATGAAATATTTTAAAAAAGAGCATAAAAAAAAGGTGACGCGTTGTCACCTTTTTCTAAATTGAGGGGCTATTTATTATTTATCGAAAGTCTTTTTTAGCCTTTCCTGCAGTGCAGGGTCATTTTGAAGACCCATTGCTATTTGCTCATATCTCGCGGGAGTAATACCCTGTTCACCAATAACCTTTTCGAGTTTTTCCTGTACTCCGGCCTGGATAGTTTCCAAATTGGTAATTATCTTTTGATGTTGTTTCTTTTCAGCCTCAGTAGCCGTTACTTTTACATCTGGGTCCATTGTTGCCTGGTGGATCTCATTGAAACGCTGGATCTCCATTCCTTCATCTGTTACAACCCCGGCCATTTCCTGTTGCGCTTCCATAGATATCACACGCACGTGTTGAAAAGCGGTGGCGAACTTCTCCAGTTCGGCATCACTTACTTCAACCTGCTGTTGCTGTTGTTGGGGAAGTTGAGGAGTTTGGGCGAAAACTGCAGCACTTGCAAACATTGAAACGGTTAACATCAATCCTGCGATCTTTTTTGATTTAAACATTCTAAATATTTTATGGTTAAGTTTCAGAAGGTTCAAGAACTTTGCCAAAGGCCCCGGAACAGAGATTATCTGAGTTTTCCTTCCTCAATCCCTTTAAAATGCACACAACTTTTTATAACACAACGCTATGTTGAAATATTATATAACTTTATATGTAGAGATAATCATCAATTTAAAAAGTGTGGGATGAAACAATTTTTCATTGCCCTGGTCCCGGAAAATGATTTAAAGCTGAAGTTAGAAGAGATCAAAAATAGTTTTGCAAAAACCTATAATTCACATCACGCCCTTAAATTACCACCCCACATTACCTTAATCCCACCTTTTAAGATGCAGCAGGAAGCTGAGGTTACTTTGATCCAGGTTTTAAGGCAAACCGCTGAAAATACAAATAATTTTGAACTGCAATTGAATGGTTTTGGAGCCTTTCCTCCCCGGGTGATCTTCATCGACGTAATAAACAGTTTTGCGCTTACTAACCTCTTCAACCGGCTTTATGTAAATGCGCAGCCCCTATTTCCTGCTAAACCTCAGAGGGAATATCATCCACATATCACCATAGCAACAAGGGATTTGAAAAAGCAGAAATTTGAAGAAGCCTGGTCGGTTTTTAGGGAACGGGATTTCATCGATATTTTCCCCGTGCACAGCCTCTTTTTATTGGGCCATAACGGAAGAACCTGGGAAATTCTAAACGAATTTCCATTTGCTCCGGAGGCATAATATCATCCAACCATCATAGCATCTAAACATAATATCATTCCATCAAATGATCAATTCCCGTTCATGATTTCAGAAAACAATTTATAAGACCTCAGCCTGTCGTTGTGATCATAAATATGAGAAACAGCCATGATCTCATTAACCCCTGTCGCTTGAAGAAATTCTTCAGTCTTTGTTTTAACCGTCTCTTTGCTGCCAATAAAAGCATATTTCAGCATCCGTTGAAAAGCGGGATTTTCGGAAAGCTCCTTTAATTCCGCCGTCATTTCTGAAGGAGGTTGCATATAATCGATATTTCCGGTAAGCACCCCATACATCATTCTAATAAGGGAAGTAGAGATCCTTTCCGCAGCAGCATCAGTATCTGCAGCGATAATATTTATGCAGGCAATGGTGTAGGGTTCTTTTAATTGGGCTGAAGGCCGGAAGTTGTTATAATAAATATTGAGGGCATCAAAGAGTTGCGCCGGCGCAAAATGACTTGCAAATGCATAGGGCAAACCTTTTTCTGCAGCAAGGTGCGCACTGTCTGTACTGGAGCCCAGAATATAAATGGGAACTTCCACCCCTTCAGCCACAGTAGCACGAACTTTTGAAGAATGGTTCTCAGCAGAAAAATATTGCTGGATCTGGCTTACCTCCTCCGGAAATTTATAAACGGCCTGCATCCTGTCAGATCTAATAGCTTGCGCGGTTATCTGATCAGTCCCCGGCGCACGGCCAAGGCCCAGATCGATCCTGTTCGCAAAAAGGGAACCCAGGGTCCCAAACTGCTCTGCAACGATTAGGGGTGAATGATTAGGCAGCATAATTCCGCCGGAACCCACCCGGATTTTTTTGGTCCCACCAGCGATATGGCCAATAAGCACCGCGGTGGCAGAGCTTGCAATGCTCACCATATTATGATGCTCGGCAAGCCAGAATCTGGTATACCCCAGATCCTCGGCATGTTGTGCCAGATCAAGGCTGTTCTTAAAAGTCTCAGCAGGATTGGACCCGGCTGAAACACTTGCTAATTCTAATATGGAGTAGGGAATGCTTTTTATATTGAAGGACATTGAAATTGTTTTGGGTTAACGAGCAGGTTTATACCTATAGGGTTGTCGGTAAGATAAGTGATTCTTTACTTTACGGGAAATGGTGTCCTGCTCAAAACCACTCCCAATTTTTAAGGTTTTATTTAAGTGGAAAATGAAGATGCCGTGATCCTAAGAAAATTTCTTCTTAAATTAGATAGGCGCATTCCGGTATGCTAACCTCTAAAACCTTTTGCTCAATGAAAAGTTATATAAGTAAGAAACGTATAAAAATAGGGGAAGCGGTAAAAGGGGCAGATATACGGCAGGGGATCTTTGAGCTTATAAGCAGGGAAGTTCCGGGATTTTCCTTAGAGGACCATATTTCTATTGAAGAACTGAACAGGTACAGGAGGCTTTACCTCACTTCCCTTATACTCCAGGAGAGAGGGGAACTTGACCAGATAGATCGCAGTGTGATGGAGGCTATTCAAAACAATGCTGTCTTATCTGAAAATATACAGGAGGAGATTGAAGCCCAACTTACCACCGGTCAGAAACTTTCAGATAAGATTGCATCATTTGGAGGTAGCTGGTTATTCATCATCAGCTTTTTTTTATTTATATTAATATGGATCGCGGTGAATATTTGGTTTCTTTCTACTGAAGCTTTTGATCCCTATCCCTTTATATTGCTGAATTTGCTTCTCTCCTGCCTCGCAGCCATCCAGGCTCCTATTATTATGATGAGCCAGAACAGGCTGGAACAAAAAGACCGGCAACGCGGGGAACACGATTACCAGATCAACCTGAAAGCTGAGCTGGAGATCAAATTGCTTTCAGAAAAAATAGACCATTTACTGGTGCATCAAAACAAGAAACTTCTGGAAATACAAGAGGTTCAAACAGATTATCTGGAAGACCTTATGAATGAAATTAAAAAAAGGAAGGGAATTTAATCTCCTTCTTTCCTGCCAGATGTTTCAATTTGCTACTCCGGTCTCATACCGTGAGCTTTTCCCACGCACCTGGATTCAAGTTTTTTTTGGGAGCATGCCCCCAGGAATTTCTTAAAATCTTCTCCATTTTTTTACCTTTCGCAAGTTCGTCTACCAACTTGTCCAAATATCTAACCTGGCGGGTTAAAGGATTTTCAATTTCTTCAATCCGGTAACCACATATCAATCCGGTTATTTGAGAAGCGTTGGGATGCAAGTTGGCGTTTGCAAAAAATGTTTCGAAGGTTACTTTTTCGTTTATTAGCTCTTTAAGCTTGTGGTCATCATAGCCGGTGAGCCAGGAGATCACCTGGTGTAAATCTTCTTTTGTTCTTCCTTTTTTCTCCACCTTGGTCAAATAGTGAGGATAAACAGATGCAAAAGTCAACTTGGCCATGCGCTCGTTATGTTCAGGAGTTGTGTTCATATATTTTGGTAAAATTTGGTTTGGTTGTTCTTTATAAGGATTTAAAGTTTCAATAATTAAATTAAAAGTTCCCGGAGGAATACCCCATCTTTTACATTACTAAAAATTATCACTCTTTTTATATGCCTCTATAACTGCCAGTTCCCCTTCCTTTCCATCTATTGAATTTCCATGTTCCATACCTACTACGCCATTAAAACCCTTTGAATGAATAAATTTAAAAACATTCTTATAATTTATCTCACCAGTTGTGGGCTCATTCCTTCCCGGGTTGTCCCCAACCTGAAAATAGGCAATTTCATCCCAGCTTGCTTCTATATTTGGAATTAAATTTCCTTCCTGGATTTGTTGATGGTAAATATCAAATAGCATCTTACAAGAAGGACTATTTACAGCTTTACAAATTTGATAGCACTGTGGAGATTCAGATAAAAACTGGCCCGGATGATCCCTAAAATTTAAGGGTTCCAGCACCATAATGATTCCGTGTGGTTCCAGAATTTCAGATGCTCTTTTTAAAGATTCAATAACATTCACCGTTTGGTATTGCATATTTTTTCGCTTATCAACATAACCGGGGACAACAGTCATCCATTTTGCATTTACCCTTTTTGCAACCTCAACAGATTGTTCAATCTGTTTCAGGAATTCATCCCTCAATGCTATGTCACCACCGGTAAGGTTAGGCTTTGTCCAATAAATATCATGAGCCACAAAAACCCCCATCGTCATATTTCTATTGGACATGGTGACAGCCATCTTTTCCTGAACCGACGCAGAACGACTTCTCATTTCATTATCCTCAAAGGCTGAAAATCCATTATCGGCCATAAAATTAAGCTGGTTTACAGGATCACTTCCGGCATGAGCTTCAAACATTCCCAAATGCGGGGCGTAATTCAATTTAAAATTTTTAGTCGGAAGCTTGTGCTTTAAATTTCCTAATTCCGAGGCATATATCCCGTTAACACCCAAACCCAATAAAGCGGAAGCAGCAATATTTTTTTTAACGAATGATCTACGATCCATAATGAACTTTTTTTAAATTTTTTGACCAGATCAGCCTCAGTAATAAATAGCCCCGGTCAGTTTCTATTAAATCTTTCCTGTAGCCTAATATAATTGAACTTTCTTTCTCCTCTATATAATATCATTTTTTTCATTCCTTGATCAATTCGTCGTTTAACAAATTTAGATTTGATTTTTTGAATGATACAATTTCGTCATTGTAAGAAAGAAATTAAATGTTATGAAAATCTTTTTTTATTCCCTGTAAAAAGCCTGTGTTCACCCCGAAGTTTCTCATTTCCATTTTTTCCTTTCCCCTCAATTTGCCAATTCTAAAAGTTAATTTGAAAAACATTTTTATAAGGGTTTAAGAATAAATTAAGAAATGTTTGACAAAAAATTGGGATCTGACTTCATATGATACAAGTAGTTTTAGAGATTCTGAGGTTGAAAAGCGTATTTGGTTTTAAATTTTAACATTTATAAAAGGTTCCAAATCCCTTCTTTTTTATCTCATTAATAACTTAACTAACTTAAAATTTACAGAATGATCAAACAACTACTAAAGAGCCCTACCTTTTTATTTGTTTTTTGGAGTTTAGGAATTTGCTCCCTTCAGGCTCAAACATCTACCGAACAAATTACCGAGAATTTACGCAACGAATCCCGGGTTAAAAGTTTTATAATGGACCCGGTTCGGGAAACCCCTTCTCAAATTATTATGGATCACTCGGCAGCTCCTCTCTCTGTTTTTGACACTCCGGGTTTTCTAACAGAAATTTTGGGTCTTGCAGGGGAAACCACTTTCATACTTGAAGCCACTACCAGCAACAATGGTTTTGATGTTCATAGATTTCAGCAATATTATAATGGAATTAAAGTTGAGCATGGGGTGTTTAAATCAATTTCCAGAAAAGATATAGTCCTCGCATATACTGCAGAATACTACAATTTGCCAGCCAGCCTTAACACTACTGCCAGCTTAAGTGAGGACGCAGCATTAAACAAAGCATTAGATCATATCGGTGCTTTAACCTACGCCTGGGAAACCCTCGATTTATTGGAGGATTCGCCGGAAAAAACCGCGGCTTATGCCGAGCTTTATCCTCAAGGGGAATTAGTACTGGTAGATAATTATGCTACTTCAAGCATTGACATTTCCCTGGCGTATAAATTTGATATTTATGCTGCTGAGCCCCTGTCCCGTGATGATGTGTATGTTGACGCAAATACCGGTGAGATCTTATTGGTTGATGCTATTATAAAACATGCAAATGGAATTCATACAAAAAATGATGTGGTAAAAACCCTGAAAAGCACAAAAAACCCGATTCCTGTACAAGTATTCTTAACAGGGTCTGGAGATACCAGATATGCAGGGAACAGGAATTTTGATACATCTAAAGATGAAAACGGAAATTTTATTTTAAAAGGTATTACACCCAGCGGTATTGAAAATGAAACATTTTCTTACGAAGGAAAAGGGGGATTACCTTTAAGTATTCCTGCACTCACTATGTTCGCTGAACCTATTGCCGATGGGGATAGCAGTCTCCTTCATTCTGAAACTGCAGATAACAACTGGACGGCAGCCGAGCACAGAAAAGACAATTTTTCAACCACAAATATTTATCCCATTTTCAATGAAACCAACAATGACGATGTAGCCCTGGATGCCCATTGGGGAGCAGAGGTTGTTCTGGATTACTGGAAAAATGTTCATAACAGGTTTAGCTATGACAACAAGGGAACAAAAGTTTTAAATTTTGTGCATTATGGGGATGCCTATGACAATGCTTTCTGGAATGGTTCGGCCATGACCTATGGTGATGGGAGTTACCAGGGAGGTACAAACCCAAATGGATCCTTTGCTCCACTTACTTCTATGGATGTTTGTGCCCACGAAATAGGACATGGGGTTTGTGAATTTACTGCAAACCTGGTTTACCAGAGAGAATCTGGCGCTATGAACGAAGGTTTTTCTGACATTTGGGCTGCAGCCGTAGAGAATTATGTGCTTACCCATATTGATGGCAGCCTTAATTATGACCCGTGGGGAATAGGTGAACAGATTGATGAGCGGGATGGAGGATTACAACCGGGAGAAGCAGGTGCCAGAGCTTTACGCTGGATGGATGACCCTAAAGCTGCAGGAGATCCAGATTCTTATGGAGGTCAAAATTGGATAGAACCTGAATGTGGAACTCCTACCCTGGCAAATGATCAATGTGGAGTACATACCAATAGCGGTGTGCTTAACAAATGGTACTACTTCATGGTTGCGGGGAGCGGACAGAACTTCTCACCGGGATTCCAAAAACAATCGGCCGATGATCAGGTTACAGATGCCGGGAACTCTTATACGGTAGTAGGATTAGGTTTTGAGAAATCCTCTCAAATTGCTTACATCGCAGAAACTATGCTTTCGCCTAATGCCAAATTTGCCGATATGCGCGCTACCTCAATTCTTGTGGCTCAAACGCTTTACGGAATTGGTTCTCACGAGGAGCAACAAACTACAAATGCCTGGCATGCTGTAGATATTGGAGATGCCTACAACACCGGGGAACCTAACACCATTACTTTCAATAATAAGAATATTCAAATCTATAATGAAGCCAATTTAGTAAATGGATGTGAAGACTTTAATACCTATTCCATAGCAATCCAGGGCGTGGAAGTATCTCCATCAGCTTCTATTTCCCTTAGCCTGGCTGGAAGTACCGCAACTTTGGGGGAGGATTTTGATCTTTCTACCCAAAATCTCACTTTTAATGGTTCTGAAATTAAACATATTGAGGTGACGGTATATGATGACGCTGTGATTGAAGGAAGTGAGTCCATAGTACTTTCCTTTGTTTATAATGGAGAATTTCACAAGCAGGAGTTTGGGATCTCAGATAATGATTTCGCTCCAAGAACAGGAAAAGAAACTTTTGATCTTTTACCTACTGAAGAATTTTCGGTTTCCGGAATTCCGGCAGGCTGGTCAATAGTTTCGGCAACTGAAGGTGTGAATACCTGGAAAACCAATGGTAACCTCACCGCAGCGGGGAAAGCTTATGTAACTGACGGGACAACTGATACCCCTTATTATGACCAACTATCTGGTTCAAATACCATTTTACGATCTCCTTTAATTAACGCTGCGGGAGCAAGTGATATTACGGTGAGTTTTAATTGGGAAGCAGGAGGAGAAACAGATCCCGATCCCAGTATACTGTATGATTATGGTGAATTTGTGTTCTCTCTAGATGGGGTAAACTATACTTCAGTAGAAAAATTTGTGGGAGATGCTGCGGGAGTGGCCCCGGCAAGTGGATTATTCAGCTTGCTCTTAAGTGAATTGGACGGTAAATCCTTCTATTTGGGCTGGAGATGGTTTAATGATACCCTGGTGGGTACAGAATTCAGTTTTACAATAGACAACGTAAAAATTACCGCGTTACCTGCCGGTATTGAAACTCAGGCCAATGATCAGGCAACAGCTACAGTACATACTGGAAGTACTGTTTATTTCTTAAGTGAGACAGACCAGGCGCTTATTGCTAAAATTGAAAATGCATCTGAAGATCTTGGTTGTGTAACCCTGGCCGTAATAGATGAAGGAAACAGCTTTCAAACATTTTCAAATATCTCTACCGCACGACCATCCAAAGCCTTCAGTATAAGCGCCACAAATGAGAATGCCCCCTATGATATCACCCTTTATTTTACTGATGACGAGTTAGCCGCTTTCGATGTTCCTGCTGAATTGATCCCTATAAAGGTTGACAGCCAAAATATTGACGACGCCAATGACAGACAGGGAAATTTCCAGCTCAACGGAGTACTCACTGAAGTAAATGCTGCAGATGGTTTTAGAGCCTTTACCGGAACTTTTAAGGGTTCAGGGACATTGAGTACTGTGAAAGATTTCGATTACTGTATAGCTGCACCCAGCCCCTGGAAAACAGCTGATATAGGGATTACGAATACAGCCGGAGATCTTTGCTATATGGATGGCACATTTGAGGTCACCGCTGCAGGAACCGGAATTTCAGGAAAATCTGATGCATTTCATTTTACTTACCAGGAACTTTCCGGAGATATGGAAATTATTGCGCGGGTAACAGGATTGCAAAGAACTACTGGTAGCGCCAAGGCGGCCGTGATGATAAGAGAAACTTTACAGGCCGACTCAAAATTTGCAATGACAACTATGAGTACCGGTTTAACCGGTGCTACCACTGGGTTTCAGTATAGAAAATCAACAGGCGGCACAATTACGGGAACTCCTCAGGCTTCTGCAATACCCCAATACATAAGAATTGTTCGCAATGGAAAAGATGTTTCCTCCTATGTATCATCAACAAATGGCAACTGGCAATTAATGGGTACCTTTAAATTCAATACAACGAGTGACCTATTTCTGGGCCTAGCAGTTACCTCGGGAGAAAGTGGAAATACCACGGTAGCCACTTTTGAAGAAGTGAGTGTTACAGGTACCCCACAAACCCAGGAAACACAAATGCTTGTTAGTGAGGAACCAGATTCTACCGCGAAACAGGATAAAACTCAGTTAACTTTGTATCCAAACCCAGCGGTGAACAATCTTAATGTTGAAATTGAAGATCACACCATAAGGCAAATTGCAATTTATGATGTATCCGGTAAGTTGATGAAGACCTACAACTTTAAATCTGTCAACAACAAGGAATCCATTGATGTCTCGGGCCTATATCAGGGCATGTATGTGCTTAAGCTTCAAACCGGAACCGGGCAATTTTTCAGCGAACAATTCCTAAAGGAATAAGTTAGCCTTAAATTTAAATTTTAGAAGCTGTCTCAAGAAACTGAGGCAGCTTTTTTTATAATGGCAATGAACATGCACTCTCCATAAAAACCGGAATCGTGAATTCTCATCCTATACAGAAATTGTAGAGGAAGTTTCAAACCTCTCTAAAAACAAAAAAGCCTCTTTCCAATAGTATGGAAAAAAGCTTCTCATTGGCTCAATACTAATAGAATTAGTATCTCAACCACATATCCCAAATAAATGGGACACACAACACAACTTCATTATAGCGCAAAAAAAAGCTCCAATTTCTTAGAGCTTGTTTTCTTTTGCAATTTTGCGGTCTGGACGAGACTCGAACTCGCGACCCCCTGCGTGACAGGCAGGTATTCTAACCAACTGAACTACCAGACCGTTGCTTGATTGCGAGGGCAAATATACAGCTGTTTTTATATTCCACAAACATTTTTTTTAATTTTGTTTCCAACCCCTCTTCCTACCCCTCTCAAATTTGTGTTTCTCAAATAGATAGCGCCAAAAAAAAATCTAATTATTTTTAATAATTAGAAAATTCACCGGTTATAAGCTCAAAAAAAGTTGAAACAAGGTACCCGGATCAACCAAATTTTTGGCGCTCTACCAGATATGTGGTGAGTATCTTCTCAAAATCTTCCCCAATATCTGCCTGCACATATTTAATCCTGTATTTGGCGCACTGCATTTTCAGGGCCGTAAAATATTCGGCCACTGCCGTGGTGTAGGTTTCCCTGTAATTATCGGCATAAAGGTCTATATGGGCTCCTGTCTCCACATCTGTAAAACGCCGGGGAGCATTGTCGAACTCAAAGTCCAGTTCCTTTTTTTTATCTACCACATGAAATAATACCACCTCATGTTTATTGTATTTTAAATGCTTCAGCGCTTCAAAAAGTTCTTCTTCCTCCTTATCTGCCTGAAACATATCTGTAAACAGAAATACCAGCGAACGGCGTTTGAGTTTTTCCGCTATGAGATGCAGGTGGGTATAACTGTCTGTAGCAGTATTTTCTGATGAAGTTGATACTACCCTCTCCAGTTCATTCAACAACATTTGGTGATGCCGCTCACTCCCTTTTTCGGGTGCATAGAAATCATAAGTGTTACTGTAAACACTAAGGCCAACGGCATCCCGTTGTCTTTTCATTATTTGCATAATAGAGGCCGCCGCCAGAACCGAAAAACCTATCTTATTAAGGCTATTCCTGTTTAAAGTTGCCATTTTGGGGTAATGCATGGAAGAGGAATTGTCAATGATAAGGTGACACCGTAAATTAGTCTCTTCTTCATATCGCTTCGTGAACAATTTATTGGTTTTGGCATACAGTTTCCAGTCTATATGCTTCGTGCTTTCCCCCTGATTATAAATTTTATGTTCGGCAAATTCTGCAGAAAACCCGTGAAACGGACTTTTATGCATGCCGGATATAAACCCCTCTACCACCTGCTTTGCAAGTAGTTCCAGATTGGTGAATTTTCCGGCTTTATGTACTTCCTGTTGTATATTCATCTTAAAACATTCACTTACCAATTCTAATGCGAAGCAATTGATACTTACTAAGATAATTATTAAAAACAAAAAGGTCCTGCATCACAGCAGGACCTTTTTATAATTTATGTCTATATATTACAACAAAGCATCCAATGCTTCTGCATAGGTGGTTTTTGGTGCAACTCCAACCTGGCGGCCTACTACTTCTCCATTTTGGAAAATAAGCACTGTGGGGATATTTCTTACTCCGTATTTTGCGGCAAATTCCTGGTTGGCATCTACATCAAGTTTTCCAACCACTGCTTTCCCATCATAGTCCTTGCTAATATCGTCAATGATTGGACCTACCATTCTACAAGGTCCACACCATGCCGCCCAAAAATCTACCATTACAGGCTTATCACTTTTTAGTACGGTTTCTTCAAAATTAGCATCTGTTATTTCTAAAGCCATAATATTTGTTTTTCTGTTTGTATTATATGTAAAAATAGTCATTTTTTTTTCTAATCCTTACGCTGCAATCTATAGGATTTGGCTATTAACGTATTGTATAGTTTTATTTGTATTTATTTTTTAACCATCAAAACTTTTCTCCCGCCCATCTTAGCTCATTCCCTTAAAGCGATAGGGTAGGATTAATTTAGTTTATAATGCACCTGCACTTCCTCCAGGGCATCAAGCAATTCCTGCGAAATCTTAACTTTTTGTTTTCTACTGGTCATTGAAACTTTAACCTGTTCCTTCATTTCATAGATCACAAAATTCAAATTATGATCTCCCCGGTGTGCCTTAATTATATCTTTCAAAGATTCTATTTGTTGCTCCTGGAGATGATTAATATCCATTTGAATGGTAAGCTTTGTGGCATACATATCCATCACATCATGCAGCAGCTGGAAATTGTTGAACTGAAGCCTGGGTTCACCTTTGACTCCCGTTTCACGATTTGTCCAGCCTTCTTTCACCATTGTTTTCACATATACAAAGTTGTTTGGAACAAGGAAGTGCTGATGTTTCAGGTATTCCTCGCCAAATATTCTGAATTCAAAAGAATCTGAATAATCTTCTATTGTAAAAGATGCCCATCCTTTGCCCTGTTTGGACATGCGATGCTGCACTTCTGAAATTACACCACCAAAGGCCATTTCCCGGTTTACAAATGTTTCCAGGTTATAAAAATCGGAAACCTTGGCAGTACAGAAATAATTCATTTCGGCTTTGAAATCGTCCAGAGGATGGCCCGAAATATATATTCCCACCACCTCTTTTTCGCGCTTCAGTTTTTCCATGGTCCCCCATTCCTCGCAGGGTGGCACTACAGGCTCGGGAATCTGTACGTCACTGGCTTCCCCAAAGAGACTCACCTGGGCCGAATTTTCACTTTCCTGATATCTTGCCGCGTACTTCACTGCTTTTTCCAAAAAGGTAATTCCATCTCCATCTGCATGGAAATATTGGGCCCGGTGATTTCCGAACCCATCAAATCCGCCAGCAAGTGCCAGGTTTTCCAACGCTTTTTTATTGGCCGCCCGTAGATCGATACGTTTTGCCATATCAAAGATAGACTTGTAAGGGCCACTTTCGGTCTTTCGGTTTTCTATAATAGTAGCTACCGCACCAGATCCTACACCTTTGATAGCCCCCATTCCAAAACGTACCGCGTATTCCTTGTTTACAGAGAATTTGTAGTAAGATTCATTCACATCTGGCCCCAAAACCTTTAATTTCATTCGCTTGCACTCTTCCATAAAGAAAGTCACCTGCTTAATGTCACTCATATTATTGGAAAGCACTGCGGCCATATATTCAGCAGGATAATGTGCTTTTAAATAGGCTGTTTGATAAGCGATCCAGGCATAACAGGTGGAGTGGGATTTATTGAAAGCATACGAAGCAAAAGCTTCCCAATCTTTCCATATTTTCTCCAGGATCTCTTTAGGATGACCTTTAGCTTCCCCGCCATCCAGAAACTTTGGTTTCAGCTTTGCCAGCAGGTCTACCAGTTTCTTACCCATGGCCTTCCTTAGCATATCGGCTTCACCCTTGGTAAATCCTGCTAGCTTTTGAGAAAGCAACATCACCTGCTCCTGGTAAACGGTGATCCCGTAGGTTTCCTTGAGATATTCTTCCATATCGGGAAGATCATAGGCTATTTCTTCCTCCCCATGTTTTCGCTTAATAAAGCTGGGGATATATTCCATTGGACCCGGCCTGTAAAGGGCGTTCATCGCAATAAGATCGTCAAACACAGTTGGTTTAAGGTCCTTCATGTGTTTTTGCATTCCGGGCGATTCATATTGAAAGATCCCTACTGTTTCCCCGCGTTGGAAAAGTTCATAGGTCTTTACATCATCCAGGGGGAAATTATCGGGATCAAGGTCTATATCATGTCTCCCTTTTACAATTTTTACCGTGTCTTTTATAAGGGTAAGGGTTTTCAGGCCCAAAAAGTCCATTTTCAGCAAGCCTGCGCTTTCTACTACCGAGTTGTCAAACTGGGTAACATAAAGATCTGAATCCTTGGCGAGGGCTACGGGAACAAAGTTGGTAATATCGCTGGGAGTAATAATCACCCCACAGGCGTGAATACCGGTGTTTCTTACAGAGCCTTCCAGGATCCTGGCCTGGTTTACTGTTTGTGCTTCCAGGTCGTCCCCATCGGCAATATTAAGAAGTTCATTCACCTTTTCAAGATCCTCACTTCTAAATCTCTTTTTTAATTCCTTTTCATCTACCCCAAAGATCTTCCCAAGCTTAGACATGTTGGGGATTAGCTTGGAGATCCTGTCGGCCTCATTCAAAGGCAGGTCCAGTACCCTGGCGGTATCCCTGATGGCCGATTTTGCCGCCATGGTACCATAGGTAATAATTTGAGCCACCTGGTTGGAGCCGTATTTTTTAATAACGTAGTCCATAACCCGGCTACGGCCTTCATCATCAAAATCAATATCAATATCGGGCATGCTTACCCTGTCCGGATTCAGGAATCTCTCAAAAAGCAGGTCATACTTTAGCGGGTCAATATTGGTGATCCAGAGACAGTATGCTACCACACTTCCCGCTGCCGATCCCCTACCCGGGCCCACCGAAACATCCATTTGCCGTGCAGCCCTTATAAAATCTTCGGTAATCAAAAAGTACCCGGGATACCCCGTTTTTTCAATTACACTAAGTTCAAAATCCAGCCTGGTCCTGATTTCCTCGGTAATCTCTGGATATCGCTTTTTGGCGCCTTCATAGGTTATATGCTTTAAATAGGCATTTTCACCTCTCTTACCACCATCAATTTTGTCTTCTTCCACCAGAAATTCCGCAGGAATATCAAAGGCAGGTAACAATACATCCCGGGCCAGCTCATAAGATTCTATTTTATCTACAACCTCCTGAATATTGGAAATTGCCTCCGGGAGGTCCTTAAACAGGGATTTCATCCCTGCATCTGTCTTAAAATAATATTCGTTATTCGGCATTCCATAACGATACCCACGGCCACGGCCTATAGGAGTGGCCTGCTTTTCCCCATCTTTTACACAGAGTAAAATGTCGTGAGCATTGGCATCCTCCTGGGCGCGATAATAGGTATTATTGGTAGCAACAATTTTTACATCGTGTTTCTTGGAAAATTGCAACAGCACCTCGTTCACCCGGTTCTCCTCCTCCTGGTTATGCCGCATTAATTCGATATAGAGGTCTTCGCCAAATGTTTCTTTCCACCAGATCAAAGCTTCCTCTGCCTGGTTTTCACCTACGTTCAAAATCTTTCCCGGAACTTCCCCATAAAGATTCCCGGTAAGAACAATTAGGTTATCCTTATATTTTTTGATCACTTCCCTGTCTATACGCGGGACGTAATAAAAACCCTCTGTATAGGCAATGGAGGCCATTTTAGCCAGATTGTGATAGCCCTGTTTGTTCTTGGCCAGGATCACCACCTGGTAACCGTTATCTTTCCGGCTTTTATCTGTGTGGTCTTCACATACAAAGAACTCACAGCCCAAAATTGCCTTTAAAGGCCTGGCCGTGGCGGGTTCATTGTTAGCCAGGGCAGCCTCATTTTTGGCTTTTATCCCCCTGTTATAATTGCCAACTTCCTTCACAAAATGAAAGGCACCCATCATATTACCATGGTCTGTAAGTGCTACGGCGGGCATATTTTCATTTCCCGCAGCCTGGATAAGTGCGGGAATACTCATAGTAGATTGTAAAATTGAAAACTGGGAATGATTGTGCAAATGTGAAAACCTTACCTCATCCAGTTTTTCAAGGTTTTCCTTTATTTCTTCGGAAGATATAACCTCAACGCCTTCGGCCTTCTGAAGTTTTTTCCTTATTTCTTCGGAAGCTTTTTTAAGATTGATATGTTTTAAACCTATAAGCTGAATAGGTTTTGGATTGGCTTCTGAAAAATTTTGAAAATAGTCCGTGGGAACATCGAGTTCTTCTTTTGTAAAGACCTCTTTTCTTATAAGCTCCAGGAAACAACGGGTGGTTGCTTCCACATCGGCAGTGGCATTATGTGCTTCGGCAAATGGTTGCGAAAAAAGCTCCTGATGAAGCTCTGTAAGGGTTGGCAGTTTAAATTTGCCGTAGCGGCCACCGGGAAGTTTACAGAATTCGGCTGTTTTCTCTGTACAGGTATCCAGCACAGGAAAATTTTCCAGCGGATTTTCCTGGCCTTCCCGCAGGTATTCGGCGCCCATAATATTAAGGTCAAATCCTACATTCTGGCCCACCACAAATTTTGTCCTGCTCAGGGCGATCCGGAATTTCTCCAAAACTTCGGTTAAAAGAATTCCTTCTTCTTCAGCAAGCCCGGTAGAGATCCCATGAATTTTTTCAGCATCAAAAGGGATATTGAAACCGGTTGGCTTTACAAGATAATCCTGATTCTCTATGAGGTTCCCCATTTCATCATGCAACTGCCAGGCAATTTGAATACACCGCGGCCAGTTGTCAAAATCTGTAAGTGGTGCATCCCATCTCTTGGGAAGGCCGGTAGTTTCAGTATCAAAAATCAGGTACATGTAATATGGAATATTTTATTTCCGGCTGATTATCAGGGATGGGCAACCGGAAGTTGAGGGACAAACTTTCGGCTTAAAAATAATAAAATTTACACGTTGACAGGGAAGACCCGGGGAGGATTTATTAACTAAATATTTGAATAAATAAAAAAACCTTCCAGATTATGCGCTATCACACAACCTGGAAGGTTTTCGGCTAATTCAAACTCAATTTTTATTTATTGGAAGCTCTTAACTCCAATGATTGTACTTTATTTAATGCTGCGGTTATGGCATTACGCTGTTTCATTAGAACATTTTGTGTAGAAGGCGGCATATCAACATCTTTCATTACCTCATTATACTCTTCTACCGCGGCTTTTTCTCCTCTTATAGTTTCCTCCAGGATGGCTTCTTCTTTATTTGGAGAAATATGGCTTTTTAAATTCATCCAGGACCGCATCACATCTCCGGTAAAACTGGAACCTTTTTCAGGGCTTTCTCCAAAATTTCTAATTTCAGATTTTAACTCGTGGCCAAAATCGTATCGTTCTTGTGCTCTTTCATTAAAGAATGATTTCAATTCCGGATTCTCTACATTTTCGGCAGCATATTTATACCCTTTTTCAGTATCATAATTTTTTTCCAGCAAGTTGTTTAACTTATCTGCAACTTCTTCAGCATATTTCATAATCAAAGATTTTTAATTTCAACACTCCCAAATTTACAAGCTCCCTGTAAGCTTATCACACTATTTAACAGGGTTTAATATTCCTTAAGGTTGGTTTTAACATAGGCTGGGAATTTTGCGAGCCAGAGTTAAATTTCTTTAGATTCAGGTTGGCCTCCACACCCGTTTTGTAACTTTATTTTTTTATTTATCTTTAAGTCAGAAAACTATGTCTTGATTAAAATAATATAGTATCTTTGCGCCCTTATTAATAACAGAGGTCGGGGACCTCACAAATTAATCATTATGCCTGTAAAAATTAGATTACAAAGACACGGTAAAAAAGGAAAACCTTTTTACTGGATCATCGCTGCCGATTCCCGTTCACCACGTGACGGAAGATACCTTGAAAAAATAGGTGTTTACAATCCTAACACCAATCCTGCAACTATCGAGCTTGATGTTGACGGTGCGGTAAAATGGTTACAAAACGGAGCGCAGCCAACTGATACTGCCCGTGCCATTCTATCTTACAAAGGCGTCCTTCTTAAAAATCACCTTACCGGTGGTGTGAAAAAAGGAGCTCTTACTGAAGAACAAGCCGAAGAGAAATTCCAGGCCTGGGTGAATGAAAAAGAAGACAAAGTATCTGCTAAAAAAGATGGTTTGAGCAAAGAGCAGGAAGCTGCCAAGAAAAAAGCTCTTGAAGCCGAAAAAGAAGCAAATACAAAACGTGAAACTGCCGCTAATGAAGCTGCCGAAGCTGCTGCTAAAGCAGAAAAAGGTGAAGCTGAAGAAGAAGTTGTGAACGAAGGTGCAGAAACTGCTGAAGAGGCTGCTGCAGAAGAGAAAAAAGAAGCTTAATTTACTTCACTGGCGATGACTAAAGAGGAATGTTTCTATTTGGGTACTATCGTTAGTAAATTCAGTTTTAAGGGAGAGGTCTTGATTAAACTCGATACCGATGAACCCGAAGCTTACACAAATATGGAATCGGTTTTCGTTGACTACAACGACAATCTGGTTCCATATTTTATTTTAAAAAGTTCCCTTCATAAAAGCGACCTGCTACGGGTTAAATTTGAAGATATGGATACCGAGGATGATGCCGATGAACTTATGCGTTGCGACATCTACCTGCCACTCTCTGAACTTCCTGAACTGGAAGACGATAAATTCTACTTCCACGAGGTTATTGGATATACTGCTGATGATATCAACTACGGAAAGATTGGCGTAATTAAAAGCATTAACGACAACCGGGCACAACCCTTATTTGAAATTGAGCACTACGGAAAAGAGATCCTTATTCCGGTAAATGATGATTTCATCTCCAAAGTTGACAAAAAGAACAAGACCATTTATTTTGATACTCCGGAAGGCTTGATTGATATTTACTTGTAATCCCTCTACCCCATAAGGAGGAGTTAAAATTCCAGGTTCAAGGATTAAAGTTCAAGGTTATATTTTTTATTCTATAGAATAGTTTTTTACTCAATACTCACTCCTCAATACTCACTACTATCTCCGGCCAGGCATTTAAATTCAAACAATTCACAATAGAACAGGATCGCTGTGCGATGAAGATAGGCACAGACGGGATTTTGCTTGGCGCATGGGTGGAACTGCACAATCCTTATTCTATTTTAGACATTGGCGCCGGAACAGGGGTTATTGGCCTTATGTTAGCGCAGCGCAGTGATGCAGGGCTTATAGACGCTATTGAAATAGATGATGATGCGTATGAACAATGCGTAGATAATTTTGAAAATTCGCCCTGGGGAGACCGGTTGTTTTGTTATCATGCATCGCTCGATGAGTATGCTGAAGAAATGCAGGACGAAGAAAAATATGATCTCATAATTTCCAATCCGCCGTTTTATGCTGAAAATTATAAGACCGAAAACGAATCGAGGAATTTAGCACGGTTCTCAGATTCTCTTCCCTTTGGAGACCTGCTGGAATATGCGACTTCCCTCCTTTCAGATCAAGGAGCGCTGGCGGTGATCATTCCTTTTACGGAAGAAGTGAACTTTCTGAAAATAGCCAAAAGCTACAATTTATTCCCGAGCAGGATCACCAGAGTGCGCGGCACCCAGGATTCTCCCATTAAAAGAAGTTTACTGCAATTGTCATTTTCAGAAAAAGATATAAGTGAAGATGAACTTATCATCGAAATTACCCGCCATGAATACACGCTTGAATATATAGAGCTGGTTAAGGATTTTTATCAAAAGATGTAGAAGGAATTTTTCCCGGAATCAGCGTCTTATCCGTGGCTTCCGAAAAGGTTCATTAAAATGCTTAGTTGAATTTAAGGATCTGTATGCGGTACCTAACGGCACAGATTTATATGGTTATATCAATTTTCTACCCCTTGACAGTCCCTACCGGACTTAATAATGCTTATATTATATTTCTGAATTTAAACCCTGATAGTTGCGATTTGTCTTTTATCTCTTCAGCCCATGGAACGGTAGAGAATAAAATTACAGATTAAACATTTGTCCCCTAGGGAACACCATATGGGTAGAAAAAGAGAATAAACCTCCAATCACCGTGCCTTTAGGTACGGAATCATAGACACAGAAAATGGCAAACACCTATACACAAGTTCACATCCAGGTTATATTTGCAGTACAAAACAGACAAGGTTTAATTCAAAATTCCTGGAAGGTTGAATTATATAAATACATTACCGCAATAATCCAAAATCACAACCATAAAGTCTTGCAAATAAATGGAATGCCAGATCATATCCATATTTTAATAGGTATGCGACCTACCCAATCGCTATCTGATTTGATGAAACAAGTAAAACAAAATTCCTCAAAATGGATAAATAATAAAGGAATTATAAACGGTAAATTTTCCTGGCAATCTGGATATGGTGCTTTTTCTTATTCTAAAACTGATTTACCCCGCGTTATGAGGTATATTCAAAATCAGGAAGAACATCATAAAACCAAAACGTTTCTGGATGAATATGTTGCACT